>DATLLQ010000298.1:0-7194 GCA_035537775.1 Vicinamibacterales bacterium | reverse complement strand
TGGGCGGCGTCGATGCTCGGCAGGCGCGGCATCAATCTGGCGTCGGCCGCCGGCCGCCGTGCCGCGCGTGATTTTGTCAACGACGTTGGAAAGCGAATGTTGTCCGAAAGCGCTGATTTCTCGCGTGTGCTCGAGTCGCCGAACGCGGCTGCCGATCCGGCCGCGTGGATGGCGCGCTACGCGAGCCTGTACCACGATCGTGGACTGTCGTCCGACACCTCGATTCTTTCCAGCTACGCCGTGGATCACGCGCTGGCGGCGCTTCGCACATCAGGTCTGCTTACCGGCGGCATTCGGCGGGTCGCGATCGTCGGCCCTGGCCTTGATGTCATCAACAAGGCCGATGGCCACGATTTCTATCCCGAGCAGTCGATACAACCGTTCGCCGTTGCCGATTCGCTGCTCCGCAACGGCCTCGCCCGCGCCGGCGAGCTGTCGATTACGACGTTTGACGTCAGCGCTCGAGTGAATCAGCATCTGATGGCCGCGCGCGATCGCGCGCGCCAGGGAGCCGGCTACCTGATTCATCTGCCGCTCGGCGAAGGTGAGCGATGGAGCGGCGGCCTGGAGGAGTACTGGAAACGCGCGGGCGATCGTGTCGGCGAAACGGTCGGTGCGGCCGCTGCTCCGCGGAACGGCGGCTCCGTGAAGGTTCGCGCGGTTCGCGTTCGACCGGATGTCGTGCTTTCCGTCGTCCCGCTCGATCTCAACATTGTCCTCGAGCGGCTCGAGCCGCTCGTGGACGAGCAGCGGTTCGATCTGGTGATCGCGACAAACGTGTTCGTTTATTACGATTCGTTCGAGCAGGCGCTGGCGCTGGTGAACATCGGCCGCATGCTGCGGCCGGGCGCGGCGCTCTTGTCGAATCAGGCGGTCCAACCGGTCCCGCCGCTCGGCCCTGCCGTCGGCCACGCAGCCGTGACGTTCAGCGACCGGCAATTTGACTACGTGTTCTGGTACCGGAGGCAGTGACTTGGCTGCCGAATCGTGCTACAAGCGCCATTTGCGTCGGGATCGTGCGGGGAACGCGAAGGAGGATCGGCCGGCATCGGCAGAATAGGAGAACTCCGTCATGCGTACAGGTTTTCGTTTCGGAATTGTCCTGGTGGCGTTTTGCCTGCTCCCGTCGACGGTGCTGGCACAGGGATCAATCACGGGCGTCGTGCGTGACCCCTCCGGTGCTGTGCTGCCGGGAGTCACGGTGGAAGCATCGAGCCCGGAGCTGATCGAAAAGGTCCGGACCACGACGACGGACGGCAGCGGCACCTACCGTATCGAGGATCTGCGACCCGGCACCTACGTCGTCACGTTCGCGCTGTCCGGCTTCAGCACGTTCCGGCGCGAGGGCATCGTGCTCACCGGCTCGTTTGCAGCGTCGGTCAACGTCGATCTGAAAGTCGGTGCGCTGGCCGAGACGGTCACGGTGACGGGCGAGACGCCGATCGTCGACGTGACCAACGCGCGGCAGCAGAGCATCCTCGACAACGAAACGATCGCCGCTATTCCGACGGCGCGGCTGTATCACAGCCTCGTTGCGCTCGTGCCGGGTGTCACGCTTTCCGGCAACCAGGATGTTGGCGGTCTCGCCGGACCGCTGACCGTCACGTTTGCGATGCGCGGCGGGCCAGGTAACGAAGGGCGCCTGACGGTTGACGGTCTCTCGCTCGGAGCGTCCCTCAACGGCACGGGCGTGTCGTACACGGTCGCCGACGTGGGCAATGCGCAGGAGGTCGTGTTCTCCACGTCGGGCGGCCTCGGTGAAGCAGAGAACGCCGGCCCGGCGATGAACCTGGTGCCGCGGCAGGGCGGCAACCGCTTCTCAGGAACGTTCTTCGCCAACGGCGCCAACGACGCGTTCCAGAGCGACAACTTCGACGCTCAGATCGAGGCTGCGGGCCTGCGAGCGCCGAACAAGCTGGCCAAAATCTGGGACATGAGCGCGGCCGTCGGCGGCCCGGTCAGCCGCGATCGCCTCTGGTTCTTCTCAGCCACCCGCTACCAGGGCAACCATCGCGTCGTCGGCGGCATGTTCAGCAACCGCAACGCGGGCGACGTCAATGCGTGGACGTACGTGCCCGACGACAGCCATCAGGCTGTGGCCGACAGCAGCTGGAAGAACGTCAGCCTGCGCATGACGTGGCAAGCCACGGCGCGCAACAAGTTCAACTTCTACTGGGACGAACAGCGGAACTGCACGCAGTGCAGCGACGGCGGGACGGCGACGACGGCGCCGGAGGCGCGCGGCAACAACCAGTCCCCGCCTCGAGTCCAGCAGGTAACGTGGACCTCGCCGGCGACGCAGCGCCTGCTCTTCGAGGCGGGATTCGGCACGAACCTGATTCTCGGCTACGGCCCGAAGCCGAACCTCGAGAACAGCAACATGATGATTCCCGTGCAGGAGCAGTGTGCCGCCGGCTGCGCGAACAACGGCGGCATCGCGAATCTCAATTACCGCGCGAACAGCTGGTACGTTGCCGACAGCACGGTCATGAACTGGCGTGCCGCAGGCGCATTCGTGACGGGTCAGCACAACGCCAGAATCGGCTACCTGGCGCAGTTCATCGATAACAAGTTTCCCAATCCGCGACAGAACGACGCGTGGCTCAGCTATCGGGTCAACAACGGGATTCCGAACCGCTTGACGATGACCGCCGGCCCGGGCCGCGTGCACACCAACGTCTACACCGCCGCGTTCTACGCCCAGGATCAGTGGACGATCAACCGGCTCACGGTGTCTGGCGGAATCCGCTACGACCACGTGTGGAGCCGCTTCCCGCGGCAGCAGCTCGGGCCGAACCCGTTCGTCCCGGTCGCGATCGTGTATGAGCCGTCCGACGGTGTGTCGTACGACGACATTACTCCGCGGGTGGGCGTCGCCTACGACCTTTTCGGCAACGGCAAGACGGCGATCAAAGTGAACGCCGGCAAGTACCTTGCTGCTGCGGACGGCAGCTCCATCACGGGCGGCCTGCTCAACCCGCTCTCGCGTGTCTCGTCGACGGCGAACCGGACGTGGACCGACGCGAACACGAACTGGCGGCCTGACTGCGACCTGCTGAATCCGCAGACGCAGGATCTGCGGGCGTCGGGTGGCGACTTCTGCGGCCAGAGCAGCAACCTGAACTTCGGGCGGCCGGTCTTCAGCACGACGTACGATCCCGACACGTTGACTGGCTGGGGCAAGCGCGCGTACGACTGGAACTTCGGCGTCCAGGTGCAGCAGGAGCTGCTGCCCCGCGTATCGGTTAACGTCGGCTACTTCCGCCGCATCTTCGGCAACTTCTTCGCGATCGACAATCGGGCGACCCTGGCGTCCGACTACAACACGTTCAGCATCGTGGCGCCCTCTGACCCGAGGTTGCCGGATGGCGGCGGCCAGACGATCTCGGGACTCTACGATGTGGTGCCGACGCTGTCCGGCGTCACCGACAACTACCAGACGTTTGCCGACGTGTACGGCCGCCGCCGCCGCCATTGGAACGGTGTGGAGGTCAACTTCACGGCTCGGATCCGCGGAGGCCTGACGTTCCAGGGTGGCACCAGCACCGGCCGGCGCATGGACGACACGTGCGAAATCCGCGCCGCGCTGCCGGAAACCGCCCTGCAGGATCCGTATTGCCTTACCGAGCCCCCGTTCCTCACGGACTTCAAGGGTCTCGGGTCGTACACGATTCCGCGCATCGACGTGCAGGTCAGCGGAACATTCCAAAGCCTCCCGGGTGATGCGCTCGAGGCCAATTACAACGTCCCGTCCGCGACGGCGGCTCTGTCGCTCGGTCGTCCCTTGTCGGGCAACGTGCAATTCGCGAACATCAATCTGGTGGAGCCAGGGGACGTGATTGGCGACCGGATCAACCAGCTCGACTTCCGCGTCGGCAAGGTGTTCCGATTCGCCGGCAAGCGCGCGCAGATCGCGCTCGATCTGTATAACGCGCTGAACGTCAATCCGGTGGAGTCGTACAACCAGGCGTTCATTGCGGGCGGCGCGTGGCTGGTGCCGCAGAGCATCCTGACGGCGCGGTTCGCGAAGGTCACCGCCCAGTTCGATTTCTGATCCGAAGGAGCTGTGCCATGAATCACCGGTTCCTGAGCGTTCCGACGATCGCGATCGCTGGCCTGGTCGCGGCGCTGGCCACGGCGCCGCTGACTGCGCAGTCCGGGGGCAACTACAAGACGCCGCGGACGCCCTGGGGAGATCCTGACCTGCAGGGGACGTATTCCAACCGTACGATCACGCCGTTCGAACGCGCCGCCGATGTCAAGGGCCGCGAGTTCTTCACTCGTGAAGAAGCGGCTGCGCTCGAGCAGCGCGCGCAGCAGCAGAATGGCGACGAAGGACGCAACAAAGGCACGCGCGGGGATGTCGAGCGTGCCTACAACGACTTCTGGTGGGATCGCGGGACCTCGGTCACATCGCTTCGCACCTCGCTGGTCATCGATCCGCCGGACGGCCGCGTCCCGCCGCAGACCCAGGCGGCGAAGCTGCGCGCGGCGGAAGAAGGGAAGCGGCCGGCGTATCGCGGCGGCGGGGCAGCCGGCGGGCGGGGCACGGACAGCTGGCTCGATCGCAGCACGTTCGAGCGCTGCATCACCCGCGGAATGCCGGGCGCGATGAGTCCGTCGGCCTACAACAATAACTACCGGATTACCCAGAGCCCCGGTTACGTCGCCATCGAGATCGAGATGCTTGGTGGGACGCGTGTGATTCCGACAGATGGGCGCAAGCACGTGAGCACGTCGATCCGCAACTGGATGGGCGATTCGGTCGGACGCTGGGACGGAGACACCCTGGTGGTCGATACCACGAACTTCACCGACAAGGTGCTCTACCGCGGTGCTGCAGAGAACCTGCATTTGGTCGAGCGCTTCACGCGCGTGGCCCCGGATCGCATCGACTACCGCGTCACCATCGAGGATCCAACGACGTTCACCAGGCCATGGACACTGGCCATCCCGTTCGTGGTAACCGGGGAAGGCATCTTCGAGTATGCCTGTCACGAGGGGAACTACGGGATGGAAGGCATCCTGAGCGGGGCGCGCGAGGAAGAGCGGGCAGCGTTGAAGGGCAAACGGTGATGCGCGCCGGATATCCTGCCGTCGTCATTGCGCTGTACCTGGGGATCGCTGCGCCGGCGTTCGCGCATCACGCGTTCTCCGCTGAATTCGACGCGAACAAGCCGATTCAGTTGCGCGGGACCGTCGCCAAAGTAGAGTGGATCAATCCGCATACCTGGATTCACATCGACGTGAAAGCACCAGACGGCACGATCACCCGCTGGATGATCGAGGGGGGCACTCCAAACACGTTGCTGCGGAGAGGACTGACGCGGGCCTCGCTACCCGAAGGCACCGAGATCCTCGTTGACGGGTATCGTGCGAAGAACGGCACGAACAGAGCCAACGGCCGCGATCTCACCTTCGCGGACGGCCGCCGTTTGTTCGTGGGCTCGTCCGGGATCGGCGCGCCACGAGACGGCCGCGATCCAACAGAGAAGTAGGCGGCTGCGGCTGCGTCGGTCCGTACTGCCCAGGGCGCACCCCGGATTATCCGATGAAGACGATTCGACGTTCCGTCTTCATCTCGTGCTCCTCGTCGGGCGACATCTTCTACGCCGAATCTGTAATGCGAGGACAACCCTCGCACCCCCGGCATTCAGTTGGTGGTTCGTCGTTGGTAGTTCGTAGCAGTGAAGCGACATCTCATCTCGCGACCGTTTATCGTCGGCCTGGTGCTGGCGGTCGCCGCAATGGCGGCAACACCGCTGTTCGTCACGATGGGAGAAGGAGCCTGTTCGGCACCGGTTCCGACGGATCCGTCGGCCCCGTCATCGTGGGACTGCTATCAGGCGTTTCGGTTCGACGCAAGAATCCCCATGCTGCTGGCCGCCAGCGGAGCGGCGCTGATGGCGTTTGCCTTCGTTCGGACGCATCGAGCAAGTCGTAAGTAGCCTACGGTCTACGGTTAACGCGCATCTCCAGGCCCTTCGAGGGAACGAGCCGGCTCCCCTGGTCCGCTACGTCCTGTTGTGTGCTGAGTAACGTCAAGCCTTCGACGCCGGATGTCTGCAGTGCGTCGATGACCTCAACGAGCCGTGCATATGGGACGCGAGCGTCCGCCTTGATGTAGAGCGTCTTGTCGCTTCGGGTGGATAGAGTGCTTCTCACGCGATCTGCCAGAGCAGGCGTCGGGAGCCGGTCGTCGCGAAGGTACACGGTGCCGTCGGCCATCAGCGCGACTACCAGGGCGTCTTGAGCATCCGCAGCTGGTACCGCAACAGCATTGCGTGTGACAGGCATCTGAACACTGACTCCGCGCTGTAACGGAATGAGACCTCCCGGCTGTTGCGCAAGGACCGCGCCGGGAAGGGCAGCCATTAGCGATACGAGACACGCTTTCAATGTGCGACTCATGACCTGAATCCTTTCGAGGCTGTCGTCGAGGTTCGTGAATTGTTCTAATGAACTAGTACAATATGTCACCGTGTGAGTCAAGAGTCAGGGTAGTCCGCGTGTCCTGGCGTAATGACTCGTGTGCGCGTTCGCGCGTCCATCAACTCACGAACCGCAGTGGTGTCGAACGAAGTTGTTAGCGGTGGAAAAGAATGAGGTTCATCGTTCCCTGGGCGCTTTTAGACACAGGGAACACGAATTCGCTTCGTGAGCCGTTGAAAGGGTACTTACCATAGGCCAGCCACAGTTATGTGGAGCACCGACTCGCGCTGGTTCGACGTGGCCGCGTTCTCGACGTTATGGGTCGTTCTGGGAGTTCTGTTCGGCAAGTTCGAACAGCACAAGCCGGCATGGCGGCGGCTGTCGAAGAAGGCGGCGCTGCTGATTCTCCTGCTCGTGCTCGTCGAGACCGCCGGACGACCTGTAGCCTACGGTGTCCTCGGCCTGCTGCTCCTCGCCGGCGCGACGGTTCACTTCGTGGTGCTATCGAGACTTGGGATCAACGGGTGGACCGGTGAGCCGCGCGACAAGTTCGAGGCGCTCGTGCGCGAACTCGAAACACATGGGGATACGCGAACTATTCTGAGACGGGTCAGGGGGCACTCGGATGAGTAAACCCGAAATCTCCGGCATCGCGCCGTTCTTCATCGTCAGGAACGTCCCCGCCGCGCTGTCGTTTTATCGCGACCGTCTCGGATTCGATATCACGTTTCAAGGGCCCAGTGACGACGACATCTTCTTCGG
>DATLLQ010000297.1:0-6461 GCA_035537775.1 Vicinamibacterales bacterium | reverse complement strand
GCAGGCCCGCTCGCAAACGGGCGGCCGTAGCGCCCGAAGTCCGTCACATAGAAGGCCCAGTGCAGCAGATTGGCCGGCTCCTTACATTCGATGGCTCCGCCAATCACATTCCATTTGCCCTCAGCGTGTAGACGGACCAGGGTGCGCGCCCAGTCAGGGCTCGGATGGCCGCGATCCTCAAGTATCGCGATGATGTCGCCCGTGGCGAGCGAAAGGCCGCGCGCCCGCCGGCGATCGTAGAGCTCGTGCTGTCCGCCCTGGGTGTGAATCGGACGGATCGGCACGATGACGCCCATGTCGACAAACGTGACGTCAGGGAATTCGTTCCCGAGCAGCTTCGTATCCGCGATGCTCGCATCGTAGGGAACGATGATTTCCAGAGGAGGAGCGTCAGCCAGTGCCATGACCGAGCGCAGGAAATCACGCAGGTACTGCCCGCCGTCGATGATGGTGACGACAATGGAAAGCGTCGGTGTACGGCTCAACAGAATCGGGTACTCGGCTACTTGGCTGGCGGCGTACCGAACAGCGGCCGGTAGTCGCGGTTGTTCTCGCAGATGAACTCCATGATTCGTTTCATGGGTGCCGCGGTCAGCCTGAATGACCGCATCTGCGTGAACGGCGCGACAAAGACGTTCGGATCCTCGATCGTGATTTCGTAGTCGACGCCGCCCTCCACTCGACGCAGACGCTCGACGGTGTGCAGCGCATCGCTGTGACGGTAGCCGGCAATCTCGGTCTTCTCGTTGTAGCCGATCGTGTCGATGACCAGCGTGTCGCCTTCCCACTTGCCAACGGAATCACCGAGCCAGGCGGGATCGGGATCCACCTGGTGCGGCTCGCCGTCGAGCGGGACGATGCGGAACGTGCCCGGATACTCGTGGATGATCACGAGGTGATCCTTGTTCTGAATGATCTGGAACTCATAGGGCACGCCGAACGCGTCAGGTGGCGGGAGCGGCATGCAGTCCGACGTGCGGCCGGTATCCTGCGGTCCGCGCTGCACGCGGTACTTCTCGGCGCCTGGCTTCAACTGCGGTCCCGCTGGCGCGGCGCCGGCGCCCTGCCCCCGGCCTCGCCCGCCGCCGCCACCGCCAAAACCGTACACACCTGAAAAATCAGGCTTGCCATCAGGAGTGCGCGGGATGCCATTCGAAGCTGCTGCCGTTGAGGACGCAGCCGCCGCGACAGGCGTTGTGCCGGCGACGGTGACAGTCACCGTCCTCGTCAGATCTCCATTCGTCAGCGTGTAGGTCGTGGTGGCCGACGGCGTGACCCGCATCGTTCCTCGCGGCGTGACGCGGCCGATGCCAGGCTCGATCGCCGGTGCACCAGGATTCTCGACCAGCCAGTTCAACACGACCGACTCACCGGGCTTGATGCTCGCCGGCTTGGCTTCGAAGGTGACGATGCGCGCTGGCGGGCCACCGCGGCCACGACCCGCGGGAGGCGCCCCTTGCCGGCCCCCCGGCGCTGGCGCAGCGGGCGCACCGGCGGCCGGCTGCTGCGCTGCTCCCTGCGGTGTCTGCGCGAGGGCAGTCAGCGTTGCCAGGGACAGACCGACGACGATTGCGAATAAGCGCCTCACCTGAAGCCTCCCAGAACGACTCGAACGATTCGAACGATTCGAACGACCCGAACGATTACGATCGGATTTCCCTTCCGTCCGCCAGCTTCATCCGGTTCGCGATCATCGAAGGCGCTCCGCTCTTCGCCGGCGCCCCGGTCGCTGACAGCGGATCGCCAGGCTTGACCGTCTTGCTCGTCCAGCCATAGCCGCGCAGATGGTTGAGGCTCATCATCTCGACCTCCCACTCGACGACCTTGCCGGTCTTCTCGTCCTTCACCTCGAGGTAGACGAACGCGTGCGGGTTGGTCCACTCGAATTTTTTCACGGTGCCGGTGATGGTGACGGGATTCTGGTTGTCGTACATCGCGGTGGAATGATGGGCGCTCAGCGACCCCATGGTCATGAGCCATCCGCACGTCGCCAACAGGGCCATCAATCGTCGGTTCATCGGGTCTCTCCTCTTGCCTCTACTGTACCTGTACCTTGGACAGGTTTTCTTTGAGCCGGGCTGCGACAAAGGATAACGCGTCCAGGCCCTGTGGAATCGCGCCCGCAAACGACATGCAGGCGTGGATGGCGCCTTCGAAACAGCGGTACTCCACCGGCACGCCTGACGCGGTGAGACGGTCGGCGTACACCTTGGCCTCGTCCCGCAGCGGATCGCACCCGGCGGTGACGACGAGGGCAGGGGGCAGCCCTGAGAGATCCGCCGCGGCCATCGGCGACGCCCGAGGATCCTGCGCCTCGCGTGCCGGGTCGGTGAGATAGTGCCCGCGGAACCACAGCATGTCCCGCGTTGACAGGAAGTATTCGCCGCCGCCGAACTCCGCGCGCGACTCATACAGCGGTGTGATTACCGGATCCCGCACATCCACGACGGGATAGATCAACGCCTGGTAGGCGATGCGCGGGCCGCCACGCTGCTTCGCGAGCTGGCAGATCACGGCGGCGAGGTTGCCGCCAGCGCTGTCGCCGGACACGGCAAGACGTGAGGCATCGCCGCCAAGTTCATCCGCGTGCGCAGCCACCCACTCGACGGATGCGAACGAGTCATCCACAGCAATCGGGAAACGGTGCTCGGGCGGCCGGCGGTAATCGACGGAGATCACGATCGCGTTCGCATGCGCCGCGTAGTAGCGTGCGATCGAGTCGTGGGTATCCAGATCGCCAGCCACCCACCCGCCGCCATGGAACTGCAGCACGATCGGCAGCTTGCCGCCGGTGGTGCGCGGCGTGTAAATGCGGATGCCGATATCTCCGCCGGAAACCGGAACGCGCCGATCGTCAACGCGCGCCACGTCCGCCAACGATGCCGCCAGCTGGGCGGATGCGCCGCTGATCGCCGCGCGCGCTTCGCCGACAGCCATCTCGTACATGGGCTTGCCGCCGCTTGCCTTCATACCTTCGAGAAACGCCGCACTTCCCGGATCGAGAGTCATGTCAGTTGTCAGTGTCCAGTTGTCAGGAGGTTGGAGGATCGACGAGATCCAGGAAGAGCCACGTCTTGCCCTCGGCAAGGCCGGCGAGCTCGCGGCCGGCGGCACGGAACACCGGCGGCGCCGCGACGATGTGCTGCGTTCCGGCGTGCATGTCACGGAAGAGACGCTGAATCGTTCCTGAACGAAGCCCCAGCGTGCCGGAGGCCTTGTAGACGAACTCTGAAACCTCGTGGCTGGCCCACTTGACGTTCGCCATCGCCAGCCGGATCAGCGTGTGCTGCCGGACGCTGAGCCGTTCCCCGCGGTCGAGAGATTCCTTCACGCTGGCCCAGCTCTCATAGACCAGCGCACGCGCGGCGCGATACGCGGCCTCGGCCTTGGCGTACTGCTCGTGAAACGACTCGCTGGACGCCTGCGTGCCCGAACGACCGATTCCGGTTCGCACCTTGCTGGCGCTCTCGTCGAGCAGCCGCCGGCCGATTCCGCACGCCCAGCCCGAATGGCAGATGATCGCAAACCCGATGATGCCGAGCCTGTAGAGATCGTCTCCACGTCTGGGCACATCGGTCACGGCGAAGTGCGTGAACGCATCGGGCACGAACACGTCGTCGATACGGTAGTCGATGCTGCCCGTGGCGCGCAGGCCGAGCACGTCCCAGTTGTCGATCAGCGTCGCCTCTTTGACCGGCAGCACGAAGATCCGCGGCTCACCGGTGCCTTCGATGATGGCGAGCGTGTGAATGTGGCTCGAGTGCTTGATCCCCGACGCAAAGCTCCACGAGCCGCTGAGGCGGAATCCTCCGTCCTGCGGGACCGCAGTGCCCGGTCTCGTGCCCTGGCCGGCAATGACAGGAAAGCGGCCTCCGCCGAACAGCTCGTCGATGGCTTCGTCCTTCAGATATGCCGCGCCCGTACCGATTGCCAGCGAAGCAGCCATCGCCACCCAACCGGTTGAGGGGTCGCCGTACGACAGGTTCTCGATGACGCGCAGCGAAGACAGGACGTCGAGCTCGGCACCGCCAAGCGCCTTTGGGACCCACATCGCCAGCAGCCGCTCGCGATGAAGAGCGTCAACCACCGCCTGGGACAACTGGCCGTTCCTGTCCCCCTCCTCTGCATGCTTGTCAGCGAGCGTCGCGACCGAAGCCGCACGCGCCACCAGGTCGATTGTTCCAGCTGTTGCCGAGCTCATACCTTCTGCCATGGTCCTTGGGAGTTGGGAGTTATCTCTTGAACAACCTCTGATAGTCCACCGAGCTCTCACAGACGAATTCAGCAACGTTCTCTTCAGGCCGACGCTGGAACGTTCTCGCCGGAATCGTCCACGGCGTCTGCCACACGTTTGGATCTTCGACCGTCACGTCGTACTGCATGTTTCCATCAGGCAGGCGGAGGAACCGCTCGACCACATGAAGGGCGTCGGTGTGCATGAAGCCGTGGACTTCCGTCTTGTCATTGAAGCCGATCGCATCCACGACCAGCGTATCGCCGTCCCACCGGCCGATTGAGCTGCCCATGAAGGTCGGATCCGGATCCACTTCGTGCTGGCGGCCATCGATCGGCACCCAGCGGATGGCATTCGGATACTCGTAGATGATCAACACCAGCTTCGGCGTCTGGACGATCTGGAACGGATACGGCGTGATGTAGGTCTGCGGGATGCCGAGCGGCTTGCAGTCGTTCCCCGTCGTGAGCGTCGTCCTCCCACGGATGTCGTCGGCGCCGCGGACGATGCGGAATTTCTCGGCGCCTGACTTCACCGGCGGTGGCGTGGCACCGGCGGGAAGGCCCGCGCTGCCGTAGACGCCAGTGAGATCGGGGCGGCCATCGGGCATCCGGGGCACCGACGGATCACCCGGCGGGCGGGTGCCGCCGGCTCGGGGCTCAGGTGCTCCCGTGACCGTCACGGTGACGGTTCGCGACGGGCCGCCGCGCATCGCCAGGGTGTAGGTTGTCGTCGCTGCGGGCGTGAGAGTGCGGCTGCCACGGGCGTTGACGGCGCCGACCCCCTGGTCGATCGAGACGCCCCCAGACGGGTTCTCTGTGGCCCAGACCAGCATGACCGGTTCGCCGGCGCGGACTGCGGCAGGGCGCGCCTCGAACGACACGATCCGCGGCTCCAGCCCCGGCTGGGGCCCACGCCCGCCGCGGCCTCGTCCGCCCGCATCCTGTGCCGCCTGCGGCGGCTGTGGAGCCTGCTGCTGCGCCTGGAGCGCCAGACCCCAGAAGACGAGCACGGCGAGCGCCGGAGGAAGTACTCTTCGCATACTCGTTCCTGTCTGATTTCGTGTCTGAATGAGGGAGTTTACCGTGACACGCCGCGAACACCTCATGGCACTGCTCGGCCTGTCCACCGCCCCCGCCTTCGCGCTTCGCGCTTCGGCGGGGCAAGCCCAACCGCTTCGCGCTTCAGCGAGGCAAGCCGACCGTCCCGTTCCACCCGCTGGAATCAGTCATCGCATCCGCCACCTGTCCTACAGCGACATGGCAGGACGACCCGACAGTGTCCAGGTCATGCTGAACCGGAGGCACCTGTACGTCGGGCACATGTTCAGCAACGGCGTCACGATTCTCGACGCGAGCGATCCACGCCGCGTCCGCCCGGTGGGATTCTTCACCGCGGGCGGAGAGACGCGCACGCACCATCTCCAGACCGCTGACGACCTGCTCCTGCTGGCCAACGGCGCCAACATCGTGGCGATGCAGTCGTACGACAACCTGCGCAGCTACTTCGAAAACGCGCTTGCGGACAGCATCACCAACAGGAAGAAGTTCCGATCCGGATTGAGCATCCACGACATCTCGCGCCCGGGCGAGATGAAGGAAATCGCGTTCCTCGAAATGCCCGGTCTCGGGGTCAACCGCCTGTGGTGGCCCGGGGGCCGCTATGCCTATGTCGCCGCGCATTTCGACGGCTTCACCGATCACATCCTCTGCGTCGTCGATCTGAGGGACGTGACAAAGCCGGAGATCGTCTCTCGATGGTGGCTGCCGGGCATGAACCGAGGCTCTGGTGAGACGCCGACGCTGACGGCCGGCCGGCGGGTGGCGCTGCATCACATGCTGACGGCCGAGATCGCCGGAGGGCACGTCATCGGATACGGCGCGTGGCGTGACGGCGGCCTCACGATCCACGACATGAGCAACCCGGCAGCGCCTCGCCTGCTCGCGCAGATGAACTGGTCGCCGCCGTTTCCCGGCGGCACGCATACCGCCCTGCCGCTGCCGGGCCGCAATCTCCTGGTCGTGGCCGACGAGGCCAACGCCGAGAAGTGCGCGAAAGGGACCTTCTACACGTGGCTGCTCGATCTTCGCGTGCTGGAAAAGCCGGTCAGCATCTCGACGCTGCCGACGCCGCGCGACCGCGACTACTGCGCCATCGGAACGTTCGGCCCGCACAACCTCCACGAGAATCGTCCCGGCAGCTTCAGGAGTGAAGACACCATCTTCGC
>DATLLQ010000296.1:0-5856 GCA_035537775.1 Vicinamibacterales bacterium | reverse complement strand
GTGATGTTGTTCTGCACGTCCCGGTCGGCCGATGAGCCGAAGACGTTGTAGACCTTCAGCCCCGCTCGAAAGCGGTACTTCCTGAATCTCCACGGACGCGACAACTGAAAGTCGAGCGTCTGCACTGACGGGAGTCGCCCCGCGCCATTGCGCGTGCCAACGAAGTCCTGATACTCGTCGACGGCTGAATACGGGAACCCGGACCGCAGCTCCAGCACCGGCGCAAAGTCCCACTGCCCTGGAAACCCGAAGTTACCGCGGACGAGCACGCGGTGACGCACGTCGGTTGGCGAGAAGCTGTTCTCGTTGGCGCGCACCAGCGGATTCCGGAAGTTGCCGTAGAACTGATCGTAGTTATTGAGGTCGGCGGTGCCGCGCGCCCAGACGTACGACACGGTGAAATCGCGCCGGGCGCCGCCAAGGTATCTCGTCGTCGCTTCCAGCTCGCGATAACGCGATTCGCCCGTGCTCGAGAGCTGCAACTGTCCCGCCGCTGGATCGGGGATGAGAATGTACTCGTGCGATCCGATGCGGTGCAGGAACCCGAGCTTGACAAGCAGGCGTCTGCCAAATCGCTGATTCCACTCGACGTTGCCCACGTCGGCTTCCGGCGTGCTGAGATCGCCACTGATCGCATTGCTGAGGGCAACGGCCGGCCCAAGGGCTGTGATGCCGTCCGGTCCGAAACGGCTGACGACTCGTGACTCGTACTGCGGGAACGCTTCGATGTTGAGCGCGGTTCGCGCGACGAACTTCCCGTATCCGCCGCGGATGATCGCACGCCCTTCGGGCAGGACGGTGACTGCCGCTCCCGCACGCGGCGACCAGTTGTAGCGGTGCGTGATCGGATCGCGATCCATGCGGAACCCCAGTTCCATCGTCAACCGCGATCCGGCGCGCCAGCGATCCTGACCGAAGAGGGCGACTTCGGTCCCGGCCACCTCCTGTTGCGTCGGCCCGCCGAATACCGTTCGCTCCGCGAGCGAGCCGTCGATCCGGCGCACTTCAACGGGATGGTTTTCGCTCGAGCCTTCAAATCGCGCCCACTGCACATCAGCGCCGGTCTTGATGACGTGCTCGCCGCGCCAGTTGCGGGTCAGGCTGATCGACTCGACCCACTGAAAGCTGCGGACGCGCCGCTCCTGCGTGTTGAAGTAGTTTCCGCTCTCGGATTGAGGCGCGACCGTCAGCACTTCAGCGCCCTCGGGCTTGACTTCGATCTCGAACCGGCGGCCGGCAACCGTCGTCTCGAGCACGACGTTCGGTGAAAGAGCGAACCGATCGAGGAGGCCGGATGACCAGCCCTCCTGCTTCAGGTTCGGAGTTGTCTCTGGCGGACGGAAGGTGTTCATCGTCGCGTAACGGATGTCTCGCGGGAAGATGATCAGCGCGCCGCCGATGGTATGTCGCGCAGACAGGATGGCGTCGAGGCGAGTGAACGAGTCGAAGCTAGTGAGCTCGACACCCGGTTCGTCGGGAAGGCTTTTGACCGGTGTCTCCACGAATCGGTACTGCAGGTCCTGCGCGAGGAAGAGACGGCCACGTTCGATGGGGCCACGGATGGACAAGCGCGGCTCGAAGCCACGAATGCCGCTGAACCCTTTGCGAAAGCGCGGCATCAGATTGCCGGGTTTCACCTCCCATTCATCGGTGCCACGCCGCGTGCGAATCTGCGTCACGCTCGTCGCGAAGCGACCGAACTCCGCGGCGAACGGGTTGGCGAGCACCTCGACCGACTCGACGCTTGGCGCCGGCAATTCGAGATCGAAATCTCCAGTCGACGGATCGACCAGGCTGGCGCTGCTCACCTGAAGTGCGGCCTGCGTGGGCTGTCCGCCTTTGACGCGCAACCGTCCGTCGGCACCACGGACGACACCAGGCAGCAACGGCAACAGGCTCTGGAAATCATCACCCTCGAGCGGCGACGACTCCATGAGCGTGCCATCGAGCATGTCGCTCATCGACACCGGCTGAATGCTGTCGGTCGGCGAGGGAGCCTTCGCCACGACGTCAACCGTCGGGATCGTGAACGTCAACTGCACATCGAGCAGGACGTTCGCGGCTTCTCCCGCGCGGACATCGAAAGCGGTGGACACGCTATCGACGAATCCTGGCCTCACGGCCCCGAGTGCGTATCGCCCCGGCGGGACGTCCGGGAAGACCACGTGTCCCGCGCCGTCGCTCCGTGTCGTCGCCAGCACGGCGCCCGACGGCTGCTCGCGCAACTCCACCTGCGTGCCGGGCAATTGCACGGTGCCTTCGAGTGTGGTCACCGTGGCCACGACACGGCCGCTGCCGGACTGTTGTTGCGTTGGTTGTTGCGCGGCGGGTGATGCGGCCGCGAGGACGAGGAGCAGAAGTCGAATCATCGGTATCCGAACAGACGTCTCAGGAAACTACGTCATAATCCGGCCCAATGTCACTTCAATTCAGAGGGGTCACCGCCGGGCTGCTCGTGAGTCTCAGTCTCGCGTGTTCGTCGGGCGCGGGCCGACACGTCACGACTTCGCCGACGTTCTGACGCGAGTCGCGGACACACTTCGGACGCATCGACTGCGGCACCGCAGCCAGATCGTGTTCGTCGACATGGAAGAGAGTGGGCTTCAGGGATCCGCCTTCATGGCGAAGTCCGTCGATCGCACGAAGGTGACGTCGATGGTGAACATCGACATCGCCGGATACGGCGACACGATCATGAGCGGCCCGACAACTGGCGCGGACACGGCGTCGCTGCATCAGGCGCTCGCGCGCGTTTGCGCCGCGCGAGACTACGCTTGCCTCAGGCCCGCGGCCGGGTTCGCGCCTGCAATTCTGCGCACGATCCACACCCCTGCAGACACCGCAGAGAAGCTGACGGCCGACGCCCGCTAAGAGCCTTTACACCTCCTGCCGATACAACGAGCAGCGGTGTAAAGGTGTCAGACCCGAAACCAGAAAGCGGCGAGCGGCGAACACGCGCGTGGCAATGCCCGACGTGCGGACGGCACGTCCCGCGGCATGTCGAATCGTGCCGCTGCGGCAGCGAGCGCAGACGCCTCGAAGCGCTCGGCTACAAGTTCGACAGCGAGCCGACCGTCCAGGCGGCGCCAGCCGCTCGCGTGCAGCACGTGCGATCGGAAGAGTACGGTTTTGCCGGGACGCTCTTTGGCTATCAGTTCGACACCGACCTTGGCGCTCCGCTTCGCGTCGCACTCAAAGTCATTTTCGGCACCGCGGTGATCGCGCTCGTCGTGGCGCTGGTCCGCTATACCCACACCGAGCTGCTTCCCACGCGCGACAACATTCAAATCCTCAGCACGCTCGACGCCTTCACGCGGAACGCAGGACCTGAAGCAGGCAACACGATTCCGACATTCATCACGAGCGCTGGCCGGCTCGGCGTGCTGACGTCAGCAGGAACACCCGAGGACCCGGTGAAGAGAATCCAGGAGTCGGATCTGAGGCAGGGATTCTGTTCGCAGAGCGTGGTGAATCAGGTTCGCCACGAATATCCGGGATTCTACGACGACTGGCCCAACGACAAACTCGAGCGCATGGTGCTCGAGAAGTATCCCGAGTTCGCAGATCGCGTATGTGTGCTGTCTGTCCGCTTCGACGCGCCGCAAGCGATGTCATCAAGTACGAACTCAAACCGCGAACGCTCGCAGGACTCGCTCTGTTGTGGCTGCGAACGCTCCTTATCGCCGGCGCGTTCGCCGTCATGTGTTTGAATGTCTACTACCGGCTGATCGTCGGACGGCTTCTCGCTCCAGTGGTCTCAGAAGCCTGACGTTCCCTTATGTGAAGCTCCGTGCAAAGAGCGCGTCGATCGCACGCGCGCCGTTGTCTTTCAGCGATCGCGTGCCGGTGCCCGTGAAGTGCTGATGCGTGATCACTGGCTCGCCCGCTGCTGACGGCGCCCACGCCTCGCCCGTCCATGTGAACCAGCTGTCCTTGTCTTGATCGAAGACGTAGAGCGGCTTGTTACACAGCTTGGCGAACTCCGCTCCCCACCCCGTCCCGCCACGCACCGTCCCATCGTCCTGGACCGTACCGATCACGTAGATCTCCTGGCCGTTGTTGACCTGATACCAGAGCGTCTGCAGGACTCTGCGCAGCGTCGGTCCTTCGGTGTAACGCCGGTTCATCAACCGCGACACGTAGGCGAGGCTCACGTCGCCCGAGAGCAGTTCTTCGTGATTCAGCACGCGAACACCCCGGTGTCGATCGATCTTGTGGTCCTCGAACGTGAAGTTCACTTCCTCGACGCCATGACGCTCGGCGCACGCGCCAAAATGCGCTTCGGCTCCCGGAGCGCCACCACTGAAGAGAATGCAGTCGCTCGGCTTCATGGGGGGATGATACATGGTCCACGGTCCACGGTCCTCGGTCTTCGGTCCTGTCGTGGCATCATCATTCACTGTGAACACCCCTCGCCGCTGGCGCGCTGGTGAATCGATCGACGACTATTGCCGCGCCTGCAAGACCGATCGTTCTCACACCGTGATCGTGGTTGACGGCACCGGACACCCGCTGCGCGTGCAGTGCGGCTACTGCGAGAGTCAACACAACTATCGCGGCGGTCCGCGGATCGATCCGGTTCCAAAGGCGGCGTCGCCGGGATCGGCGCCCACGCGATCGATCGAGCCCACTCGTAGTCCGGCTCAGCCCGCTCCTCTTGTCAGCGACCGCGAAAGGATCGCACCGCCCATGGCTCTCTCCGACCGACCTGATGATTTGGAATTCTTGCTGCGCCGCATCATTCGCGAGGAGGCGGGCATCACGCCGGTCGCGCCCGCGCAGAAATGGCGAGGCGGCACACTGGTGCTGCGTCCGGGCACACCGGGCCTTCAGGAGAAGACGTGGCCGATCGAAACCTTCTTCAACAAGGTTGTGATGTTGCGTAACCGTCTGCGCAGTCTCGAGCAACAGGTCAACGCATCGGATCTACCCGACGATGTGAAGCTGAAACTGCAGGGATATGTGAGCGGATGCTACGGCTCGCTCACCAGTTTCAATCTGCTCTTCGCCAACGAGGAAGACCACTTCAAAGGGACAGGTAGTGACTAGGACTCGCTACTCCACCGTGAAGGCCAGGTACATCAACCCGCCGCGGCGCTCCAGTTGAAGCACGACAGGTGCGCCTGGTTTGGCGGAATCGATCGCCTGCCGCAGCGCCGGCAGGTCCGCAATCCATTGACCGTTGACCGCGTGAATCACGTCGCCGGGCTGGAGGCCGCCGTTATCGGAGTCCAGCGCGCTCGCACTTGCCGAGGCCACGACGACACCCGCCTTGGCCCGCAGCGGTAGGCTGGCGGCAAGTTTCGGATCGATCGTCGCAGCGAGGATGCCGAGACGCGGAATGATGTTCTCGCGTGGATCGATCAACAAGCTCGCGGCCGACAGCGGATCGGCACGCTCAGCCACCAGGACCGTGACGGCCGCCGGCTGATCCCCGCGCAGGATCTCGAGCCGTACCTGATCTCCGACCGCACGTCGATACAGGTTGACCTGCAGTTGCCGGCCGTTCTCGATCGCCTTGCCGTCGAGGCTGAGCACCAGATCGCCGACGCTCAGACCGGCCCGATCGGCCGGACTACCGGGCGCCACGTCCGCGAGCACCGCTCCCTGTTCCCGCTTGAGGCCAAGCCCCGCCGCGAGAATCGGCGTGATCGTTTGTGCTCGCACGCCAATCTCACCTCGACGCACGCGACCATTGCGCTTGATCTGATCGAATACGGTTCGGACGATGTTGCTCGGCGCAGCAAAGCCGGGGCCGGCGGTGGCCACACCTCCCGACAGGATCAATGTGTTGATCCCGATCAGCCGGCCGCGCGCATCGACGAGCGGTCCTCCGCTGTTGCCTGGATTGATCGA
>DATLLQ010000295.1:0-7924 GCA_035537775.1 Vicinamibacterales bacterium | reverse complement strand
GTCGCTCGCGGCGATCTGGTGCCCGACCGGCTCATGGCAATCAATCCGGGCACGGCCACAACCCCGCTCGACGGCACGGCGACGCGCGAGCCGGCGTTCGGCCTGCCTGCCTGGTGGATCCCCGTTGCGCATCGCGAACAGGCGACGGCTGCCGGATACACGGTGGTCGATCCCACCACCGCGCTGGCAACCCACGTCTCCGAGACGATTCGCGCGTTCCTGCCCGATCTGCTGACGCGGCAGCAGACGAAGGAACTGATCGATCGCGTCGGGCAGTCCGCGCCGAAGCTGGTCGAGGAGCTGATTCCGAAAGTCATCAGCGTCGGCGATGTCCAGCGCGTGCTGCGTCAGTTGCTGAGGGAGCGCGTGTCGGTCCGCGATCTCGTCACGATTCTCGAGGCGCTGGGTGACGTGGCATCAGCATCCAAGGACCCCGACGTCATGACGGAGGCGGTTCGCAGCGCGCTGGGCCGGACGATCTGCCGGCAGTACCAGACCGAACGCGGCGAGCTGCCGGCCATCAGTCTCGCGCCCTCCCTCGAGACCAAGCTCCTGGCGGCCATCGTGCGCACGGAGCAGGGGCCTGTCCTCGCGATTGAGCCTGGCCACGCACAGCAGCTGGCCTCCCGCGTGGCCGACGCCCTGACCGGAGCTCTGGCACAGCCTGTGCTGTTGTGCTCGCCGCCGCTTCGTCCTCATCTCTGGCGCCTGTTCGCGAGGGTGTTGCCGCACATCGGCGTGCTCTCGCACAGCGAGGTGCCGCCGCAACTGCGGATAGCGACGGTAGCGGTCGTGGATTGACATGTTTCTCAAACGATTTCGCGGTGCAACCGTGCGTGACGCGCTGAGCGCCTGCCGCCAGGAGCTGGGGCCGAACGCGCTCGTGCTGTCGACGACGATGGTCGCGGCGCGCGGGTGGCGCGGGATGATGGGCGTGCGCGAGGTCGAACTGACCGCCGGTCTCGAGCGCGAAGCGTCGGTGGCCCGACCGGAGGGGTCGGAGAACCGACACGTGCCGACCTCCACAGCGGCCGCGCAGCTGGTGGCCACCGGACTCGATCGCGCGCTGGCCGAGGAAGTCGCCGGCCTGTTGCCCAAGCGTATTCGTCGCGGGCCGTCAGCCGCGCAGCTCCGCCAGGCGCTTTCGAATCGGATTTCCGAGCTCGCGGCGGTCGCTCAGGACTACCAGCCGATCGAAGTGTTCGTTGGCCCCCCGGGCGCGGGCAAGACGACCACCGTGGCGAAGATCGCCGCGCAGGCGCGCGCTCTTCGCGGCGCCCGCTTCTCGCTGATTGCGGCCGACGGCTTTCGCGTCGGCGCCATCGACCAGCTCCGAACCTACGCCGACATCCTCGACGCGCCGTTTCACGCGACGCCGTCGAACCAGCAGCTCGAGGCCCTGCTTACTGATATGACGATGACCGGCATGACCGATGTGCCGGTGCTCGTCGATACGGCAGGCCGCGCGCCAAGCGATCCCGACGCGCACGAACTGTTCGGCGTGCTCCGCCGCCTTCCGGCGGTGCGCACCCATCTGGTGCTTCCGGCCACGACGTCGCCAACGATGGCGCGTCGTCTCATCGACAGCTACGCCGATGCGCAGCCGTCGCGGCTGGTGCTGACCAAGCTTGACGAAGTCGAGTCGCTGTCGCCGCTCGTGAGCGTGCTGCGCGACGTCAACGTTCCCGTGTCCTATCTCTGTTCCGGTCAGCGTGTTCCGGAGGATCTCGCTCCGGCGACCGCGGACCTGCTGGCCTCCTGCGTGCTCGGCGATTCGCCGGCCGCCGTCGCCCTTCACTGACATGACCCCATTGCCGACCAGCGCCTCACGCGGAACCATCATCACGATCACCAGCGGAAAGGGTGGCGTCGGGAAGACGTCCGTCGTGATCAACCTGGCGCTGTCTCTCGCCCGTCTTGGCCACCGCGTTGGCATTCTCGACGGCGACTTCGGCCTCGGGAACGTTGACGTGCTGCTGGGAATGACGCCGAAGCATCACCTTGGCGACTACCTGGCCGGCGAAAAGACACTCGAGGAGATCACAGTCCGCGGGCCGCTCGGCATCCGGATCATTCCGGCGGGCAGCGGCATCCAGGCGCTCACCGCGCTCGGGCGCGACCAGTGGACGCTGCTCTCGTCGGTGATTCGAGAGATCAGCCGGGACCTCGACTATCTGCTGCTCGACACTGCCGCCGGCATCTCCGACAACGTCATCGAGCCGCTGCTGATGGCCGAGCGCATCCTCGTGGTGACCTCGTTCGAGCCGGCCGCCGTGATCGACGCCTACGCGGTGATCAAGATCGCCACGCGCGCGCAGCCGGACAAGGAGATTGGCCTCGTCGTCAACGGGGCCCGTGACGCTGACGAAGCGAACTCGGTCTACCGTCAGCTCGACGTGGCGACGACGAGGTTCCTGCAGCGCAGCCTGCGCTACTACGGCTTCGTCGTGACCGATCCGTCGGTGCGCGAGGCGGCGCTCAGACAGCGAGCGGTGGTCGAGCACGTGCCGCATGCCCCGGCGAGCCGTTGTTTCCGCATCCTGGCGTCGCGGCTGGCGGGCCTGGCGCCGATCGGTGGCGTTGACAAGGCCACGCGCCGGATGCCGCCCGTGCCGGGAAGCCGGCAGGAAGCGATGCGATGCGCGTAGCGGCCTCGCGCGCGATGGCCGCTCCGTCGATTGCTGTCGACGAGAGCAACAGCCTGGTGCTGAAGCACCTCGGGCTGGTCAAGACGCTCGCCTCGCGCCTGGCGCATCGCGTGCCCTCGCACATCGAGCTGAGCGAGCTGATCAGCGTCGGGATGATGGGGCTGGTGGAGGCATCGCGGCGCTTCGAGCCGTCGCGCGGCGTTCCATTCGATGCGTTCGCCCGCCGCCGCATTCATGGCGCCATGGTTGACGCCCTGCGGGAGCTCGATTCGACCCCACGCTCGGTGCGCAAGCTGCGCCGCCAGATTGACGACGCGATTCTCAGGCTGCGGCACACGCTGAAACGCGAGCCGACGGCGGCCGAGATTGCGGGCCAGCTCCACATCTCCGAGGACGACTACGACCGGCTGCTGGATCACATCCGATCGTCGGATATCGGCGCGGTTCGACAGCTCGAAACCGGGCCGGACGGCGCGCCCATCGTCGACATCGCCATCGAGGATGACGGCACGGAGCTGCGCCTCGAGCGCGCGGAACTGCGGCGTCACCTGGTGGAAGCCATTCAGATGCTGCCGGAGCGCGAGCGTCGGATTCTCGAGCTCTATCACGAACATGACCTGACGCTGGCCGAGATCGGCGCGGTGATCGGCGTCGGCGAGTCGCGCGTGTCGCAGTTGCGCACGCAGGCGATCGCCCGCCTGCGCGCATCGCTGCGCGAGTCGCTGCACATGGAGGGCGGGGGCCGATGACTCGCATCCTGACGCCGGAGGAGCTGGCCACGCTGGCGCAGCCGGCAGGCGCGGCGGCGGACGCCCGCAGCGGCCAGCCGATCGTCGCCTACGACTTCCGCCGCCCCGATCGCGTCTCGAAGGATCAGATCCGGTCGCTGAACTATCTGCACGACCGTTTTGCCCGCAACGCCGCCACGTCGCTGGCCGCGTTCCTGCGGACGGTCACGGAAATCTCCGTGGTCGGCGTCGAGCAGTTCGCGTACTCCGACTTTCTGATGGCGCTGCCCGACCCGACGGCGTTTTACGCCATCTCGCTGTCGCCGGTCGAGTCGCTTGCCGCGCTGGAGATCAATCCGTCGATCGCGTTCGCGATCGTGAACCGCCTGCTGGGCGGTACGGATCACGCCTCCGCGCCGCAGCGGGCGCTCACCGACATCGAGCAGAACATCGTCGATTCGGCGATCAAAGTCGTGCTCGAGCACCTGACCGAGACCTGGAAGACGGTGACCGACATCCGGTTCCAGATTCACGCCCGTGAGACACGGCCGCAGATGCTGCAGGTCCTGTCCTGGAACGAAGTGGTCGTGCATATGAGTTTCGACGTGCGCATCGGCGACACGCGAGGGCTCATGAACATCTGCGTGCCCGCGTCGCTCATCGAGACGACCGGCCACGGTTTTGTCCAGAGCTGGCAGCAGACACGCCGTGAGCTCACGCCGGTGGAGCAGGAGTGGCTGGTCGGAAACCTTGGCCAGATGCCCATGGTGGTGACCGCCGATCTGCAGACGACGCTGAAGACCAGCGAGGTCGTGGCGCTGGCACCCGGACAGCTGCTGAACCTCGGCGTGCCGACGATCGAGGACGTCAACATCCGCGTCGGCCAGCTGGCGAAGTTCAAGGGCCGGCTGGCGGCATCGGGCGACCGCGCCGCGGTGCAGATCACCCGGAGCGCCATTGCGGCGGAAGAGGAGCAATCGTGAATCGCGATCACGTCATCAATCGATTTGCCGCCGAGCTGACGAAGGCGGCCGGAGCGTCTATCCAGGCTCACGCGTCGAGCCGTCCTGGCGCGGAGCTGAAAGGCGCGGGAGTCCTCGTCAACATCACGTCGCGCGAGGCCGACTACGGCACGCTGCTCGTGTTCTTTTCCGACGCGACGGCTGATGCGCTGACGCGTCTGTCGACCTCCGCCCAGGATGGCGACGAGGTCGGTGCGACGGAAAGCGTTCGCCGCCTGTGCGCGCTCGCGGCCGCAGCCCTCGACCGCCGCGCCCCCGGCTGCGACCTGATCGTGTCGTCGATTGCCGCCGCCGATGAAGCGCCTGAGGGCACATCGCTCGAAATCGTGCTCAGCGGCCACGAGCAGCCGCTGCAAGTCGTGCTCGGCGGCACGCTCGAGTTCCCGGAAACGCCGGACAGCCGCAAGGCCGCCCGCAGCCGGACGCTCGACGTGATCATGGACATCAACCTGCCGCTGGTCGTCAGGTTTGGTCGCACCCAACTCCCGCTGCGGACGTTGACGACGCTCGGCCCCGGATCGGTGATCGATCTCGGCCGGTCGCCCGACGAGCCGGTGGAAATCCTGATCAGCAACCGCGTCGTCGCACGCGGCGAAGTTCTCATCATGTCCGGCAATTACGGCGTACGCATCCAGGAGGTTGTGAGCCCCGCGGAGCGTGCGCGTTCACTGGAGGTAGAACTGTCATGACGCAACTCAACGCATTGATGGCGGCCTACGAGTTCGACCTGGTTGTGGCCATCCCGTCGGTCCTCTCGGTGCTGCTCGCGGTCGTCGCGATCGGAGCATTCGTGCGGATGCGGCGTGTGCTTCGCGCGCTGCCCGCGCTCGAGGAGCGGATTGCCGCACAGTCGCACTCGCTCTCGCTGCTGACGGACACGACGGAGTCGTGCTTCAAGGCGCTCTCGATGCAGCTGCAGTTCATGCAGAGCCAGAACGTGCTGCGTTCCGCCCCGCGGCCGGCGGTGCCGGCTGTGAAGGCGCGCCGCACCGGCAAGGAGAAGGCGGCGAATGTGGGTGCCGCGCGCCGGCGCGAGGCCATTTCGGCACTGGAAGCGCAGACGCTTGCGCCGGCGAAGGCAGTCAACGGCGACTCACAGGCGGCGTCCATGACGTCGGCCTTCATGGCCTGAGGCAGACATGGCTGGTGGCTATTACACGGCGTTGAGCGGCATGCGGGCGCGGATGAACGCGCTCGATCGGGTCGCGTCGGACATCGCCAACGCGAGCACGGCCGGCTTCAAGCCGGAGCGCGCGGGCACGGTCGAAGCGCGGCGCCAGCAGTTCAACGCGGCGCTCGAGGCCGCGGTTGACGTCGTCAACGGGCGGCCGCGTCTCGACATGCGGCCCGGGCCAATGGCCTCGACCGGCCGATCGCTGGACATCGCGATCGAGGGCAGCGGGTTTCTCGTCGTCGATACGCCGCGCGGGCTTCGCTACACGCGCAACGGCCACTTGAGCCGGCGCGGAGATGGCGTCCTCGTGGGTGAGGACAACGCCGCCGTGCAGGGTGCGCAAGGTCCGATTCGACTCGGAAGCGGCGAGACGGCCATCGATCCCGACGGCACGGTTCGCAGTGGCGGCGCGGTGGTCGGCAAGCTGCGCATCGTCGATTTCGATCCGAAGGCCGAGCTGTTTCGTGACGCCGGCTCGACGTTCCGGACTGATGCGACGTCGCGTCCGGTGGCGAACCCGGTCGTGGCCAGCGGGTCACTCGAGCAGTCGAACGTATCCGTCGTCGAGCGCGTCGCCGAGCTGAGCGACGTCAACCAGGGATTCCAGGCGCTGCTGAAAGCGGTGTCGGTGCTGATGAACGACGTCGATCGCGGAGCGATCAACGAATTGGGCCGCCGGTAGGTGGAGTCGGTAGTCGGTAGTCGGTAGTTGGTAGTCGGTAGCTGTAAGGAGAAAAGATGATCCGCGCACTTTACACCGCCGCCAGCGGCATGACCGCTCAGCAGGCGAACATCGACAACGTCGCCCACAACCTGGCGAACGTCAACACGTCGGGCTTCAAGAAGGCCCGGGTGGAGTTCGAGGATCTGGTCTACGACAAGACGAAGACCGCCGGCTCCCCGACGTCGGCCTCGGCGGAAACGCCCGTGGGTCTCGAGACCGGCCTTGGCGTGCGCGCCGTGGCAACCTCGCGCGACTTCGCGCGCGGCAACCTGAAGGCGACGAGCGGGCCGCTCGATCTCGCCATCGAGGGCGACGGCTTCTTCCAGGTCCAAACTCCCAGCGGGGAAGTCGGCTACACCCGCGCCGGCGCGTTCCACTTGAGCAGCGACGGATCGATTGTGACGGCCGAGGGCTATCAGCTCGAGCCGAACATCTCCGTTCCCGCGAACGCGACGAACCTCACTATCTCGAAGCAGGGCATCGTCTCCGCAACCATTGCGGGCCAGGCAGGTGCCCAGGAGATCGGGACGATCGAGCTCGCGACGTTTCAGAACCCGGCAGGGCTGAGCGCGATGGGCGGCAATCTGTTCATGGCGACGACGGCGTCGGGCGAGCCGCAGGTGGGAGCGCCGGGTGAAGACGGTCGCGGCACGGTCGCGCAGGGCTTCACCGAGGACTCGAACGTCAGCGTCGTCGAAGAAATGGTCAACATGATTCTCGGACAGCGCGCGTATGAGGCGAACTCACGCGTGATCAAGGCCGCCGATGAGATGCTTTCTCAGGTCAACACGATCGTTCGCTGAGCGGCGCGACGGCATCGTCCTCGCGATGCTGATCGCCGTCGGCACCGTTGGCATCTCCGCCGAGCCGGACGACGACCGCGCTGCGATGGTGGACCGCGCAATCGTCGCGGCCGTCAAGGCACGGATGGCGCCGACGCCGGTCACGGTCACGGTCGATGCGGTAACCGACATCCGCTTCGAGGGTGACATGGCGCCGGTGACGGCGCATATCGGACCCGACGTGCGGGCGGGAGTGCCTGCGCGGTTCGTGCTCACGGCTCCCGGTCGCCGCGGCGAAGCCACGGCACTCGTGCAGGTTGTGGCCGACGGCGTGCGAGCCACAGCGGGCTTTGAGCGCGGTGCGGTCGTTGCCGACGGCGACGTCCGGGAGGAGAAGGTCAATCTCAACGGGCGTCCCATTCGTCCATTTCCGCTGCTCGCAGACGTGATCGGCGGCAAGGCGACGCGCGATGTCCTGGCCGGAGCGCTGGTGATGCGCGGCGACGTGACCGCCGTTCCAGTCGTGCGTATTGGCCGCGAGGTGGCGGCTCATGTGACGGTTGGCGACGCGCGCGTCACCGGCACGCTCATCGCCGCACAGAACGGTACGCACAATCAAATCATCCGCGTCGTGAATCCGGAGACACGCCAGGTGCGCCAGGCCCGTGTCATCGGCGTCGATGAAGTGGAGGTTCTTCATGGAAAGTAAGCGCATCGCGCCGTTCGTGGTGGCGATGATGACCGTCGCAGCCGCCGCCGGAGCGCAGAACAACAAGCGATCCGACAACTACGACCAGGTCTTCGAACAGTACCTGCGGCAGGCGCGTGCGACGGCGGAAACGCCGC
>DATLLQ010000294.1:0-12404 GCA_035537775.1 Vicinamibacterales bacterium | reverse complement strand
CTGCAGGACGGGAACGCCCCGCTTGGTAGTGACCTGCGCCGAGATCAGGATGATGTGTGAGACCACGACGGCACCGAATAACCATCCGGTGCGCTGTCGAATGTCCAGGAGAGCCATCGCGGAACTGCAGCGCGGCTAGTCGATCGAGATTTTTCGCAAGAGGTTGAAGTCCGACAACATCTTGCCGGCGCCCAGCACGACCGATGACAGCGGGTCTTCGGCCATGGCCAGCGGCAGGCCGGTTTCCTCGCGGAGACGCTTGTCGAGATTCTTCAGCAGCGAGCCACCGCCGGTGAGCACGATGCCGCGGTCGACGATGTCGGCGGACAGCTCAGGTGGAGTCCGCTCGAGCGCTACGCGTACCGCGTCCACGATGACGTTGACGGTTTCCGCCAGCGCCTCGCGAATCTCCTCGTCGCTGATAGTGATGGTCTTCGGCACGCCCTCGATCAGGTGGCGCCCCTTGATCTCCATCGTCATGCGCTCCTCGAGCTTGAACGCGGAGCCGATCTCCATCTTGATCTGCTCGGCCGTGCGTTCGCCGATCAGCAGGTTGTACGTCTTCTTGATGTACTGGATGATCGCCTCGTCCATCTCATTGCCGGCGACACGCACGGCCTTGCTGTAGACGATGCCCGCGAGGGAGATGACGGCGATGTCGGTGGTGCCGCCGCCGATGTCCACGATCATGTTGCCGGACGGCTCGGTGATCGGCATGCCGGCGCCGATCGCCGCCGCCATCGCTTCCTCGACGAGATGCACTTCGCTCGCCTTGGCGCGGTAGGCGCTGTCCTTGACGGCTCGCTTCTCCACCTGCGTGATCTCGGACGGCACGCCGATGACGATGCGCGGCCGCACCCAGACGTTGCGGTTGTGCGCCTTCTTGATGAAGTAGGTCAGCATCTTCTCGGTGACTTCAAAGTCAGCGATGACGCCGTCCTTCATGGGCTTGATGGCGACGATGTTGCCCGGGGTCCGCCCGAGCATCTCTTTGGCGTCCTTGCCAACCGCCTCGACGCGCCCGTTGACCTTGTTGATGGCGACGATGGAGGGTTCGTTGACAACGATGCCCTTGCCGCGCGCATAGACGCACGTGTTGGCGGTACCGAGGTCGATGGCGAGGTCGCTGGAGAACAGCGACAGGAACGAGCCAAGAGGCATGGTCTAGTTGGGGTTTCCGATTGTTGAACCGTGATTTATTGGTGATTGAGGTGACGGCCGTTCGTCACCCATCAATCACAACTCTTTATTCGCAAACGCCTGGATCCCGTTCTTGCCGGAGGCCTTGACCTGATACATGGCCGCGTCTGCCGCCCGTAGTAATTCTTCGGCAGATCCGACCGAATCCGGCAGGGTCGCCACACCGATTGAGACGGTCAAATGCAGCGAAAGCCCCTCCGAGGCCAGAAATTGTGCAGCCCCGACCCGCTCCCGGATACGGGCAGCCACCGAAACGGCCCCCTCCTGGCCCGTGTCGGGAAGGATCAAGGCAAATTCGTCGCCGCCGAACCTGGCCACAATGTCGGTTTCCCGGGCGCACCCCCGGACGATGGCCGCCGTCTCAGCCAATGCCTTGCTTCCAGCCAGATGCCCGTGGCGGTCGTTCACCATCTTGAACCCGTCCAGGTCCAGGAATAGCAGGGAAAGGGGGCGTCCGCTGCGGATGGCCCGCTTGGTTTCGCGCCGAAGGGCCTGGTTGAGGTAGCGGCTGTTGTAGAGCCGCGTCAGGTCATCGGTCACCGACAACGCCTCCGCCTTCTGCAGGGAGATTGCGTTGTCGAGGGCGATTGCCGCCGGCTCGAGGACCGTGCGCAGGGCGTGAACGAGCGACGCGCCGAGCGACGGCGCGGCAGTCGAGGGGCCGGGGTCGACACCGACGAGAACGCCCACCGTTTTCTGGCGGCAGATCAGCGGAAACGCGACGGACGTGCCCATGGCCCCCGCCGTCGAGCGTGAATCCTTCGCGAGGTCCTTCGACGTGAACTCGCCCCCGTGGCGGAACACCCAGTTCGCGGAGGACCAGACCGAGGGGCCGAGGTTCGGCGTCAGCCCGACGTCCGCGATGACGTTCAATTGGCCGTTGATATCGTGCGAAATCACGACCCAGCAGGGGGCCGAAATCCAATCCTGGGCCTGCCGGACCAGCCATTCGGCCACGAACTTGGGGTCGAGGGTTTCGTTGGATTCCCTGACCGACTCCACGATGGCCTCGCGATGCTCGAGCCGGGTGCGGAGAGCACGGGCCCGCGCCTTCAGTCGGGCCGAAAAATCGGCGCGACGGCTGCCCCGCGCACCGCGCGAGGCGACGTGGAGCTTCGTGGAATTCGGTTTCACCGGCGGCAATGGAAGGGCGAGCCTATAAGCGACGCTAAGTCCTTACAGATGTAACAAATATACCATCGTTCATGGTACGATGATTCTTTTCTTTTGAGGTATTTCGTTCATGACGATGCTCGATCGCATGCGCCGGCACCGCGGCTGGCTCAAGTGGAGCCTTGGGCTGGTGGCGGTGACCATGGTGATCTTCTTCATTCCGCAGGACTACCTGCAGCCGACAACGACGGTCGGCGCCGCACCGAATGAAGCCATCGCCGAGGTTGACGGGCGCCAGCTGACGGCTGGCGATTTCCAGCAGCGTTACCTCCTGCAGGTTCAGGCGTACCGCAATCAGTTCGGCGGCAGCCTGAACGACCAGCTGCTGCGGCAGCTCGGCGTCGATCAGCAGGTACTGACGCAGATGATCGACGAGCAGGTCGCGTTGATCGAAGCGGAGCGTCACGGGATCAAGGTCAGCGACGAAGAGCTCGCGCAGCAGATCTTTGCGATTCCGCAGTTGCAGGAGAACGGACGCTTCATCGGCGAAGAGCGCTACGAGCAGATCCTGCTGTCGCAGAACCCGCCGATCACCAAGTCGCAGTTCGAGGACTCAATGCGCCGCAGCATGATTCTGGACAAGCTGCGATCGGCGCTGACCGACTGGATCACGGTGTCCGACAAGGACCTCGATGCCGAGTACCGCCGGCGCAACGAGAAAGTGAAGCTGCAGGTCGTCGCGCTGACTGCCGACAAATTCCGCTCGCAGGTCACCGTGACCGACGCGGAGCTGGCGCCGTTTTTCGAGGCGCACAAGAACGACTACCGTGTCGGCGAGCAGCGCAAGGTCCGCTACCTGCTGCTCGATCGCGATGCCGCACGCCAGAGCGTCGCCGTGCCGCCGAACGACATTCAGCGCTACTACAACGACAACATCCAGCAGTTCTCGACGCCCGAGCGCGTGCGCGCCAGCCACATTCTCCTGAATACCGGCGGCAAGGATGAAGCCGCCGTGCGCAAGCAGGCCGAAGAACTGCTGGCGAAAATCAAGGGCGGCGCCGACTTCGCGGCACTGGCGAAGCAGTTTTCAGAGGATCCCGGCAGCAAGGACAAGGGCGGAGATCTCGACTTCTTCCCGCGCGGGCAGATGGTGCCGGAATTCGAGCAGGCCGCCTTCTCGCTGCAGCCTGGGCAGGTCAGCGAGCTCGTGAAGACGCAGTACGGCTTCCACATCATCAAAGTCGCGGACAAGCAGGCTGGATCGACGCAGCCGCTCGAGGCCGTGCGCGCGCAGATCCAGCAGACGCTGGCGGCCCAGATCGCCGATCGCCAGATCAACGAGCGTGCCCGTCAGCTGGCTGAGCGCATGAAGACCTCGGACGACATGAACAAGGCGGCAGCGGAGTTTGGCCTCAAGGTCGAAGAATCCGGCCTCTTCCAGCGGTCCGAGCCGGTGCCCGGCCTCGGCGCGGCGCCCCAGGTGGCGGACGCCGCTTTCCAGCTAGAGGGCAACGCGATCAGCCAGGCGCTGACCTCCCCGCGGGGGCCGGTCTTCATCACGGTGTCGGGCAAGAAAGATCCGTACACGCCGAACCTTGAAGACGTGATGGACCGCGTGCGTCAGGACCTGATTCGCTCGCGTGCGACGGACTTGAGCCGCCAGCGCGCGTCGGCGATCGCGGCGCAGCTCAAGTCTGCCTCTGACTTCGCGGCCGCAGCCAAGTCGCTGGGGTTCGAAGCCAAGGAGACCCAGCTCGTGGCGCGCGACTCGGCCCTTCCGGACGTTGGCATCAATGCCGAAGTGGATCGGATTGCCTTCGGCCTCGCCAAGGGCGCGGTGAGCGGCCCGATTCAAACAGATGACGCGACGGTGATCATCCGCGTCCTGGACCGGGACGACGTGACGCCGGAGGAGTTCAGGCAGGCCCGCGAGCGCTTCCGGGCCGAGCTGGTGAACGAACGCCGCGGGCGCTTCTTCGCCTCGTACATGACGAAGGCGAAGGAGCGGCTGAAGATCGAGATCAAGGCCGACGTCATGCGCCGGCTGATGGACGCCCAGCAACAGAGTTAGGGGAACGACTCAGTTCACAAACGCGAACGGCATGAGCGCGAGCGGCTCCCCGCGGCGAAACAACCGCATGGGAGCCGTCAACGCGCCCACGGCCCGCTGTTCAGTGCGGCCTCCCAGGGCTGCCAACACACCCGCGCCGCCGCCACCGAACTGATCAGTGAGAGTCTCGAAGAGACTTCGTCGCGACGGGTACGCGACCAACTCAACATCCTCCCCCGGCGGGATGCGGGCCCGTTCCTTCGCGATCCGCACGGCGACATCCAGCCCGCCCAACGCATCGACCAGGCCGCGCTCACGAGCCTGAAGCCCCGTCCAGACACGCCCCTGTGCTACCGCCTGGATCTTTTCCCGCGACATCTTCCGCGACTCCGCGGCCTTCGAGACGAACGTGTCGTAGAAACCCTGAATGTGATCCTGCAGCCGCGCTCGGGCACTCGCGTCAAGAGGCGTGAACGGCGAGTAGATGTCGGCGTGGGCACCGTTGGCCACCGTTCCGGTTGTCACGCCGATCTTCGACAGCGTTCCGCCCACGGCAAACTTACCGAAATACACACCAATGGAGCCGGTCAGCGTGGCCGGCTGGGCGACGATCACCTGGGCAGGCATGGAGATGTAGTAGCCGCCGGACGCCGCCAGATCCGACATTGAAGCAATGAGCGGCCGCGACGGCTTCTGGTCGCGCGTGATCATCAACTCGCGCCAGATCACATCCGACGCAACCGACGATCCACCGGGACTGTCGACGCGCAGGATGATCGCCTTGACCGAGCTGTCGTCGCGCGCCTTCCGAATCTGCTCGACGATGGATTCCGACCCGAGGATCGCGCCGTTCAGCGGATCGTACGCGCTCTTCCCCGAGTTGATAATCCCGACCGCGTAGATGACGGCGATGCGCGATCGCGGACGCAGTCCGACCGATCGGCCGCTGATTCGCTGATAGTCGCTGCCTTCGAACCGCCGCACGGCTCTGGACCCGCTGCGGAGCTCGGGCACGCGATCGTCGAGCTGGTCCTCGTAGGCCAGCTCGTCCACCAGTCCGTGGCGCAGTGCGTCCTCCGCGTCGAGCGGTCCCTGATCAATCAACGCGCGGATCTCCTGCTCGCTCTTCTTCCGCGCCTCCGCAAGGCCGCGCACCAGCTGGTCGTACATGTCGCGATTGAGCGACTCCGACATCTCGCGGTGCTGAGGCGTGAACCCCTTCTCCGTATATTGGTTGACCGCCGTCTTGTATTCGCCCACGTGCACGAAGTCCGGATACGCGCCGATCTTGTCGAGCGCGCCGCGCAGGAAGATCTCGTAGGAGGCCACGCCGGTCAGATCCAGCGGGCTGGTCGGGAGGAGAAAGACCTTGTCGGCCGCGCTTGCCAGGTAGTACTCGCGCTCACCGCCGTACTCGAGGAAGGCGATGACCTTCTTGCCTGACTTCCTGAAAGCGACCACCGCGTCGCGCAGCTCTTGCACCTTTCCCCAGTACGGGAGCGACAGGCTCGAGGGCATGAGCAGCACGGCCCGGATACGCGAGTCGCGCCTGGCCTTGTCCAGGCTGTCGACGAATCCGCGCACCGTGCTCGTGCTCTGGCCCAGAACCTGGGAGAAGACGTCGCTGGGCGTGACCTCCTGAATCTCGCCTCCGGGCCGGAGGACGAGCGCGGCCGTGGCCGGAACAACCGGCCCTCGCGCAAGGACGAGGTACATCAGCACGACACCTGTCACCGACAGCAGCACGGCCAGGCCGACGAACACGAGCACAAACCGGACTCCACGTTTCACGTGAACCTCCTGAGCAGACATTATGAAGGGCGAAGGCCAAAGGCCTAAGGCCTAAGGGGCTGGGCAATGACCAAGTGGCCTATGATCGCGATATGCGAAGACTCTCGATCTCGTTGTTGCTGGCCTGTGCGGCAGCAACTGCGATGGCACAGCAAAAACAACCAAGCGCGTGCGATCCGGACAACGGCGGGCTGAAGCTGCCGGATGGATTCTGCGCGAAGGTGATTGCCGATGTCGCGGCGCCGGCGCGACACGTGGCCGTCGCGCCGAACGGCGACATCTACACCGTCCTCGCGGTGGCGGGTGGACCGTTGGCACCACCGCCGTCAGGCCCTCCAACGCCAGGGGTTGTCGCGTTGCGCGACGCGGACCGCGATGGCAAGCACGAGCAGGTTGAACGGTTCGGCCCAGGCCTCCAGGGCACCGGAATCCTCGTGCACAACGGCTATCTCTACGTCGGTTCAGACCAGCAGGTGGTGCGGTTTCGCCTGGACGGCAAATCGCTCGTCCCGGCGGGTCAGCCCGAAGTGATCGTCGATGCCATTCCCCGCGCGAATCCTCACTCGGCCAAGTCGATCGCGATCGGCGACAACAACGCGCTCTACGTGCATGTCGGCGCCCCGACGAACGCCTGCCAGCTACCCAAAGATCGCGTGCCTGGTCAGGCGGGGCAGAACCCCTGCAGCCAGCTCGAGCTGCACGGAGGCGTCTGGCGATACGAGTCGAACAGGGCGGGCCAGAAGCACGACGCGGCACACCGCTTCGCCACAGGGATCCGTCACACGGTCGCGATGGCCTGGAATCCAACGGCGCGCCAGCTCTATGCAGCACAGAACAACCGCGATCAGCTCGACACGCTGTGGCCGAAGGCGTTCACCGCCCAGGACAACGCAGAGCGCCCGGCCGAGGAGTTGCAGCTGCTGAAACAGGGCGCCAACTTCGGATGGCCGTACTGCTTCTTCGATCTCCAGACGAAGAAGCGCCTGCTCAATCCCGAGTACGGCGGCGACGGAAAGGCCGAGGGCGATTGCGCGAAGTACGACAAGCCGATCGCTACCTTCCCGGCGCACAACGCTCCGGTGGGGATGGCCTTCTATACCGGCACGCAGTTCCCGGCGGAGTACCGCAACGGCGCCTTCGTCACCTTCCACGGGTCGTGGAACCGGTCGCCGTACCCGATGGAAGGCTTCAACATCCGCTTCGTCCCGTTCAAGGGCGACATGCCGTCGGGTGATCACCGGGTGTTCGCCAGCGGGTTCGCCGGCAAGGATGTCGTCAAGGGACCCAACGACGCAGTGTATCGGCCGGTCGGCATCGCGCAGGCGCCGGACGGATCGCTGGTCGTCACCGATGATTCGAAGGGACGCATATGGCGAATCAGCTATATCGGGCGGCGATAATCGTCGTCGCGGTTGCGATCCTCTCGAGCTGCGCGCAGGACAAGGACCCGATGGAAGGACGATCGAACATCACCACGTTGATGAAGACCGACGAAGTCACTGGCACGGGCCACGAAGCCTTGCCGGGACGCCGCGTCTTCGTGCACTACACCGGCTGGCTCTATAACGAAAGCAAGCCGGACAAGAAGGGCAGCAAGTTCGACAGCTCGCGCGATCGGAACGACCCGTTCGACTTCTACCTTGGCCGCGGTCAAGTAATTCGTGGCTGGGATGAAGGCGTGGCGGGAATGAAGGTCGGCGGGCGGCGCACGCTGACAATTCCGCCGGACTACGGCTACGGCGCACAGGGCGCGGGCGACGACATCCCGCCCAATTCGACGCTCGTCTTCGACGTGGAGCTGCTCGACGTCAAGTAAGCTCGACCTGGTCATCGATCACCTGAACGCGCAGGGAGACGGCGTCGCCCGTCACGCGCGTCAGGTGATCACCGTTCCCTTCACTATCCCCGGCGAACGCGTACGGGTCGACGTGCACACGGCGCGCGACGGCAGCCGCGTGGGCACAGTCGAGGAGATCCTCACCCCTTCTCCCCATCGCATCGAGCCGCGCTGCCCGCATTTCGGCGCACCGCGGGCCGACCCGAAGGCCGGCCCGTACCCTCACGGCGGGTGTGGCGGCTGCTCATGGCAGCACATCACCTATGCCGAGCAGCTTCGCTTGAAGTCCCAGGCGGTCACGCGTCTCGTCCGCGAGGCTCTGCCGCGCGCTCCCGAAGCAAGGGCGACGATTGCGGGCACGCCAGCCGAGTCGCCGTGGGGGTACCGGCAGAAAGTGCACTTCGTGTTCGGGAGCGATCGCGGATCGCACCTGATCATGGGGCACTACGCGCGTGGCACCCGCCGTGTGATTCCCGTCACCACCTGTCCGGTCCACGACGAGCGCGGCAACGCGCTGGCCTTTCATCTGCGGCACACGTTGCGCGCCTCGGGGATCGAGGCCGGGCACGAACCTGCCGTCAAGGGACTCGCCGTGCGCGCCGGCACGAACACGACTGAGTTGATGGCCACGCTCGTGCTGAGCGGTGACGCGGATCGCCGCCTTCGCGCCGCAACCCGCCGCGCGATCGACGAACGCACGCCGTCGTCATTTCACGTCAACATCCATCCGCGCGGCGATGCGTATATTTTTGGACGCGAGACCCGGCGCATCTCGGGCGCCGAACGGCTGCGCGAAGAGGTCGCCGGCATTTCGTTCCTCATCTCTCCCACGTCGTTTTTCCAGACAAACGTCCGCGCCGCCGAAATCCTCGTCGGCCTTGTGACCAGCGCGATTCCTCGTCCATCGCATGTGCTCGACCTCTATGCGGGCGCCGGTCTGTTCGCCCTGCCTCTCGCACGCGCCGGACATCGTGTTGTCGCGGTCGAGGAGAACCGCGAGGCAATCGCTGACGGCGAAGCGAGCAGCCGGCTGAACAAGATCGATGAAGAACACTGCCGGTTCGTCGGCCGCCGGGTCGAGGACTCTCTTCGACTCGGCGCAGCGCGCCTCGCCCAGGGGAAGCCCACCAGGGAAGATTTCGACGTGGTCGTCATAGACCCGCCGCGCGCAGGGTGCTCGCCAAGCGTTATCGAGGGAGTGTTTGGGAAGGTGCGGCCGCCGCTCGCCGTCTACGTGTCGTGCAATCCGGAGGCGCTGGCGCGCGACCTGCGCGAGATCGTGCGTCTCGGCTACGACATCGAGTCGCTGCAGCCGGTGGACATGTTTCCGCACACAGCCCATATCGAAACGGTGGCGATGCTACGATCCCGCCGATGACTCGAACAGTCCTGGCCCTGGCAGGTGCGGCAATTGCGGCCGCGGCGATGTTCGCACAGCAAGCGCCCCAAACGCCCAATCCCGCCCAGGCGAAGTACCCGTATCCAGTGGTGCGTGACATGCGGGGCGTGGTTCCGCCAGGCCCGAAACTGCTTCCGTCGCCGCCGCTGGGCGATGGCCCATGGACGTTCCAGACAACGGAAGCCAACATCCGCGTGTCCGTCGTCACGAAGGGCTTCTCGCATCCGTACGGGCTCGCGATTCTTCCCGACGGGACGTTTCTCATCACTGAACGCGCCGGCGCGCTCCGCGTCGTGCGCAACGGCGTCATCGATCCGAAGCCGGTTCCGGGAGTACCGCAGGTCATCTACCGCGGCACGGAAGCCGGATTGATGGACATCGTCCTGCACCCGAACTACGCGCAGAACCGGTGGGTCTACTTCACCTATCACAAGCCGATCGGCAACAACCTGGCGAGCAACGCCGTTGGCCGCGCGATCTGGAACGGAACCGCGCTCACCGACGTGAAGGAGATTTTTCTCTCGGACGACGTGGACACGGAGGTCAGCCGCATCACCTTCGGCCGCGATGGAATGCTCTACATGTCGATCGGCGGCCCTGGTACCGGTCCGCCACCGAGCCTCGATCGTCCGCAGCACGGCAACGACTACGCCGGCAAGCTGATTCGCATGCGCGACGACGGCTCACTGCCGCAGGACAACCCCTTCGCCGGGCGGAAGGACTACAAGCCGTACATCTACGCGATGGGCTTCCGCAATCAGCTCGGTCTGACGACGAACCCGTACAACGGGCAGATCTGGGCGGCCGAGCAGGGACCGAACGGCGGCGACGAAGTCAACGTGATCCAGGCGGGAAAGAACTACGGCTGGCCCTTCGCCAGCTACGGACGGGACTATCTGGGCCCGCGCTTCAACGCGTCACACGCGGCGCGGGGATATGAAGAGCCGGTGGTGTACTGGGTGCCGTCGATCGCGGTCTCCGGTATGGCGTTCTACAACGGCGACCGCTTCCCGAACTGGCGACGCAACCTGTTTGTCGGCGGCATGCGCGAGGGCGAGTTCTCCCCTACCGGCCAGCTGCAGCGGATCGTGTTCAACGACAACTGGGAGGAGCTGCGCCGCGAGTCGCTGTTGCGCGACCTGCATCAGCGGATCCGCGATGTGCGCCAGGGGCCTGACGGGCTGCTCTACGTCGTGACCGACGAAGATCAGGCGGCGCTGCTGCGGCTTGAACCGCAATGAACGATCAGCGCGGCAGCATATCGGCCGCGCCGCTGAGACGCTTCAGAATGACGACGGTCTGCGCTTCGTCACCCTGCTGGTTGCGCGTCCGCGGCAACTGCACCGTAAGCTCGTCTCCGTTGATCACGGCAGAACGCCGCAGAATCGACCCGCCAACCGGGCTGACGCCGCCAAGAATGTTGTGAAAGACCTGACCCGGGTAGACGGTCAGCGCGCCGTAGTAGCCGATGTATCCGCGCAGTGCGGCTTGAGCCTCTTCGGGCGTCGGGGCATCGGCGGCGAACGGCTTGCGATTGAGCGGCGGGAAATGGACACCGACGAACCCGGCCGGCGTGTAGACGATCACGCTTGGTGAGCGCCGGGTTTCGGCGCCGCTCGCCCCTGTCGCTGGATTCACGCGCTTTTCCACGATGTGCCGCCAGAAGCCGACGACATTGCGGTAGAGCGGCGAGAGATTGTCGATCGGGGGCACGCGATCCCATGTCCAGCGCGTGTCGCTCGGCACATTCGGCTCGGCGACAGAGGTGAGGGTCAAGCGGTCACCGTCGAGCGCGAACGATCGCGAGAATTCCCTGCCGCCAAGATTCGGATGCACGCCGTGCTCGACGCGATAGGTCATCGTGCGCTGCGCGGCGTCGACACGATACTGGCCCCAGAACCCGCCGTATCCAGCGAAAGCCGCCTGCGCATCGGCAAGCGGGACCTGTCCGCCCCGCTGAGTGGCAAGACTCGTGACGAACTCGAACACATTTCCGGCCCGGTCGAGAATCAGCAGGCCTCGCGGATTGGCCACACGTACAGCCGGACCACCGCCAGCGCCTCGCTCCATGGTCGTGAGCGTCCATGTGCTCACGAGATCTCCCGCGGCCGGGCGATCCGTTGTCTGCGGTGCGGATGAAGGATGTGCCGCCCCCAACAGGGCAAGCACGACAGCGACGCCGATCGCTCGTGTCATGTCTACCTCGAGAATCCCCTGGCCGGTTGCAACAGCACGGCGATCTCCTTCGATCGCGCCACGGCGCTCGGCGTACGGCCGGCATCGTCCTTGACGTCGACGCTGGCGCCGTGTTGCAGCAGATAGCGGACGACGTCGGCACGGCCGGCTTCAGCGGCCTGGAACAGTGCCGTCTGGCCCTGCTTGCCGGTCATCGAGTTGCCGCGCGCGATGCGGCCGGTCAGGCTGGTGACGTCGGTGATGCGCGCGTTCACGTCGGCGCCCGCCTGCCGCAGGATCTCCAGCGTCTCGAGCGACAGCGAGACGACGTTGTCCGGCGTGCCGGGGCCGAGAACGCCGGCGCCGCCGCCGCGCGTGCCGATGCCGGCGGCCGCCATGAACGGCGTGACACCGGAAGCGTTCGGCAGATCGACGAGCGCGCCGTGCTTGAGCAGCAGGCGGACGACCTCGTTGTCGAACGTCTGCGCGGCGCGGATGAGCGGCGTGGCGCCGGTCGTGAGCAGGTCGTCGGCGAAGCGGTTATCGCGGCCACCGCGGCTCGGCTCCTTGAACGCAAGCTGCGCGTTCGGGTTGACGCCTGCGGCGAGCGCCGCGGAGATGAACGCCAGCGATTCGGGTGATCGGCTGCCGGCGCGGCTGTCTCGTCCGCCGCGCATGGTCACCGCCACGTAGAGCGGTGTCCGCCCCCACCAGTCCCACACCTGCGCATTGGCGCCCTGCTCGAGCAGGAACCGGGCGACCTCCGGGAAGCCGTTGTCGAGCGCCATGATCATCGGCGTCATCCCGTCGGGGTTCGGCCGGTCTTTGTCCGCGCCCGC
>DATLLQ010000293.1:0-4370 GCA_035537775.1 Vicinamibacterales bacterium | reverse complement strand
AAATTCAGGTTCTGGGAGTCCTTCAGTATGCCGACAGCGACGCCAACGACTTCGCCACGCTCGTTCACGATTGGTCCACCCGACGATCCCGGCGAGATGGCAGCGGATATCTGAAGGAGGGATCGACCGTCGACCTCGCGGGCAGAGGTGAGCAGACCTTCGGTAATCGTTCGTTCGAATCCTCTCGGATTTCCGACGGCAAAGACTTTGGAACCCGGAGCGACGCTTGCTGCGGAGAAGCGCAGCGCCGGCAACGAGATCTCGGCACCCACACGAACGATGGCCAGGTCGTTCGCCAGATCGGCACGCTCGAGCGTTGCAGGAACGCTCACCGGCCCGATTCGAACCCACAGTGTTCCGCCCTCGATCGCATGCGCGTTCGTGAGCAGGGCACCGGATTCGACGACGAAGGCGGTCGCCTGACTGATCGGTTGTTTGTCGCGGTTTCGAACCTCCAGCAGAACAACAGAATCAGAGACCTTTGTATAGATCTCCGTGCTGGACAGCGCACGAGGCGTCTGAGCAGTCGCGGGCGTCGTTGCGATCGGAATCACCCCGGCCGCACAAAGCCCGATGAGGGCGCAAACGGATGCGCGAATAGACATTCTGAAGTCCCCAGAAATGGGTCGACGCGGCATAGAACTCACGGCCTGTATTTGCACGCCCATGCGCAATCTCACACGCTCAGTTGTCTACAGACTGCAGGTCGTTGGCCAGCGCGGCGCGTGGGTGGCGCTGACGGCAGCGCAGGACCGTATGTCGCTCCGCAAAACCGATTGATCCAAACCCTTCAGCTCTACCGCCGACCAACAGGCTGTGCCAAAACACTGACTACGGTTTTGCTTCGGACATACGCCCCTGCGCTGCCGGCAACCAGGCGCGAGCGACTCACCACGGCAAGGCTGGGCGCGCGCGACCTGTGAGTAGCGTGATCAGCGAAGGGACTAAATCGGGCCCCAGGCATTGCCCGCGCCGGAGCCGCGGACAGGCTTGCCGTGGTGAGCCGCCCATCTAACGCCTGTGAAGATCCGTTAGGAGCCACGGCTATACTTAATTTGCGCCTACCCGTCCCTGCCTGGGACGCGTTTCCCTGAGGTTTACATGCGAACGTTGCGGTTGTTTCTCGCCGTGCTCCTCGTCGTCTCTGGACTTGTCGCACAGCCTCGCATCGATGCGACGGTGGACACCACGGACACGAAACTGCTTACCCAGCCCGCGATCAGTGCCAGCCACATCGCGTTCATCTACGCGGGGGACCTGTACTCTGCCGACGTGAACGGCGGAAACGTCCGCCGGTTGACGAGCGACGATGGCGTGGAGACGAATCCGGTGTTCTCGCCGGATGGATCGACGATCGCGTTCAGCGCGCAGTACGACGGCAACCTCGATCTGTTCACGGTGCCGGTGACCGGCGGGGCGCCGACGCGTCTGACCTGGCATCCGGGGCCGGACGTGGCGCAGGGCTTCACGCCGGACGGCAGGTCGGTCCTGTTCGCGTCCACGCGTAACGCGTTCAACACCCGCTACGTGCAGCTGTACACCGTGCCCGTTCAGGGCGGCGTCGAGGAGCAGCTGCCGATCCCGACCGCGGCCCGGGCGACGTATTCGCCGGACGGCGCACGCATCGCCTACAACCCGCTCCAGCAGCAGTTCCTGCAGTGGAAGCAGTATCGCGGCGGCACCGTCGCACAGATCTGGCTGTACACCGCGAAGGGCCATGCCATCGAGAAGATCCCGCAGCCTGCGTCGCGCGCGAACGATACCGACCCGATGTGGCTCGGAGACGTCGTCTACTTCCGCTCCGACCGGAACGGCGAGTTCAATCTGTTCTCGTTCAACACGCGATCGAAACAAATCACGCAGCTGACGCGACACTCCGATTTCCCAGTGCTCTACGCCGCCGCCGGGAACGGCCGGATCATCTACGAACAGGCAGGCAGCCTGCACGTTCTCGAGACGCAGAACAACCGGAGCCGGAAGCTGACGATCGGGATCGCCTCGGATCTGCGTGAGACCCGGCCGCGCTTCGTCAAGGGCGCGACCTGGATTCGGGAAGCCGGGCTCTCGCCCACGGGCGCGCGGGCCGTGTTCGAGTTCCGCGGAGAGATCGTGACGGTGCCCGGTGAAAAGGGCGACGTCCGCAATCTGACGAACAGCACCGGCGCGCACGATCGGGATCCCGCGTGGTCTCCCGACGGCCGCTCGATCGCGTGGTTCTCGGACCAGAGCGGCGAGTACCAGCTCTACATCGGCAGCCAGGACGGCAAAGGGGACCCGCGCACCATCAAGGTCGCCGGCGCAGGTTTCTACAGCGATCCGGTGTGGTCCCCGGACTCGCAGAAGATCGCCTATTCGGACAACTCGATGAGCGTCTACTGGCTGGATGTGGCGTCAGGCGCGTCGAAGAAGATCGCGTCGCAGTCGATGTTCGGGCCATTTGGAGTCAGCTACGACTGGTCGCCCGATTCGAAGTGGCTCGCCTATGCGATGAGCAACAAGGCGAACATCACGACGGTCTACGCGCATTCCATCGAGCAGGGCCGGTCATTCCAGGTGAGCGACGGCCTCAGCGACGTCAGCAACCCGGTGTTCGACAAGGGTGGGAAGTACCTGTTCTTCCTCGGATCGACCGACGCGGGGCCGGCGAGGGACTGGTTCGCGCTCTCGAACTCCGATTCGCGCGCGACGTCCACCATCTATCTGGCGATTCTGCAGAACGACGTCGTGTCACCGCTGGCGCGCGAGAGCGACGAGGAGAAGCCGGAGACGAAGAAGCCTGACGCGGCACCCGCGCCCACGCCCGAGGAGAAACCGTCGGCGACGAAGGATGCAGCGTTCCGTATCGACTTCGAGGGACTCGAGTTCCGAATCCTCGACCTGCCGATCCCGCGAGGCGACCTGTCGGGCCTCCAGGTCGGCACGGCGGGCCAGCTCTACTACCTGAAGACCGTCGATCAAGTGACGTCGCTGAACCGCTACGACCTCACCGCCCGGAAGAACGAAACGCTGCACCCGGCCAACGGGTACGTCGTTTCAGCCGACGGCAAGAAGCTCCTCTACGTTCAAAACAACGCATGGTCGATTGTCCCAACGACGAGGAATGTGAACCCGTCGGAGGGGCGCATTGCGGTGGACAGTATCGAGGTGCGGATCGACCCGCTCGCCGAATGGAAGCAGATCTTCGACGAGGCCTGGCGGATCAACCGCGACTTCTTCTATGCGCCGAACATGAACGGCGTGGACTGGAAGGCGCAGCGCGACAAGTACGCCGCGTTCCTCCCGCACCTCGCGACACGCGCCGATCTGAACCGCATCCTGCAGTGGATGTCGAGCGAGCTGTCGGTCGGCCATCATCGGGTTGACGGCGGCGATGCGCTCGCCCAGCCGAAGAACATTCCCGGTGGCCTGCTCGGCGCGGACTACGAAGTGGCGAACGGCCGCTATCGGCTCAAGAAGGTGTACGGCGGGCTCAACTGGAATCCGCAGCTGCGCGCGCCGCTCACCGAGCCCGGAGTGAACGCGAAGGCGGGCGAGTACATCCTCGCGGTGAACGGCCGCGATCTTCGGCCGCCGACGAACATCTACAGCCGGTTCGAGAACACGTCGGGCCGGATCGTCGAGCTGACGCTCGGGCCGAACGCCGACGGGACCGGATCGCGCACCGTGCAGGTGGTGCCGGTCGGCAACGAGTCAGCGCTCAGGAACCGCGACTGGGTCGAAGGCAATCTGAAGAAAGTGGAGAAGGCCACGGGCGGCCGCGTGGCCTATGTCTACGTGCCGAATACCGCTGCCGCCGGCTACACCTACTTCCGGCGCTACTTCTATCCGCAGGTGGACAAGGACGCGATCATCATCGACGAACGCTTCAACGGCGGTGGCCAGGTGGCCGACTACTACATCGACATCCTGCGGCGTCCGTTCATCGCCAACTGGGCGACGCGCTACGGCGACGACCTGAAGACGCCGTTCGCGTCGATTCAGGGGCCGAAGGTGATGCTGATCGACGAGACCGCGGGGTCGGGCGGCGACCTGCTGCCGTGGATGTTCCGCAAGAACAAGATGGGCCCGCTCATCGGCAAGCGCACCTGGGGCGGCCTCGTCGGCATCGGTGGCGCGCCTGTGTTAATGGACGGTGGCACGATCACCGCGCCGAACCTGGCGTTCTGGACGCCTGAGGACGGCTGGTCGGTGGAGAACGAAGGCGTGCCGCCGGACATCGAAGTGGAGCAGACGCCCGCCGACGTGATCGCCGGCCGGGACCCGCAGCTGGAGAAGGCGATCGAGGTGGTGATGGCGGAGCTGAAGAAGAACCCGCCGGTGTCCACGCCGCGGCCTGCCTATCCGGTCAAGGGCAAGACGCTGCGCGGGAC
>DATLLQ010000292.1:0-17450 GCA_035537775.1 Vicinamibacterales bacterium | reverse complement strand
CGGACGGTGATGGGAGATGCGTTCCCCGCCAGCTTGGCGAGTAGTGCGGGATCGAACCAGTCGCCGGCGTCGATGCCCGAGAGGCCAGTGAGCAGATACTCGCCGGCCGGCACGTCTGGAAACACGTACCGTCCGTTCTGGTCGGGTCGCACGCCGAACACGCGGCGCGACGGTGGAGTCCGCGCCTGGGGATTCCCGGGGAACAGCACGACGTACAGCTCGGTGGCGGGCTGACCCGCGCGGTCGCGCAACCGGCCCGACACCTGCGCCTCGGAGGTGACGAGCTCGACGTCAACGTTGAGCGCCTCGCCACTCTTCACTTCGAGATCCACATCTCCAGTCGCGGCACCGTTCACGCCCTGTGTTGCCACGCGTGGCTTGGCGACATTGTTTGGGCCTGTGATTTCGAAGCGATAGCGTCCCGGCGGGATGTTCGGGATCGAGAACCGGTTGTCCGCGCCGATGACGGCTGAACGCGCCTGATTCGGCGGCACGAGCGTCCCGGGCTGTGGGGTCAGAGAAATCCGCACTGAGGCCTGCCGCAGCGCGGCAGGCACCTCGCCGCGGATTGTTCCGGTCATTGTGGTCATCGGGATCACGTCGAGCACCACGTTGCTCAAATCGCGATCGACGAAGAGCTCGAGCGCGCCTGTCAACGGCGCCGAGCCGGCCACGATCTGAGACGTGGTCAGGAGATAGCGTCCGGGAGGGACCGCGCGGATCGTGAACGCGCCCGCGCCATCGACCGTTCCGAAGTGGGAGCGCGGAACTGGAGCGGCCAGTGGGTCGTTCTGCGACAGATTCACGCTGAGACGCGACGGTGCCCGCCCGTCTGGTGTGCGCACGACGCCAGACACCGTTGCCGTGGGAATCAATCGGAACTGAAAGTCGATCACGCGATCCTGGCCCGGCTCGAGGCGCACCGCCTGGGCGGCTGCCGGATCCGCCGTGTTCGGATAGAACATCGGCGCATACATGACCTCCGCAAGTGCACTCGTGGCTGCGCCGCCGGCCGGCGATGGCTTCGCCGCCGCGTCGATGTCCGCCTGCGTGGTCAACGGCATTGCGGTCCCACCCTGCACCGTCGCCTGGATCACGTAGTCGCCCGGAGGAAGCGCGTAATTGCGGTACTCACCCCGCGCGTTCGTGTTGGTTGGACCAAGAACTGCGGGACCACGTTGTACGACGGGCTCTCGCCCTCGCGCGGTCCAACGATACGCGCGCAGGCTGATCTGGACATTGGAGAGCGGTTGGCCATTTTGATCGACCACTGTGCCGCCGATGGCAGCGCCCCTCGTCATGCGTATCGTCAACCCTGACATCTGCTGCCCTGCCGTGACCGTCACCGGCGTGCCGGGATCGTTCGGACGGGTCGCCCCGAACACGGTATTCACATACGGGGGCCGGGTGATGTAGAGCGTGTGAGAGCCGGACGGAACGTCGGCCAATACGAAGCGGCCCTGGTCGTCGGTGTAGACACCGCCGGTGCTCGGAAATCCGACGAGGCCCGGCGTCACGCCAACCCGGGCGCCAGCGATCGGCGCGTTCGAGTCCGCCCCAATCACAGTGCCGGCGATCGTGGCGCCTGCATTGGCTGCAGAGGCCGCAGGCTCTCGGACGATCGCGCGATCAGCCGGTTCAGCAACCGGCGCTGGCGCGAGTGCCGCGTTGAGCCTCGGGGCTGCGATCACCTCGACTTCCTGCGTCGTTGTCTGGCCCTCGATCACCGTTACCCGCCGGGCACTCCGGGAGAGCGCGCCAAGAAATTCAGGCGTCACCCACGAGCTGAATTCGGATGGCGGCCTGTTGCTCACGGCGGCGACGAAGTAGTTCCCTTCTGGAAGGTTCCGGACCTCGAACGCTCCATCGGCCTGCAGACGCATCGAGCGAAACCGCCTGCCGACTGGGAATTCCGCCCAGAGCGATTCGTCAACAGGGAACACCATCACTTCGGCGGCGCCGACGCGGCCCTGCCGGCTCGTGACCTGGCCCCTCAGCGCGGACAGCTGATTCGTGACGGTCAGCTCCAGCCCTGAGACATCACTCGTCACCACAATCGGGAGGTCGGCGACATTGCGCCCACCCAGCGTCGCGGCCCGCAACGTCCATGAGCGTCCCGTTGGGAACGGCGCCCGCGGATTCGTCAGCGAAACGTCGGAGGACACCACGTAACGTCCTGGCGTCACCGCGACTGTGAACGAACCATCAAGGGCGACGGGGGTAAAGGCCGGAATGAAATCCGTCAGCGGCAGGTCGCTTTCACGAAACAACCGCACGCCGACGCGCAGACCATCCCCGGGCCCCGGCGGCGGAATCGTCCCATCGAAGCTGACGCGCCCGCTCACGATGAGGCGCCGCCGGAGATCGACGCTGAGATTCAGGTCGCGATCCACGACGTCGATGGCCACGCGTGCCCACAGCTCCATGTTGTCGGACACATCTTGCGAACCCGCGCTGCCTGGAGTCTGCAGCACATAGCGGCCGGCCGGCAGGTTGTCGAACACAAACCGGCCCGACGCGTTGAGAGCACTTCTTGGATAGAGCGTGCGAGCCTCGCCGTCAGTTCGCTGCAACTCGAGCTGTGCCGGCATCCTTCCCGCGTCGATCCGGTTCACGAGGCCCGTGACGCGGTAGGACGGTTCCAGCGACATCTGAATGGCCAGGCCGTTCCGCTCGTCGCCAGATTTCACCGCGATGGTCGCGGCGCCCACCGTCGTGAACGATCCCGGATAGAACATCGGACGGAACACATGCGGCCGCCCTTTGACGACGCGAACCTGGTCCGCCACGGCAGACACCATGTACTCACCGGGCTCGACCGACAGCGTGAAGGAGCCGCGATCGTCGGTGGTGTATGTGTTTCCGCCTCCGAGACCGCGACGGCCTTGAACCGCCATCCACCGTACGGCGCTGATGCGCGCTCCGGCCAACGGCTCACCTGCTTCGTCGAGGACGTGCCCGCTGATGAGTGCGGGACGCCAGACCGGGACCGTCGCACGGAAACGCTCTCCAGCGGCAAGCTTGATCACCTGGGCATCGCCAGGAGAGCCCGCGGAGACCACCATTCCCTGTGGCTGGAACGGCCCGTCAAGGCCCCACGCCCCCGTCTGCCATCCAGTCCGCGACGCGCGCAGCTGAAACTCACCTGCTGGCACGCCTGAAAACACAAAACGGCCCTGTGCGTCGGCAATCACCTGCGGCGCCGGGCCGCGGGGACCGCTGCTGGAAACGATGAAGAGCGTGACGATTGCGCCGGGAACAGGCCTGGCCGTTCCGCCGGCAACGACCTGGCCGGAAATGAGTCCGTTGCCGACGAGTGGGTTGACCTGCTGTGCGAGCAGTCGTCCCGGCAGGTCGAGCGCCAGGCCAAGCAGGACAATGGCGAAGATGAAGGCGCGTCTCACGGTGTCTCGTGCGCGAAAACACAAGCTTAGACGCCGTCGCGGCATTTTTGGCTCAGGCTGGAGGTCCGCCTGAAGCCGGACACTACAGCTACAATTTCCCATCATGAAGAAGCTCGCACTCGTCCTGTGTGCCGCGTTCGTCGCTGCGGCCGCTCCCGTCGCCGCGCATCACAGCGCCGCCGCATTCGACGGCCAGAAAAAGACGTCGGTCACCGGCAAGGTCGTCGAGTACCGCTACATGAACCCGCATGTCTACCTCACGCTCGAGTTGACGAAAGAGGACGGGACGAAGCAGCGGATGGAAGTCGAAGCCGGCGCCGCATCGGTGCTGAACGGGCTCGGCTTCACCAAGGACAAGCTGAAGGTCGGCGATATCGTCACCATCGCCGGCAGCCCGAGCCGGCGCGACCCGGACAAGTTCATGCTGGGCCGCGACCTGACCAAGGAGAAGGACAAGTCGTACGTTCCGCTGAACATCGCCTCGCGCAGCATCATTGAGGTGAAGTCCGATGCGGTCGCCACCAGCATCGCCGGCACATGGTTTTCGCCGATGAGTTCATTCACCGCGTACATGGGCGCGGCCGGCAAGTTCGCGCGGAACGATGAAGCCAGGAAGGTCGCCAAGGAGATGTCCGACGGGAAGGCAACGACACAGAAGGACTGCGTGCCGATCGGACTGCCGGCCACCACGTTCTATCCCGTCGCGACTACGATCACGGTCCAGAAGGACAAAGTGATCATCAAGACCGACTGGATGGACACCACGCGAACGGTCTATCTCGACGGGCGGATGCACCCGCCTGCCGCCCAGAAGTTCCTGCATGGCCATTCAGTGGGCCGCTGGGAAGGCAAGACGCTGGTGGTCGAAACGACGAACTTCACTGAACATCCGATGGGCCTGTCCACCGGTGTGCCGAGCAGCGATCAGAAGAAGCTCGTCGAGCGCTTTACGCTCGACGCGGACGGCAAGTCGCTGATTTACGCCGGCACGATCGAGGATCCCAAGTACCTGACGCAGACGGCGGAGTGGACGGGCAGGCTGCAGTACCGGCCCGGAATGCCGCTGTCGAATCAGAAGTGCAATGTCGAAGTCGCACGGAAGTTTCTCAGCGACTACTGAGCTTCGCTGGTCGGTCTAAGGAAAGTGACGCACGTCGCATTTCTGCGCGCGATTAATGTAGGCGGTCGCAGCATCGTCAAGATGAACGATCTCCAGAGAGCCTTTACCACTGCCGGCGCAGAGAACGTCCGGACGGTCATCGCCAGTGGCAATGTCATATTCGACGCACCGTCCGCACTCGGTCCGATTCGCGACCGGATTCTGCGCAATGTGAAATCACTGATCGGCACCGACCCGGTCATGGTCTTCCGGACGTCGCGGTATCTTGGCGATCTGGTGTCCGCTGCACCGTTCGGCGCGCTGGTCACTGACCGAACCCTCAAGCTGTATGTCGCGTTCCTCGCCGGCGCACCCACCCGGAAAACCGCGTTTCCTTTAGCCATCCCGAAAGAGATGCTCGAAGTACGCGGACTGCACGGACGTGACGCGCTCATCGTCAGCCGCCGGAAGCCTAACGGCTTCTACGGTTTCCCTGGCGACTGGACCGAGCGGGAGTTGGGAGTCGCGTCGACGGCGCGTAACTGGTCAACGGTTACGAGAATAGTGGCCAGCGACTGAAATCTCCCCTTGCACCTGGCTGCGAAGCAGCCTTGGACCGACATCCTCAGTCCATTGGACCATCAGGTATTCGTCTTCGCACGAGGGTGTGCCTTCCGATAGACATCCAGCAACTGCGCCGCATTGACGTGCGTGTAGCGTTGTGTCGTTGAGAGCTGGACGTGGCCGAGCAGCTCCTGGATCGCGCGCAGGTCGGCGCCGCGCTCGAGGAGGTGGGTCGCGAACGAGTGCCGGAGCGCGTGCGGGCTGATCCCGAAGCGCGTGCTGCACAGGCCCACATAGCGGGCAACGAGGCGCTGCACGCTCCGCCCCGTCAGGCGCGAGCCACGAAAGTTCACGAACAGCGGATCGCCCTGGCGCCTCTGAAGGGGCGCCCTGACGAGAGCCACCCTGTCCTTCATCCACGCGCCAAGCGCCTTCTTCGACGCGTCGTTGAACGGAACGATCCGCTCCTTCGCGCCCTTCCCCATCACCCGGACCATACGGGCGCTGAGGTTCACGTCCTCGACGTCGAGCCCTACGAGCTCGCTGAGCCGGAGTCCCGACGCGTAGAACAGCTCGAGGATCGCCCGATCGCGGCGGCCGAGCGGCTCGCTCGAGTCGGGCACCGCGAGCAGCGTGGACATCTCGTCCACCGAGAGATGCGCCGGCACCTTCTGTTCGCGCTTCGGCGCCGCCGCCAGCGCCACGGGGTCGCCCTCGATCAAGCCCTCCCGCCGCAGGTAGCGCGCGAACGTGCGCAGCGCCGACAACTTCCGCGAGACCGACGATCTCGCCTGTCCCTGGCGGTACAGATCGGCCATGAACGCGCGCACGGCGGCGAGGTCCAGGTCTTCCGGCTTGAGCTCGGCGCGCGGCGTTCGTTTGAGGGTGGCGGTGAACGTCAGGAACTGCGACAGGTCGCTGTCGTACGCCGCGACGGTGTGCGGCGAGGCGTTTCGATTCAGGCGGAGGAACTCAAGGAAGGTGCGGAGTTGCTCTTTCACTGAGCCATTCCTGGAGATCCGAGAGGGCGCGTTCGGACGTCGCCGCCTTGCGATCGACCTTCTTCGTCCTCTTGGGACCGGAGGTCCGGCTGCCGCCTTCGCCCGTGCCGGGCTTCGGCGGGCCAGGCGCGTCCACGACGGAAGGGGGCGGCGGCATGATGCCGAAGGTGATGTTCGTCGGCTGATAGTTCCGCGGATCGGCGTGCGACACGTAGAAGGCGAGCGCGCCAATGGCGGTCGTGCGCGGCGGCGAGGCGGGTTCCTCGCCGAGCGCGAGCGCGGCCGCGTTCCGCCCCGCGATCAGCCCTGATGCCGCGGACTCCACGTACCCCTCGACGCCGGAGATCTGCCCGGCAAAGAGCAGATCCGGACGGGTGCGTGTCTGCCAGGTCTCGCGCAGCACCGTCGGACCGTTGATATAGGTGTTGCGGTGCACCATGCCGAAGCGGACGAACTCGGCGTGTTCGAGGCCTGGAATCATGGCCAGCACGCGCTCCTGCTCGCCCCACTTCAACTGCGTCTGAAACCCGACGAGGCTGAAGTGATCGCCAGCGATGTTGTCCTGACGCAGCTGCACGACCGCAAACGGGGCACGCCCCGTACGCGGATCGGTCAGGCCGACCGGCTTCATCGGTCCGAAGCGCAGCGTATCGCGGCCGCGATGCGCCATCACCTCAATCGGCAGGCAGCCCTCGAAGAACTTTTCCTTGTCGAAATCGTGAACCGTGGCCGATTCGGCGCCGACGACCGCATCGTAAAAACTGTTGTATTCCTCTTCCGTCATCGGGCAATTCAGATAATCGCCCTCGCCATCGTCCACGCCGCACGCGACGCCGGAGTCAGGCGATTCTGCCGGCGCAGGCACCGCAGGGAGGGGCGCCCTACGGTCACCCAGGCTGCGGCCCCAGCGGGAGGCGCGGAAGACCTTCGTGCGGTCGATCGTCTCCGACAGGACGATCGGGCTGATCGCGTCGTAGAAGTAGAGGTGATCGCTCCCGACCAGCGCGGCGATGTCCGCCGACAGCGAATCGGAGGTGAGCGGCCCGGTCGCGATGATGAGCGGAAACATGGCCGGGTCGTCCGGGATCCGCGTCACTTCTTCGCGCGTGATCGTGATCAACGGGTGCGCGGCCAGCGCCTCGGTGATCGCCTCGGAGAACCGCTCCCGATCCACGGCAAGCGCCGCTCCCGCCGGAACCCGATTCGCGTCTGCGGTGCGCATGACCAGCGAGTCGAGCCGGCGCATCTCCTCCTTCAGCAGGCCGACGGCGTTATCGAGCTTGTCGCCGCGAAACGAATTGGAGCACACGAGCTCGGCAAGACGGCTGGTCTTGTGGACTGCGGTGGGGCGGACCGGACGCATCTCGTGAAGGACCACGCGCACGCCACGCGAGGCAGCCTGCCAGGCTGCCTCCGAGCCCGCCAATCCGCCGCCGATGATGTGAATGCCTCGCATCACGAAGGCCTAAGGCCCACGGCCGAAGGCCGAAGGGCTGGTCCAGGCATAAGGCCTTATTCCTAAGACAGGCCTTGGGCCTTCGGCCTCCGGCCCTGGGCCTTCTTCGTCGCGCCTCGTGCACCGCGCCGCGCAAACTTGGGCCGCGGGGCGACGTCCTTGCGCGCGGCCAGCAGTTCCGCCGCCTGCTCGTAGGTAATCGCGTCGGGGTTCATCGTCTTCGGCAGCGACGCGTTGAGGCTGCCGTCGGTGACGTACGGACCGTAGCGGCCTGAGAGCAGCTTGATCGTCAGTCCGTCCTTCGACAGCTCCTTGAGCACGGTCTTCGTTGCCGACTGACGACGACGCGTCTTCGGCGCCCGCAGCAGCTCGAGGGCAGCATCGAGCGAGATTGAAAACACCTGCTCTTCCGACTCGAGCGAGCGGAACTCGTCGCCATGCTTCACGTACGGCCCGAATCGACCGAAGTTCGTGACAATCTGCTCGTTGTCGTCAGGATGGACGCCGAGGACGCGCGGCAGCGAGAGCAGCTTCAGCGCCTCTTCCAGCGTGACGGTGGAGTCGGTCATGCCGCCCTGCAGCGACGAGCGCTTCGGCTTTTCAACCACCTGGCCGCGAGTCTTCTTTGCCGGTGGCTCCGGCGTCTCCCCGAGCTGCACGTACGCGCCGTAGCGCCCGTTCATCACGTACACGTTCTGGCCGGTCTCGGGATCGACGCCGAGCGTGCGCGGCCCCTCGGCCTTCGCGCGCACGAGCTCCATCGCTTTCTCAACCGTCAGATCCGCGGGAGCGATGTCGTCCGGCAGCGACGCCGTCCGCCCCGGCCCACCCTCGCCGACCTGCACGAACGGACCGAACCGCCCGATGCGCACGCGGACCGTCTCTTCGGTCTCGGAATCGACGCCGAGATCGAGCAGCGGGTAGTCCGCCTGTTCGGCGCCCTTGTCGGCTGCCGGCTTCAATCCGCGGTGCTTCTTTGTCCCGAAGTAGAAGTGCCTGAGGAACTCGATCCACTCGCGCTCGCCGCGCGAGATCTCGTCGAGATCCTCTTCCATCTCCGCCGTGAAATCGGTTTCGACAAAGTCGCCGAAGTGCTCCCGCAGCAGCTTCGTCACCGCAAACGCGGTGAAGCTGGGAACGAGCGCCTTTCCCTGGCGGAAGACATAGCCGCGCCGGACGATTGTCGCGATCGTCGGCGCATAGGTTGACGGGCGGCCGATACCCAACCGCTCCAGCTCCTTGATGAGCGATGCCTCGGTGAACCGCGCCGGCGGCGCCGTTTCGTGACGCTTCGGCTCGATCCCGAGCAGCCCGATCGCACCTTCCGGCGCCCGCGCTGCCGCGTGAATCTGATCGCCGACCCGGCACTGCGGCAGGATGGCTTCCTGCTCCTCGAGCTCCGCTGCCGGATCGTCGCTGCCTTCGACATAGGCGCGCCGGAACCCGGCGAACTCGATGGCCTTGCCGCTGGCGGTCATGACGGCGTTCTCGCCGCCCGGCCCCTTCGCCGAAATCTCGATCGACGTCCGCAGCACGCGGGCGTCCACCATCTGCGACGCCATCGTCCGCTTCCAGATCAACTCGTAGATGCGCTGCTCGTCGATGTCGAGCACGCCTTCGAGCTGGCTTGGCGTCAGATTGAAATTCGTTGGCCGGATCGCCTCGTGGGCTTCCTGCGCGTTCTTCACGCGCGTCTGATAGCGCCGCGGGCTGTCGTAGTACTCGCCGCCGAACATGTCGCGAATCACGCGCGCCGATTCCTGCAGCGCCTTATCCGAGAGCGTGGTGGAGTCCGTGCGGTGATACGTGATGAGGCCGCCCTGGCTGTCCACGGCGTCCACGCCCTGAAACAGCCGCTGCGCCACCTGCATCGTTCGCTCGGTGGCGAAGCCGAGCTTCCGGCTGGCTTCCTGCGTCAGCGTCGAAGTCGTAAACGGCGGCGCCGGACGTTCCACGCCAGGCTTCTGCTCGACGGACGACACGGTCCACGGGACATTGGCGCGCAGCGTGTCGACCAGCGTCTGCGTCGCCTGCTCGTCGAGCAGCCGGGCGTTGCTGTTCTTCAGCTCGCCGGTCTGGGGATCGAAGTCCTTGCCGCTGGCGATTCGCCGGTCACCGACCCTGACGAGCGTGGCGATGAACTCGCGACCCTCGCCTTTCAACTTCGCCTCGAGATCCCAGTAGACGGCGGTGCGGAACGCACGGCGTTCCTCTTCCCGCTCGACGATGAGCCGAACGGCGACGCTCTGTACGCGGCCGGCGCTCAGTCCCGTCTGGACCTTCTTCCACAGCACGGGCGACAGCGTGTACCCGTACAGCCGGTCGAGGATGCGGCGGCTCTCCTGCGCCCGAACGAGGTTCTCGTTCACGTCGCTCGGGTTGTCGAGGGCCTCGCGTACGGCCTCCTCGGTGATCTCGTGAAACACGATGCGCCGGACGGGGACCCGCGGCTTGAGAACCTGCGCGAGGTGCCAGCTGATCGACTCGCCTTCGCGATCGGGGTCCGTCGCGAGCAGCAGCTCGGAGGCCTCCTTGAGCGCGCCCTTCAGGTGGGCGACCTGCTTCTTCTTGTCGCCGGGAACGACGTAGTACGGCTTGAAGTCCTGATCGACGTCCACACCAAGCCGTCCCCAGTCCTTCTCCTTGATTTCCTTCGGAACCTCTGCCGCCGATTCCGGCAGATCCCGTATGTGCCCGAAGCTCGCTTCGACCCGGTAATTGTTGCCGAGGAAGCGGCCGAGCGTCTTCGCCTTCGCGGGCGATTCAACGATGACGAGCGGTTTAGCCATTAAGTATCAAATCGAACCCACACTAACACGTACGTTACTGACGCATGAAACGGCCGCCCCCTGCGCGCCGCACGAGGCCGCGCAGTTCGAGATCGGCCAGGTGCGGGAGCAGGCGCGGCGCCGTCATGCCGCTGGCCGCGGCCAGCGAGTCGAGATCGTAGGTGCATGCCGGGTCCATCCGGCTCAGCACCGGATCCTCGGAACTCATTGATCTGTTGTTACTTCCCTGACCCGCTGCACCGATCTGCGCCGGCGGGCGCAGGCCGAGCTCGACCACGATATCGTCGGCACACTCCACAATCTTTGCGCCGTCGCGGATGAGCGCGTGGCCGCCGCGATTCCTGCCGCTCAGCACGTTGCCGGGCACGGCCATGACGTCACGGCCCTGCTCCGCCGCGCAGCTCGCCGTGATGAGGGAACCCGAGTTGTCTGCCGCCTCGATCACGACAACGGCGCGCGACAGTCCGCTGATCAACCGATTGCGCATCGGAAAGTGAAACGGCAGCGGCGGTGTTCCCGGCGGATACTCGCTGATCACCAGTCCACGATCCGCGATGCGATCGGCAAGCTCGATGTGCTCGCGCGGATAGATAAGGTCGACGCCGGATCCGAGCACCGCGATCGTCTGCCCGGCATCGAGTGCTCCGCGATGCGCTGCGGAGTCCACGCCGCGCGCAAGTCCGCTGACCACGGTGATGCCGGCCGACGCCAGATCGGCGGCGAGCCGCCGCGCAGTTTCGAGCGCCACAGCGGACGCCGCGCGTGAGCCGACAATGGCGACAGCGGGATGATTCAGGCACTCCAGCGAGCCGCGATACCAGAGCGCCGGTGGCGCGTCGCTGATCGCAATCAATTGCGGCGGCATCAACGGGTCGTTCCACGGCAGCACAAAAACACCTTCGGCGGCGGCGCGCTCACGCTCGGTGTGGGCGCGTTCGACGAGGGGGGCTGCCAGTTCTAGCAGTTCGGGATCGGACTCGAGAAGGCGGGCGGTGAGGCCGACCCTTGGTAGATCTTCACGTAACGAGAGGGCAACTGCCTGATCGAGGGTCATGGCCACTCCTGCTGCTATTGCAGCGATGATGAGGTGGCCCGGGCACCGCAAAAAGTACGAGCCGGAGCCCAGGCAGACACGCCACCTGGAGCACCCGGCTCGGACCTTGATTATAAGACAGCTATACGAGCCCCTATGCCCCCGCGTTAAGCTATTGAGCGGAGTTACTGAACTGTGCAATTTCGTTCCAGCGTCGGCGTCGTGCTCCTGGCTCTCGCGATGTCGGTGCCGCTCGCGGCGGACCAACGCGAGGACGCGAGGGCGCAGGTAAAGTTCGGGATCAAGGTCGCGCAGCTCGGTCTGTGGCGCGAGGCGCTCGCGCACTGGGAGCGGGCGGCCAAGCTCGATCCGACGTACGCAGCCGCGTACAACAACCTGGCGATCGGCTACGAGCAGCAGGGCGACTTCGAGAAGGCGCGCAACGCCTACGAGAAGGCGCTCGAGCTCAATCCCAATAATCAGTACATCAAGCAGAACTTCGAGCTGTTCAAGGAAATCAATGACCGCACGAACAAGTAGGACGGTCGTGAGCCTCGCGGCCGTCGTCTTCACGGCGGCCTGCACCAGCTTCTACGAAATCCCGATCGAGACGCCGATCAAGGCCAAGCTCGATGTCGCCGCGTTTCAGCGCGTGCTCGTCGCCGGATTCCTCGCCGGCGGGGCGGACGACGTGGACGGTAACCTCGAGACGACCCGCCTGCTGCGCAGCCAGCTGCGGACGAAATCCCAGATGCGAGTCATCGACGCCGACGTCCTGCCGCTGATGGATGTCGCTGGAGGCGATCGCACGACCGACGCCGCGACGCCGCTGCCGAATCCGATCAAGGACGACAAGGACCTCACCCAGTACGAACACGTCTTTGCGAACGTCGGCTACTGGAAGAAGGTCGGCGAGGAGTTCCAGCAGCCGCTGATCGTGACGGGCACGGTGATGTTCGTGTCGCGCCAGCAGACGCAGGTTCAGCAGCGCGAGGCCGAGGACTTCGACAGCCTGGGCCGCCGGCGTACGGTGGCGGAGCGCCGGCTGGTCGAGCGCAAGGGCTTCGGGCTGACCGGACGGTTCGTCTTCATCGACGGCCGCACCGGAGCCACGCTCTATTCGCAGAAGTTCACCGAGTCGATCCTCTACGACTCGAACCGGCAGACGCCGGCGCTCAGCTCCTACTTCGAGCTGATGGACAAGCTGATACCGAGCTTCCTCGCGACGCTCAGCAGCCAGAAGGTCAAGGGGTCCCGGGTTCTGTTGAACTAGGGATCACCTCTTTACCGACACGGCCTTCAACCACAGGCCCCTGTCCGCCACCTGTCCGCCCCACGTGCCGCCACCCGGCGACGACACGACCGGACGGAGGTTGGCCATGGTCATCACAACCTGATACTCGCCCCACGTGAACGTCAGGCCATCAGTCCGTTGAACGACCATCGTCCACGTGGCCCGCTTTCGAGGCTCTATCTGGACGCTGTCCGGCGTCGACTGCGAGACCGGAACCTTCGTGAAGTCTCCAGCCGGACCGAGCCATCGGACGGTGACGGGGATGTCAACGTTCGCGCGGACGCGAACCGTGAAGACCTCGCGCCACTTCGGTTGATCGATGATGAACGCGACGGTCGAATCATTGGACAGCGCAACCTCGTATCGCAGCGCGTCCAGTTCGACGGAGGAGCGCTCCTCAAACCAGCCGTCCGACCGCGGGTTGCCGACCACCCCGGTCATCTGAACTCGCGGGAAGAGCGGCTCGGGAAACGGCTGCGCGATAACCCAGGTCAGCAGAATCAGGCCGAGGCGAGTAACCATACGGTCCAACGTCGATCTTTAGCAAAAGCGGCGGTTCCTTGCCACTTCAACCGGGCGTCTGATAAGCTAAGTCCTTTGTTCAGCCCACTTTCTTCGAGGTAGATCGTGTACGCGATTGTTCAGGCCCGCGGCCGTCAGCTCAAGGTCACCCCAGGCTCCATCGTCGAAGTCGATGGCGTGCCCGCAGAGAAGGGCTCTGCCTTCAACTTCGTGCAGGTTCTGCTGGTCGAGAAAGACGCTGGAGAGATCGTCGCCGGCGCCCCGTTCGTGGCGAACGCCAAGGTGCTTGGCGTGGTGGACGGCGAGGCCCGCGGCCCCAAGATCCGCGTGTTCAAGAAGAAGCGCCGCAAGGGGTTCCGCAAGACCCGCGGCCATCGCAGCTTCCTGACTCGCGTGCGCATTACGGAAATTCAGATCTGAGGCACCCGTAAGAGGGTGCTCGATTGGCACCCATGAATGGGTGCCCTACGGGTACAGCAATGGCTCATAAAAAAGGTCAGGGCAGCTCACGCAACGGTCGCGACAGCAATTCGCAGCGGCTGGGCGTCAAGCGTCACGACGGCAACATCGTCACCGGTGGCTCCATCCTCGTCCGTCAGAAGGGTCGGCGGTTCGAGCCGGGTCTGAACGTTGGGCTCGGAAAGGATCACACCCTCTTCGCCAAGGTCGACGGCAAGGTCCGCTTCGAAGACCACGGCGAGCACGGCCGCAAGATCAGCGTCATTCCGGTCGAGTAAGCGCCAACTCCCAATTGGAAGTTGGGAGTTGACCGTTCATACTCCCTCTCATGTTCGTCGACGAGGTCGACATCCACGTCCAGGCCGGGTCAGGTGGCGCCGGCTGCCTGAGCTTTCGCCGCGAGAAGTTCGTCCCCCGCGGCGGCCCTGACGGCGGGGACGGCGGCGGCGGCGGCTCCGTGATCGTCGTCGCCACAGCCACCAAGAACACCCTCGTCGACTTTCGCTTTCATCCAGAGTTCAAAGCCAGGCGCGGACAGCACGGCCAGGGGTCCAACCGTACCGGACAAACGGCCGACGACCTCGAGATTGCCGTGCCTGTCGGCACGCTCGTCTTCGAGAAGGATTCCGGGACAGGCGATCTGAAACTCCTCAGCGACCTCGCCGAGGAAGGCCAGCAGGTCATCGTCGCCAAGGGCGGCCGCGGCGGACGGGGGAACGCGAGGTTCGTGTCGTCCACCAATCGCGCGCCGCGCCGCACCGAGCCGGGCGAGGACGGCGAAGACAAACAGCTCCAGCTGCAGCTCAAGCTGATTGCGGACGTCGGCCTCATCGGATTTCCGAACGCCGGCAAATCGACGTTGATCTCGCGCATCTCCGCCGCCCGGCCGAAGATCGCGAACTATCCCTTCACGACGCTCGTCCCCAACCTCGGGGTGGTCAGCCTGAGCGGCGAGCGCAGCTTCGTCGTGGCCGACGTTCCGGGCCTGATCAAGGGAGCGCACGAAGGCACCGGCCTCGGACACCAGTTCCTCCGGCACATCGAGCGGACGAAGGTGCTCGTCCACCTGGTGGATGTGTCCGGCGCCTCCGGTCGCGAGCCGATCGAGGATTTCGATACGATCATCGACGAGCTGCAGCGGTTTTCGCCGGCGGTCGCAGCGAAGCCTCAGATTGTGGCGGCCAACAAGATGGATGCGGTGGACGACGCCGATCGCGTCAAGGCGCTCGAGCGGCACGTCAAGAAAAAGAAGCTGCCGTTCCTGAAGATCTCGGGCGCGACGGGCGAAGGGTTGGACGCCCTCCTCGAAGCCGCGTGGAAAGAGATCGCACGAGAGGTCCGGCCGAAGCCGGACACGACGGGTGATTCTCCGGAAGAGGGCGAATCGTCCGACCTGATCGGTGCCGCGCGGCGCAGCGCCCGTGTCCGCAAGGCATGACCACGCAGCGTCGCCTCGGCGTCCTTGGCGGCACGTTCGACCCGATTCACTACGGGCACCTTCGTGCTGCCGAAGCGGCACAGTCGGCGCTGAACCTCGACGAGATTCGCGTCATCCCGGCACACGACCCGCCGCACCGGCCTCTCGACCCGAGAGCCAGCGCGTTTCACCGGTTTGCGCTGATCGCGCTGGCCATCGACGGTCGCTCGAACTGGCAGGTGTCAGACACCGAGCTCAGGAGGACGGGGCCGTCCTACACGGCGCTTACGCTCAAGGAGCTGCACGCGGAGGGCTGGCACCCGGCGCAGATTTTTTTCATTCTCGGAACCGACGCGTTCGCAGAAATTGCCACCTGGTACGAGTTCCCCTCGGTGCTGGACGCGGCGAACTTCGCGATCGCCGCCCGGCCCGGCACGACGCTGGACCAGGCGGTCGCGCGGACCGCGGCAATCGGCGACCGGGTGCGGCCGGTTGCTCACGGCGTCGGTCGAGAATCGCTCGGGGCCGCACACACGGGCATTTATCTCATCGAAGCGAGCCTGCCCGACATCTCGTCGACCGGCATCCGCCAGCGCCTGGCGGCGGGGCATTCGATCGATGACCTGGTTCCGGCGGCGGTCGCACGTTATATCCAGGCGCAACATCTGTACGATTCAACGGCAGCGGTAGACGACTTGCATGGCAAAGCGCATCACGGAAAGGCCTAAGGCCCAGGGCCCAAGGCCTAAGCAGGAAAAAGTGAAGAGGGCGCGCAAGGCAGCGCCGAAGTTCTCGCCGTCGGTTGCCGGCGCGGTGCGCGCGGCGCTCGACAAGAAGGCTGAGAACGTCGTCGTACTGGACCTGCGTAAGGCCGGCGGGTTCACCGACTTCTTCGTGATCTGCACGGGGGCAAACTCTCGCCAGATCGCGGCGATCGCCGACGGTGTCCGCGAAACGCTGAAGCGGGACCTCGACGAACGCCCGACGCTGATGGAGGGGATCGATCGATCCGAATGGATCCTGCTCGACTATTTCAACTTCGTTGTTCACGTCTTCAGCCGCGACTGCCGCGCGTTCTACAACCTGGAACGGCTGTGGGGCAACGCTGAAAGACACGAAATCGATGCCGCGCCTGCGTAGGGCGCCCTTTGCGTGGGGCCCCTTCAGGGGCGCCAAGTTATGCGTAGGGCGCCCCTTCAGGGGCGCCACGTAATGTGAAGCTCATAGCCGTCAGCCGGACCATGCGCGATCTGCTGCGGCAGGCGCGCCGATACGCCACCGTCGATGCGACGGTGCTCATCACCGGCGAGACCGGCGTCGGGAAGGACGCGCTTGCCCGCTATCTTCACGCCTCAGGCCCGCGGAAGCGTGAGCCGTTCGTAACCGTGGACTGCCCGGCGCTTCCCGAAACACTCGTGGAAGCTGAACTCTTCGGCCACGAACGCGGCGCGTTTACGGACGCCACGGTCGCCCGCCCGGGCCGCTTCGAGATGGCCGGCCACGGCACGCTCTACCTCGACGCGGTGACGAGGCTCTCATCCGCCGGCCAGGGAGCATTGCTGCGCGTCGTGGAGGAACGCCGGGTGACCCGTCTCGGCGGCACGCACGCAACCGACGTTCGCGCGCGCCTCATCGCATCGTCGGCCATGGGCGTCGAGCAGGCTGTTGACGACGGATCGCTTCGAGCCGACCTGTTTCACCGGCTCAGCGTGCTGCCCGTCCTGATCCCGCCTCTGCGCGAACGCACCGAAGACATCCTCCCTCTGGCTCACGCCTGCCTGAGCGAAGTTGCGGAGCGGCTCGAGCGCGAGCCGCCCAGGCTCTCTCCGGGCGCCGAGGATGCGCTCATCCGCTATCACTGGCCCGGCAATGTTCGCGAGCTGCGGCACGCGCTCGAACGGCTGCTGCTGGCCGGAGTCGGCGATGAGATCAAGGCCGACGCACTGCCGATCGAGATCCTCGAAGGGAAGGAAGCGTACCTGGCGCCCGGCACCGAGCGGCGCCCGACGCTCGCGGACGTCGAACGCCGCTATATCGAGCTGACGCTCACCTACGTTCGCGGCAATCAGACGCGCGCCGCGGCAATCCTCGGCATCAGCCGGAAGGCGTTATGGGAAAAACGGAAGCGCTTCGGGCTGCGCTGACCAGCGCCGGCGCACGCGTCGGGCGCCCCTTCAAGGGTGCGGCGGACGCGTTGCTCGCCGCGCTACTGGCCCCGGTGTGCGCAGGCTGTCGCCTGACCCTCGAGTCGCCGCTGAACGGTCCTGTCTGCGGCCGGTGCCTGATCGATGCGCATCTGGCCGAGGGACGCTACGACGGCCCGCTGCGCGAGATCATTCACGCGTTCAAGTACGAAGGCCGGCGGTCTCTGGCGCAGCCGCTCGGAACGCTGCTTCGCCAGAGCAACAGTCG
>DATLLQ010000291.1:0-8058 GCA_035537775.1 Vicinamibacterales bacterium | reverse complement strand
CGGCCGCTCGCGGTCCGGTACTCCGGGCAGCGGGCCATGACGACGTCGATCTCGCGATCGTGCGCCAGGTAGTTGAGCGTGACGACGATGTTCCAGCGGTCCATCTGCCCCTGATTGAGCGGCTGCGTGCCGTGGTACAGGCCGGTCGCGTCGCCAAGTCCCACCGTGTTGGCGGTCGCAAAGAGGCGGAATGCCGGATGCGGTTCGATGACACGGCTCTGATCGAGCAACGTCAGGCGGCCTTCGATCTCGAGGACGCGCTGGATGACGAACATCACGTCGGCGCGCCCGGCGTCGTATTCGTCGAAGACGAGCGCGCACGGCCGCTGCAGTGACCAGGTGAGGATGCCCGGCTGGAACTCCGTCACCTGCTTGCCATCGCGGATGGCGATCGTGTCCTTGCCGATCAAGTCCATGCGCGTGACATGTCCGTCGAGGTTGACGCGCACGCACGGCCAGTTCAAACGTGCCGCCACCTGCTCGACATGGCTCGACTTGCCCGTGCCGTGCCGACCCTGCACCATCACGCGCCGGTTGTGCATGAAGCCCGCGAGCAGCGCCAGCGTCGTATCCCGGTCGAAGACGTAATCCGCGTCCAGGGGCGGAACGTGTTCGTCTATCGAGGAATACGCGGGGACCTGCAGGTCCGTCTCGATGCGAAACAGATCGCGCGCGGAGACGGTGATGTCAGGCAGGCCGAGCGGTTCGTTGCCCGGTTGCGGTCGACTGGCGGTGGTTTCCATGGGGAACCACCATTATCTGAAAGGTTCGTGCTTTCGTCACTCGGCATGGACGGCTGCCGCGCCCGACGTGATCATCTGGCGCAACGTGTCGGCCTGACGCTCCAGTTCTTCAGCGCTCACTCGCAGCGTCCTGGAATCCGATGGCGCTGGCACTTCCCCGGCATGTTCGGCCATCGTCTGCATCAGCAAGGTGCCTTCCCGGATCGCGCGGATTGCATTCCAGAGCTGTCTCTCGATCTGTTCGCCGATGTCCACCAGCAGGCTCTCGGGCGAATAGGCGTGGCCCGTGTGGCAGCGGAACCTGATGTGTCCGCCGTCGTTGACCTGCAGGAGTACGCCATGGCATTCGGGACAGGCGAACGTGGACGGTTCGCCGAGCTGGTGCACGCCAGCCTCCCGGGGGTCTTCCTGTCTTGCGATCTTTACCTCGACCTCGATGGGTTCGGGCACCTGGAATGCCACTGCGCGCGTCGCCTGCGCGGTGAGGCGCACGAGCAGCGGCGGGATGTCGGCTAAGGGGACAACATGGTCGGCGTCCACGTGCCTGAGCGCGTTCTGGGGCATCCCTGGGAACAGGGCCTCGTACGGATCCTGCACGATCGTGACGCCGCCCATCTGTTTCACCGCCCACAGCCCCGCGGCGCCGTCATCGAGGTTGCCTGTGAGGATGATCCCGATGGCATTCGGCCCATAGACCTGCGCCGCCGATCGAAACAATGGATCGATGGCGGGCCGGAAACGGTTCTCTCGAGGACCCTTGGTGATGCGAAGTCGATTCGGCTCGATCAGCAGGTGATAGTCTGGAGGCGCCACGTAGATGTGGCCGGTCTGCAGGCGTTCGCCGTCGGTCGGGATGACCGAACGCAGCCGCCCCGATCGCGTCAGGATGTCATGCAGGATTCCGGGCGACAGCGGCGAGGTGTGCATCACGACAGCGATCGCAGCGGGAAAGTCGGCCGGCAGCGCCGCGACCAGTACACGCAGCGCCTCAATGCCGCCTGCAGACGTGCCGATGACGACGACATATCGAGGCTGCATCCCTCTATACTACGCTCTCACACACGGCCTTATGGCGAATGACACCAGCGACGAGTTGGAACCTGGACGACGTGCGAGGCCCGGTTCACTGTCGATGGTGGTCGGCATAGGCGCCTCGGCTGGCGGCATCAAGGCGCTGAGCGAGTTTTTTGCTCAAGTACCGGCGCGCACACCCATCGCCTACATCGTCATCCTTCACCTGTCACCCGATCACGACAGCAAGCTCGCGGAAGTACTCCAGAACACGACCTTGATGCCTGTCACGCAAGTGCGCGAAACCGTCGCGCTCGAGCCGGCGCATGTCTATGTCATCCCGCCGAACCAGTCGCTCGAGGTGGAGGACGGCAAGCTGCATACGATTCCGATGACGCGTCCGGAAGAGCGGCGGGCGCCCGTGGACATGTTCTTTCGCACGTTGGCGGCCGCCTACGGGCGGCACGCCGCTGCGGTCGTGCTGTCGGGCACCGGTCCAAATGGATCCAGCGGCCTCAAGCATGTCAAGGCATGCGGCGGCCTGACCGCGGCGCAGGATCCAGACGAAGCGGAATACGGCGACATGCCGCGCAATTCGATCGCGACGGGCATGGTCGACCTGGTGGTTCCCGTCGCAGAGATTCCCTCACACATCCTCGGCTATCTCGAACGCATCGAGCGTGAAGAGGCGCGCGTCGCCGAGTCGCTGGCGCCGGACGGCAGCGGCACGCTCAGCTCGGTGGTCGCGCTGCGTGAGGCGCAGGACTGGCGGGACATCCTCTCGGTCGTGCGTGTCAGGACCGGGCAGGATTTCTCCAACTACAAGCCCGTCACGCTGCGGAGACGAGTCGAGCGCCGCCTGAGCGTCCGTGGGCTGACGACGCTGGCGGAGTATGTCCGCGTGCTGCGTGAAGACCCCGACGAGCCCGGCGCGCTGGTCAAGGAGCTGCTCATCAGCGTCACGAACTTTTTCCGCGATCCCGAGGCCTTCGCGGCGCTCGAGAGGCGCGTGATTCCGGAGCTGTTCGACCGCAAGCGCAGCGGCGATCAGGTGCGTGTCTGGTCTGCCGGGTGCGCGACCGGGGAGGAGGCGTATTCACTGGCAATGCTGCTGGCGGAGCACTCGTCGCCGCTGGTCGACGGTCCGAGCGTCCAGGTCTTTGCCACGGATCTTGACGAAGCGGCGGTAGCTCGCGCTCGCGAAGGCCTGTACTCCGAGGCGGATGTCGCCGATCTCAGCCCCGAGCGGCTGCAGCGGTTTTTTCAGCGCGAGACCGACGGCTATCGCGTGCGGCGCGAGCTGCGTGAGACGGTGCTCTTCGCGCACCACAACGTCATCCGCGATCCTCCGTTCTCGCACCTCGATCTGATCGCCTGCCGCAACCTGCTGATCTATCTCAACCGCCCGATGCAGGAGCGGCTGATCGACACGTTCCACTTTGCGCTGCGGCCGGGGGGCTATCTGTTTCTCGGCACCTCGGAATCCGCGGACGCCGAAAGGGATCTGTTCGTTCAAATCGACAAGGACGCGCATATCTACGAGGGCCGCACGGTGTCGCCGCGGCCGACGCTGCCGCTGGCGGACCGAACGATGCCGTCCGTCCCGGCGTTCCAGCCGCTCCCGGAGCCTCGTCCTCCCTCCGAGCGCATGTCGGCAGGCGATCTGCACCTGCAGCTGCTCGATCAGTACTCGCCGCCGTCACTCGTCGTGAACGAGGAGCACGTGCTGCTGCACGCCTCGCCGTTGGCGACGCGCTTCCTGCAGATCCCTGCCGGCGAGCCGTCCCGGGACATCCTGCGGATCGTCATCCCCGAGCTGCGGCTCGATCTCCGAACGGCGCTGCATCTGGCGACGCGTCAGCGAAGTCCGGTGGAAGTCGGCGGGATCAAGCTGGCCAATCCGGCGGGCGACCGGCGGATCACCATCAGCGTCAAGCCATCGCTGCGTGACGGCGACCCTCCACGCGGCTACTTCCTCGTCGTGCTGCAGGAGGAACAAGAACAAGAACAGCCCCCGGATCGGGTCGAGCAGGCGCTCCAGCTGCAGAGCCCGGCCGGGCCTGAGTCGCGCCGGATCGAGGACGAGCTGCAGCGCGTCAAATTCCAGCTGCGAACGACCATCGAGCAGTATGAAACGCACTCCGAGGAATCGCGCGCCGCCAACGAAGAGCTGCAGGCGATGAACGAAGAACTGCGCTCGGCTGCGGAGGAACTGGAGACCAGCAAGGAAGAGCTGCAGTCGCTCAACGAGGAGCTGACGACCGTCAACCAGGAGCTCAAGATCAAGATCGAAGAGCTCGGGCTCACGAACAACGACTTTCAGAACCTGATCAACTCCACCGACATCGGTACGATCTTTCTCGACCGCGCGCTGCGCGTGAAGCTCTCCACGCCGGCGGCGCAGAAGATTTTCAATCTCCTGCCGGCGGACATCGGCCGGAGACTGTCGGACATCACCAGCCGGCTGCAATACGACTCGCTGCAGGACGACATCGTGCAGGTCCTCGACACGCTGCAGACCATCGAGCGCGAGGTCCGGACCAGGGAAGGGCGCCACTACCTGATGCGCATCCTCCCGTACCGGACGATGGACGATCGCATCGACGGTGTGTCCCTGACGTTCCACGACATCAGCAACTGGCGGCAGGCCGAGTCGAGAGTGCGGTCGAGCGAGGAACGGCTGCGTGTGTTGATCGACAGCGCGATCGACTATGCGATCTTCACCATGACCGAGGACGGCCGGGTCGATTCCTGGAGCGTCGGCGCCGAGCGCATGTTCGGCTACCGCGCGGAGGAGATCATCGGCGAGGACGCCGCTACGCTGTTTACGCCTGAAGACCGCCAGGCCGGCGTGCCGGAGCGGGAATTGACACAGGCGCGTGCCACGGGCCGCGCGACCGACGAGCGATGGCACCAGCGCAAGGACGGATCACGCCTGTACTGCAGCGGCGTCATGAACCTCGTCCGCCTGGCTGATGGCAGTCTGGGGTTTGCGAGGATCGCCCGCGATCTGACCGCCGCCAGGCAGGCGGAGGTGCAGCTGCAGCAGGCGCATGACCAGCTCGAGGAGCGGGTCAAGGAGCGTACGCGCGAGCTCGAGGGCGAGGTTGTGCGCCGCGCCGATGCGCAGCAGCACGTCATGCGTCTCCTGCACCGGATCGTCACCGCGCAGGAAGACGAACGCTCACGCATCGCACGCGATCTGCACGATCAGCTGGGGCAGCAATTGACTGCGCTGCGGCTCGCGGTCGAGCGGCATCGCGACTCGCAGCATGGCGGCCAGTCCGAAGAGGAGCTGGAGCGGGCGTTGACGCTGGCGCGGCAGATCGACTCGGAAGTGGATTTCCTCGCGTGGGAGCTGCGTCCTGCCGTCCTCGACGATTTCGGCCTGGTCGCAGCGCTGCCGCGCTATCTGAATGAATGGTCGGCCCACCACGGTATCAAGACCAACTTTCAGACGACAGGCACGCTACCTGACCGACTGGCCCCTGAGGCCGAGACGACGCTCTATCGCGTGACGCAGGAGGCGCTCACGAATGTCCTGAAGCATGCGCATGCCACGAGGGTTGACGTCGTGCTCGAGGGCCATAAGAACATCGTGACGCTGGTCATCGAAGACGACGGTGTGGGGTTCGATCACGGGGCGGTGGACAAGGCCGGCGCCGCGATTGGACTGATCGGCATGCGGGAACGGGCGGCGCTGATCAATGCGACATTGCAAGTGGAATCGGCTCCGGGCCAGGGCACGACCATCTACCTGCGGTATCCAACCGGTGACGCAGGAGGTTAGATGTCGAAGATTCGCGTGCTGCTCGCCGAAGACCACGAGACCCTGCGCCACGGGCTGAAGTTTGTGATCGACCGGCAGCCGGACATGGAAGTCGTCGGCGAGGCAGGCGATGGGGTGGCTGCCGTCGAGCGGGTTGGTGTGCTGCACCCGAACGTGGCGGTCGTGGATGTCTCGATGCCGCTGATGAATGGGCTCGCCGCCACCAGAGCGATTTGTCAGGCGACCCCCGCGACCGCCGTCGTCGCGTTGACGCTATACGCTGACGATGCCTATGTGCAGGAGCTGATGAACGCCGGGGCTCTGGGATACGTGCTGAAGCAGAGTTCCTCCTCGGAGCTGGTCGATGCGGTTCGCGCGGCTGCAGCCGGGCGACGCTATCTCGATCGCAGCCTGGCGGCACGCGTCGCCGGCAGCATGCCTGGCCCTCGGGCCCGGCGTGTTGCCCCCCCGCCGATCACAGACCGTGAAACCGAGGTGCTGCGGCTCATGGCGTTCGGGCACAGCAACAATGAGATCGCGGCGCTGCTCAGCCTCAGCGTGAAGACCGTCGAGGTCCACAAGACGAACGGCATGCGTAAGCTCGGGTTGGCCGGACGCACGGATGTCGTGCGCCACGCATTAGTCGAGGGGTGGCTCGTGGATCCGTAGGAGCTTTGCCAACTCCCAAAGTCGATCCCGAGCGGGAACGTTTTGGGAGTTGGTAACTTGCGAGTTGGTTGGAGTCGGCTAACTCTTCTTGGCGACCTTGAGCTCGGCGAGCTTGGCCACCATGTCTTCAGCCGACGTCGCGGGATTCACCTTGGTCTCAATCGCGGCAATCTTGCCGCTCTTGTCGATATAGAACGTCCAGCGGTTGGCGAGCTGACCGTTGGCCATCAGCACACCGTACTTCGCCGCCACTTCCTTGGTCGGATCGGCCAGCATCGGGAAGTCGGCTTCCTTCTTCTCGACGACGGTCGATGCACCGCCGCGGCCCTGCAGCGTCACGCTGGTGGCCTTGGCGAACTTGGTGTTGTCTTCAATGTTGTCCGTGCTCGCCATGAAGTAGGCGACGTCGTACTGCTTGATCTTGTCGCCGTTCTCCGCCAGCGACTTGCACTCGATCGTGCAGCCCTGGGTGAACGCCTTCGGGAACCACGCGATCACGACCGCCCGCTTGCCGCGGAAGTCGGACAGCTTGTGGGTTTTGCCGTCGCTCCCCTGAAGTGAGAAGTCCGGCGCCATGTCGCCGACCTTCACCACCGTGGGCACCGCCGGCGCCGCCTGCGGCGGCGCCTGTGCAAGGACGGCTCCCGCCGCCAGGGTCGCCACCAGCCCCATCGTCAACAGTGCGCGCATTCTCAAACCTCCCGGGCGAAAAAGCCCTCTACGAAGCCGGTCGAGTATACCTCCGGGGCTGGCGATTGGGACGGGTCAGGAGCAGATGGGTGCGCTGGCCGTGAGCCCGGCCGAGCGGCGGATGGCGGTGACGAATTCGTTGAGCGATCCTTCGACGCTCTTGCGGCCGAGACGGCGTGCGATCGGCTCGATGATCCAGCCGAGGCCGTACGGAAACCGCCGGCTCAGGCCGAGGGTTTCCATCACGATGAACACGCCGTCCTCGCCTCCGGCGAAATGGGTGAGGGTGTGCGCGCGCCAGAGGTAGCCGCTGTCGCGCCCGGCGGGAAGAAGCTTTTCGTCGGGCTGTCCGGCGTTTTCCACCTCCCGGATCTCCTCCGACCTCGAGACCGCCGTGATGCCTCCGCCCTGCGTGCGATAGTCCACCGCTGAGCGCACGTCGAGCACCGCGTTGATGCCGGCCTCACCTTCCTTCAGCCGGATCAGCACGCGATACGTGTCGCCCTGCTGCGAGAGGACCTTCGACGAGACGACGGACTTGTAGACCTTGCTGTAGCCAGGGTAGTCGCGCGCGATCGCGTCAACCTCGCGCAGCTTCGCGCCCCTGACGAAGGCCAGACCGAGCCAGTGGTGGACGAGCCCATCCGGCACGCTCAGGATGCCGTCGCCGCTGCCGGCACGGGCGACGATGACGCCGTCGCACCGGCGCGTGCTCGTGGCGAGCTTCTGCGACCGAGCCAGAAAGTCGCGTGCGCTTTCGGTCGCGTGCTTCTCGAACGCTTGCACTGTGCGTGCCTGCAGATCTGCGGCCTCGGCCCGCCCGGGGGCGAGGCAGACGACGCTGGCGAGTCCGCAGGAGAGCACAAGGCGTGTGGCGACCACCGCCGAGGATGATACCGTTGCCCGTCTCGCCGTAGCCGTCCCCGGCCACCGGCGAAGGCGGACCGCAACCCCGGCGGCCCCGTGGACGTATCTAGTCGGTGACTCCACGTTACACAAGGTGCAGGAATTGAGAAAAGCAGCTCAGGGCGGGCTGAAGCAACCCGCCGGGAATGTTTTCGATCGGCCTGTGTTTGCCCGCACGCGCGAGTTGTGCCTCGAACTGCCGGGCTCGAGCGAGAAGATCGCGTGGGGCCACCCGACCTTCAAGGCCGGAGACAAGATGTTCTGCGCGTT
>DATLLQ010000290.1:0-7890 GCA_035537775.1 Vicinamibacterales bacterium | reverse complement strand
ATCCCTCTTCGTACTTCCATCGCTACGCAGCGCTGACCGCGGAGCAGGCCATGGAGACGGCGCGCACGATCTGGCGCGAAATCAACCTCGTGAACCTGCGCGAGAACGTCTACCCCACGCGGGAGCGCGCGAACCTCATTCTCGAGAAGGGCCGCGACCATGCGGTCAGGAGGGTGAGGTTGCGGAGACTGTGAGGGGGTGCGAAAGGGTGCGATGGGAGGGCCGGCGATTTAGAATCTGCCTATGCATCCCATCCCGGTCGCCAGCGTTCGCGGCGGCTTCGGGACCACCGAACGCGTGGACCAGTGGTGGCTCGGACCCGCATCGACCGCAGCAGGCCTCATTCTCTTCTTTGGTTACCTGACATTCCGCGCCTTCAACGCCACCTACGTGTGGTTCGACCCTTACATCAGTCCGACCGTCGCGCCACCGGTGTTCACGCCGGCGTTCGGATATCCCGGTGCCGTGCCGCTGGAGCATTCGTGGTTCGGCGCGTTTCCCTCGTGGTGGCCGGCGTTCCTTCCGCAGTCGCCGGCCTTCTTCATGCCGGCGACGGCGATCGCCTTCCGGCTGACCTGCTACTACTACCGCGGGGCGTACTACCGGTCGTTCGGGATGACGCCGCCGTCCTGCGCGGTGCGCGGCGTGCCGGTGCCGTATAACGGCGAGCGCGTGCTGCTGCTGTTCCAGAACCTCCACCGTTACACGCTCTATGCCGCGATCGTGCTGCTCGTGTTTCTCTGGTCCGAAGCGGGGGCCGCGTTCTTCCGCAACGGCGAGTTCGGCATCGGCGTCGGCACGGTGGTGATGATCGTCAACGCGGCGCTGTTGAGCGGCTATGCCTTCGGCTGCCACTCGTGGCGGCATCTGATCGGCGGCAAGCTCGATTGCTTCTCGTGCAACGGCTCGGTGACGCCGCGATATGGGCTCTGGAAGGGATCGACCTGGCTGAACGAGCGGCACATGATGATCGCCTGGTTCAGCCTGTTCTGGGTGGCGTTCACCGACTTCTACATCTATCTCGTGTCGAGCGGCGCCATTCGCGATTTGAATACGTGGTCCACATAGGAGAGGTCCGAGAGGTGCGAGAGGTGCAAAGGGTGCAAAGGGTGCAAAGGGTGCGATAGGGTGCGATAGCTAACGGTTCGCACGCATCGCACCCTATTGCACCCCTCGCACCCTATTGCACCTCTCGCACCCTATTGCACCTCTCGCACCCTTACTTCCCCTTGCCGGTGACGGCCATCAGGTCCGCGCGCGTGCCGACGCGTGCGCCGTGGCCGCCGACGATGTGCTCGGGGTCGATCTTCAGGCGGGCCAGGTTGTCGTAGAAGTTGGTGACGGTCGGCGTCGGCGGCGGCACGGCTGCGCCCTGCACCGGCGGGTTCATCATGTCCGACTGGAACAGGATCCGTTCGGCCGGCAGCCACGCGACGAGCACCTGCTCGTTGTGTGGATTCCCGGTCAGTACGTGCAGTTCGATCGCCCGCTTGTTCGTGCCCTGCAGGACGGCGCGATCCGTCACCCCCTGGAACGCCGCCTTCTTTCCTGATTTCGACAGCCGGTCCGGGGCCAGCGTCCGCGGTGCCGACCACGCCTTCTCGTAGAACGGCTGGTTGGCGGCGTGGGTGACGACGGTCGCGCCCTCGTCCACGAACGTGCGCAGCCCGCCGGAGTGATCGAAGTGCAGGTGGGTATTGACGACGAAGCGGATCGGCTTGTTGGCGAGGACCTTCTTCGTCTCGGCGATGACCAGTTCGGAGCGACCCTCGTTCTGCGGCCCTTCGAGCACGACGACGTGATCGCCCATGTCCACGGCCAGGCTGTGATGCGAGCCGCCGGTGATCCAGAAGATCCCGTCGGCGACCTTCTCGGATGCAGCCGTCGGCGCCGCGAGAGCCGGCGCGTTCCGCACAGTGTCTGGCACGGTCACGGTGAAGAAGGGGTTGACCTCGACGGCAGTGACGGTGAGATCGAGCGTCGGATAACCGCCCTGTGATTGCTGGATGCGCGATGGGAACTGGATGCCGCTGAAGTTGCGGTAGCCCGAATAAGTTGTCTCAATCAGCATGTCGCCGAACACATCGTTCGGTATCCAGGCACGGACGCGGTCCACCTGATTCAGCTTGTTGATATGTATGTGGAGCGGATAGCGTCCCCCGACGGTGAGCTGGATTTCCGCGCCGTCAGCGACCGGTTTTGCCAGCGTCGCGCCCGCAGCCTTGAGCGCGCCTTGCGGTGTCGCTGCCCACGCCCACACCAGCCGTTCGGCCGCTGCCGCCTGCTGCGGTGCCGGTGTAGCGGCGCCTCCGCCCGCGGGAGGGTTTTCACTCCACGCGTAGGCGCCGCGGACGAACAGCACCTGGCGCTGCTCGCCAGTGATGGCGCCGCCGCCTCCGCGCGGCACCCCAGCCGGCATCGTCAGCACCTGATCGATCTTGATGGCGCCCGGGCCGTATTCGATCTCCGCGACGTAGCTCTTCACCTGCCGTGCCGGCCATGGTTCGGTGGCCGTTGCTGGTTGACCGAGGACGAACGATCGTCCGGTCGCGGTGAATTTCAGCGTTCTCAGCGAGGTGGCGCTGAGTGCCGAGACCGCGGACTGAAGTGTGGGAGATGACGCGGCGGTGACGCCGCGCGCCTGTTGAGCGACTGCGGAAACGCCTGCGAGCAACACGCAGGCGACGGCCAGGACGGTCATTCTGCGCATGGGAATCCTCCGCCTGCTGAACAGGGTCAGCAGGGCAGGAGGGTTATACACCAGAGGCGCGTAGATGGATCCCCGGATCAGCGGCGGCTGGTCGTGACGTCTCCATCGCAGGTGCTGGTATTGCCGGTCATGGAAGTCCACGACGGTGCGTCGCTGGCCGGAAACGATTCCTCAGACGCCTCGAAGACCACGTCCGGACCCTGGCGTGTGTGCGGAAACGCCGATCGCACCTGCCCGCGCCACTGGCTCCGCTCATCCGCTCCGGCCGCAGCCCACCACGCGAGCGAGCTCCCACCAAGCATGAGCAGCAGGCCGGCGGTGGAACGCCGCCGCATTCCGGCGATGAAGCAGAAGCTGGCCGCAGTGGCGGCCAGCCACCGTTCCGTGTCCCAGTCAGGCTGTCTGGCCGCCCGATCCCACACGTTCGGCTGACCACGATGCTGCACCAGGTTCAGAGCCATGAAAATCCTCCGTGGTGAAAGGTGCAACCGGTGTGCCCCGAATGCTCGGGGTCCTTTCTCCAATGGTTCGGGTAAGTGACGGGATTCAAGACGGGAGGCGTCGGGGCCACTACACGGCCGCCCCGGAAACACTTGAAGTGCGCCCCCGCAGTTCTGACAGGAAAAAATTGCCGTTCTCCAGATTTTCCAACGATTTCTGGCCTCCTACGGTCCCGCTGGTTCACGCCCCCGACTGGCACATCGGTTGCTCCATAGTCTTCACGCAGCGGTCCAATAAACCCAACGGGGAGTAGCAATGGCACAGCAACAGCCTCTCGAAGTGCTTCGACGTGTGAAAGGCGAGTACATCGAGATGCCTGGTCTTCGGCTGACCATTGCGCAGGCTCAGCGCCTGTGGGGTCTGGACCGCGCTGTGTGCGATTCGTTGCTTGGTGCCCTCGTGGAAGCCAAGTTCCTGTTCCGCACACGCGACGGCGCGTTCGTTCGCGCCGACCACGCGGTCGGCGCATAGCTGGTCCCCGGGCTTGCCGGGGCATTTGACAACTCAACCTGCCAGGCTGGTTGGTGTAGTTCCTTCCTACGAGCCGTAAGACCGACTGGCCGACACGTCCCGCCCCTACGAACCCGAGCGGAGATCGCCTTCGCTCGCGGCCGAGACTCTGGGTGATGGAACGGAGGACCGACAACGTTCTCCGTTCTCATTCCTAAACACGAAGATCACGACGAGATCGAAGGGCACGAAGACCCGTTCAGCGTTCAGCTGCGCTCAGCCACGTACGCAGGTTCCGAAACGCGTGGCCGCGGTGTGCGACGCGCAGCTTCTGCTCGTCATCGACCTCGGCGAGGGTGCGGGCATAGGGCGGGTAGAGAAATATCGGGTCGTAGCCGAACCCGTTCGTGCCGTGCGGCGCTGGACTGATCTCGCCCTCTATCGTCCCGGTTGTTTCGAAGACGACGTTGCCTCCTCGTGCAGCAGCAAGCGCGCAGACGAAGCGCGCTGTGCGCGGGCGATTGGGCTGTTCCGACAGACGACGAAAGATGGCGTCGAACCGCTCCTGGTAAGAGGCGTCTCTGCGCAGGTACCGCGCCGACCGGACGCCGGGCTCCCCGTCGAGGGCATCGACCACGAGACCTGAGTCCTCGGCCACGGTCAACACCGACGGATCGCGAAGGGTGGTTTGAGCGGCCTGCGCGTAATACAGCGCCTTGAGCCGCGCGTTTTCCGCGAAGGTGGCACCTGTTTCCTCAGGCTCCACAATCGGCGGAAGGTCGGCGAGCGTAATCAGCTCGAGGGACGCTCCATCGAGGACGGCGTGAATCTCGCGCAGCTTGTCGCGATTGGTGGTCGCGACGAGCAGCCTCACTTGCCCAGGTACTGGCCGACGAGGCTGCGCTGCAGCGCGAAGAGCTGGCGGGTGCCGGTGTCGGCGAGATCGAGCAGCCGATTGAGCGCCTCGCGACCGAAGGGCAACGCTTCCGCCGTCCCCTGCAGTTCAATGTACAGGCCGCCCCCGGTCTTGACGACGTTCATATCTACGTCGGCGCGCGAGTCCTCCGCGTAGGCCAGATCGAGCATCGGCTCGCCTTCGACGATGCCGACGCTCGTCGCCGCGACGAAGTCCGTAATCGGCATCGTCCGCAGGACGTCCTGCTCCCGCAGCGTGTTCAGCGCGAGCACCAGCGCCACGAACGCGCCTGAAATAGAAGCCGTTCGCGTGCCGCCGTCGGCCTGGATGACGTCGCAGTCGAGCGTGATCGTCCGCTCGCCAAGCTCCTCCAGCTTGGTGACCGCCCGCAGCGAGCGTCCGATCAGCCGCTGGATCTCCTGCGTTCGTCCGCCGACCCGGCCAGCCGATGCTTCCCGCTGCGTTCGCGTCGTCGTGGCGCGAGGCAGCATCCCGTACTCAGCGGTGACCCATCCCTTGCCGGAATTCCGGCGGAACGGCGGGACACGGTCTTCGACGCTTGCGGTGCAGATGACTTTGGTCTTGCCCGCTTCGACGAGCACGGAGCCCTCGGCGTGAATCAGGTAGTTCGGGGTGATCCGCGTCGGGCGGAGCTGCTCAGGAAGACGGCCGTCGGAACGCATAGCCTTCAACTGTACTACGGCGAGGCTTCCAGCTCCCGCACCAGCGAGGTGTCTCTCGTCAGCGGCCGGCGGATATCGACGTGGCCGGCGATCGTATCCACTTCTTTTCCGTCAACGAGAATCTGCACGCGTTGAATGGCCGGCAGGTTTGCCGTGATGGCGTTGACGATTGCATGGACGGTGAGCAGTTCGGTGAGCGAGCCTCCCGGATGCGCCGCGGCGATGCCCGTCAGATCGACGAAGGCATCACCTTTCTCGCTCACGTAGAAGGCGCGAAGCGTCGTACCGGAGGGAATCGTCGAGATGTACGGTCCGGGCGGCGGCTGCAATTGCGCCGTGAGGATCTGCCTGCCCTGCGCGACGAGCCCTTGTGCCAGTGGGACCTCGCGCCGCAACGGCGCCAGCGCGTCGCCTTCAGGAGTCGCATAGAACAGCGTGACGCTGATATGCGGGGTCTCCGCCGCGGCGGGCGGAGCACTGGCCGCTGCGGGAACGTCGGCGTTTCGAGCCGTCAGGCGCTCGAGCAGCGCAATCATGCCCCACGCGAACAGTGCCAGCGCCAGGACGCCGATTGCGGCCGGAAGAAACCGGCGCAGCTCTGTCACGGCGCCTTCTCGTCCGCGAACGTGCGGAAGCGGGCAATGGCATCGTAGAGCGCGTCAGCCGTCGAGTTCCTGAACTCTTCACCGCGTGCCTTCGCCGCCTGATCCGGATTGGTGAGATACGCCATCTCGACGAGGGCTGCGGGCATGTTGGCACCAGTGAGGACGCGCATCCCGGCGCGCTGCACGCCGCGCGGGCTCATCGGCACGTGGCGCTTCAGTTCCTGGTCCAGCATCTGCGCGAGCGTCGAGCTCCTGTCGATGTGCGCAGCCTGGGCGAGGTTCCACGGAACGATCTCCAGCACCCGGCGGCTTCCGCCGAGTGCCGGCAGCGATACCGCTTCGGCGTTTGCGCTGCGCCGCACGGATTCACCTTCTTTATCGAGGCTGAGAAAGAACACCTCGGCGCCGGAGACGGCAGGGCCGAGTGCGCCATTCCCGTGCAGGCTCAGGAAGAGATCCGCTTTGTTGTTGTTGGCGAAGGCCGCACGTTCGTCAGGGCCCAGCGTGCGGTCGTCGTCTCTCGTCAGGAGCACGCGCAGGCCAAGACGCGTTTCGAGGCGCTGCCGGAGACGGCGCGCAACGTCGAGCGTCAACTCCTTCTCGAGCAGTCCGTCGGCGGTTCGAACGCCTGTGTCCGCTCCGCCGTGGCCTGGATCGAGGACCACGGTCGTGAAGCGCCGTTTCCCGACAACCGGCGGAAGCGGGTCACTTGGCGGCGTGGGCGGGGGTGGGGGAGCGGCCGTGTCTCCGGCGGCCGCGGCCGATGGCACGTCGATGCTGATCCGCGTCACACCGTCGGCAGTGGTCGTCGCCGTTCGTGGCGTGCCGGCGGCGCCGTCCAGAATCAGGGCGACGGTATTCGGTTGATCACCGGGGCGAACCTGATCGATCAACGCCGTGCCGCCAGCCGGCAGCGACGTGTCGAGCGCATCGGCCTCGACCCGGACAATGATCCGGCCGACGTCGGGAGTGACCGTGACCGGCGCTGCCGGCGTGACCTCGATCGTCGCCCGGGTCGGTGGGCCTGCCGAGTCGATCCGCGCCACGACCCGTGGCACTGTCATGTCTCCGACAATCAGCAGCCGCGAGGCGCGGCGCAGGTCGATCCGTCGGTCGTAGATCGGCGCCAGCGCCCGCGACAGGAACTCGAGCGGGACGAGCAGCCTGCGGCCGGACCGTGCGACCGGCGCGGGCAGCGTGACCACACGACCGTTCACTGAGGCGATCGACTGCTGGGTCGAGAGCACGATCGTACGGCCGCGGTACGACACTGTGACGCCGCCCGTCGGCGCATCTTCCGCGACGGTGACCTGAAACAGCGAGGCGACGTCATCGAGCGCAATCAGTTCCTGGCCGCTGACGATGACGGTCGGTACGGCACGGCGCCCCTCGCGCGCGATCAACGTGAGCGGTGCTGGCGGGGGAGTGCCCTGCGTCTCCACAAGGAGCATCGACGCAAGCAGAATTGCGGTCGTGCACGCGGCGGTTCGTCGCACGTCAACCTATGTTCGCACAGCCGCGTTCGCACCGAAGGCGCAGTTCTGCCGTAACATTGCGCCTTCTGTGACCAGGAAATTGCCGCCGCGCTCGCCGCTCGCGGCCGCACCGACGCAGCGGGTGCCGCGAGGTACGCCGCCAAAGCACGGGCGCGTGCCGTCGCGTCCGCCGGCCGAGCCCTTGAAGAACGCGCCGCAGGGGCAGCCGACGCGCGCGCCTCGTCAGCGGCCGGTAGCCAAGGTGCCGAGGCCCCGCCGTCCGCAGCTCGTTCGCGGATCGGGGACGGGAGCGCTCACCGATCTGTTCGATGTCTTTCCGGACCTGCCCCGCCCACGCCGGCCGCGGACGCGCAGCCGGCGCGTGAAATAGCTACTTCACGTCGTCGCCGCTGCCGGTCAGTGCCTGCTGACGCATCGCCGCGGCGCCGAGCATGCCGCCCATGCCCATCGATTCGACGGCGCTGCTGGGGATCAGCATCAGCGCGCCCTTTTCCTTCAGTCCTTCGTAGAGCATGTTCATCGCGCGCAG
>DATLLQ010000289.1:0-12359 GCA_035537775.1 Vicinamibacterales bacterium | reverse complement strand
CGTTCGAGTCGTTCGATTCGTTCGGGTCGTTCGGATCGTTCAAACCGTTCGAATCGTTCTGGGCGCGCGCCCGAACGACTCGAGCGTCTCGAACGTCTTAGAACGACCCGAACGATCCGAACGTCTCGAACGGTTCGAACGCCTTAGAACGATCCGAACGACCCGAACGTCCCGAACGATCCGAACGATCCGAACGACTTAGTTCCTGCGATCCCGCCTGTCTTCGCGACGATCGCGAATGTCCTCGCGCCGGTCGCGGCGATCTTCTCGCCGGTCCCGCCGGTCTTCCAGTCGATCGCGCAAGCCGCCGTCGTGCCGCGCATCGCGACGGTCCTCACGACGGTCCCTGATGTCTTCGCGGCGATCGCGCCGGTCTTCACGGCGGTCGCGGATGTCTTCGAGCCGGTCCCGCCGATCGAGAGGGCGCGACTCCTGTGCCGCCGACGCAGCGGCCACCGGCAGCAGCGTGAAGATCAGAGCAGGGATGACCAGTGTGTGCATCCTACGCATGTCGACTCCTTTTCAGGCGCTGGTTCTGAGACGGAGCCGGCCGCGAAGGGGTTGCCTCAGCCGGTTGGATCGTTCGGATCGTTCGGACCGTTCGAATCGTTCGGATCGTTCGAGTCGTTTCGGGGCGCGAACTCGATCGGTTCGAACGGCTCGCACGACTCTTGGAACGGCTCGAACGTCTTCGAACGACCCGAACGATTCGAACGATTCGAACGACTCTTAGAACGGCTCGAACGCCTTAGAACGAGCCGAACGTTTCGAACGCCTCGAACGATTCGAACGACTTAGTTTCTTATACGCCGCTTACGGCAGCGGTGACGCCATGCTTGCCACCGAGCGTCGCGACCGCGCTGACGAGTGTCTGCGCGTCGATCGGCTTGGCCAGATGGATCTGGAACCCCGCCTGGAGTGCCAGCTGACGATCCTCGTTGCGGGCAAATGCCGTCAGCGCCGCCGCCGGAATCGAAGCAATTGCCGGCGTGTCGAGCGCCCGTAGTTTTCTGATGAGAGAGTAGCCGTCCTCGCCGGGCATGGCGATGTCGGCGAGCAGGACGTCCACGTGCTCATGTTGCAACACGTCGAACGCAACCGATGCCGACGGCGCGGTGATGACCCGGGCATGATGCGCCTCGAGATACGCCGCGACAACAAGTCGGCTCTGCTCGTCATCGTCCACGACGAGCACCGAGACGCCTTCGAGTGACTCAGCGGTCGCGAGCGGGATCGCCGTCGCTGGCGCCTGCCTCCGGCGTTCGTCAATGGCATCGCTTGCCATCGCCGCTGATCCCACTGCCGGCAGCCTGACGACGAAGCTGGCGCCGCGACCTTCCCCGGCGCTATGTGCGCTGATTGAGCCGCCATGCGCATCGACCAGGTGCTTCACGATGGACAGTCCAAGTCCGAGTCCGCTGTGGCGCCGGGTCGTCGAGCCGTCAGCCTGCCGGAAGGGCTCGAACACCGAAGCGATGAAGTGCGGCGGGATCCCCTCGCCTGCGTCGGTCACCACGAGCTCCACCGCGCCCGGGGCCGCTCGAAGCTGCACGTCGATGATGCCGCCCTCGTGGGAGAACTTGATGGCGTTGGTCAGGAGGTTCTGGACGATCTGCTGCACGCGTGCCCGATCCGCGAACACCTGATTGAGCGCCGGCTCGACGGTGAGCCGCGTGGAGATCCGGCGCGCGTCGGCGGCCGGCTGAAGGACCTGCATCCCTCCCCGCACCACTTCGTCGATGTCGACGATGCCGCGCGCAAGGCGGAGCTTGCCGGACATGATGCGCGAGACGTCGAGCAGATCGTCGATCAGCTGCGCCTGCTGCCGTGCGCTGTCGTAGATCGCTTGAAGCGCGCGCTCGCTCCGCGCGCCTTCGAGCTTGCCGGTTCGCAACATGTCGGCCCAGCCGAGGATCGCGTTGAGCGGCGTGCGCAGCTCGTGCGACACGACGGCGAGGAACTGATCTTTCAGTCTATTGGCGCCCTCCGCGCTGGCTCGGGCGGTCTGCTCGCGCTCGAGCAGATGATTGCGCGCCTCTTCGAGCTGCGTCATGTCCGCAAGGGCGACTGCCAGCCGCTCCTTTTCACTCGCGAGGGCCCGTTCCGCATGGTGCGCCTGCGAGAGCGCGTGGACGGTCTCGCCGTGCATGCGCCGCATGTCCGTCATGTGACGTTGCTGATCCTCGAAGCGGGCCAGGAACAGCAGGTACGTGCGGTATGTCAGGTATACGGGTGCGAGAAGCAGGATGGCGATCCAGTGATCCCCGCGCTGCACCACGATCGCGGCAACCGCGCCGGCCGTTCCAGCGACCATGTAGGTGACGCCGCTCCAGAGGAAGTCGTGCCGCCAGACGTCTCCGAACCGCCGTTCCGTTGAAAGCGCAATCGCCGCGGCCACCAGTCCAGTGTTGACGACGAAATACGTCACGATCGCACCGACGAGCGGGCGTGCCAGCGCTGGGACCGCGAGATGTCCAACCTCCCCGCCAAGCGATAAGAACGCCAGCCCGGTTGCGCCCATCGTCAGCGCTTCGGCGGCCACGCTGAAGGCGGTGCGATAGAACGGATACCGCTGCTTGACCTTGTAGGTGCACTGCGTGATGGCGGCCGCCGCGGCGACGATGACCGAGTACTCCGGTCCGAGCAGCAGCAGCGTCGCGAGCTTCGCCGCGCACGACACCGACAATGTGGAGCCGCTCCCGAGCGGGATGAGCAGGTTGACCTTCCAGGAAGCGGTCAGGCACGCGGCGAGAATCAGCCCGACGAACAGCCACGGCTGCTGAAAGTCGGTCGGCAGAAGCGCCAGGAGTACTGCGGCGCCGCTGCCCATGACGGCAGTCACGTACAGCTGCGCCGGTGCGGGCAACACGGCCCACGACATGTCGGCGCCTCGCGGCGGATCAAGGGGAGCAGGCGTCGGCTCAGATGCGAGATCAGGTGAAAGCATCGGATCGCCTATCGCCGTCATGGCGTGTAAAGCAGCGGGTTACGGAACTACCTGGGCCAGACGATCGATCGTTTGATGATCGAGGTACCCCACACAACGGACTCGTCGGAAAACGTGGTGCCCCAGACGACCGATTCATCGGCGGCCGTGCCCCACACCACGCTCTCGTCTCGAGCAGCGGCGACGGTCCACTGCTCACGGCAGTCATTGCCGCCGCAACGGCCGCCCCACACGATGTTTCGGGCGGTTCCCCAATCGAACGTCTGGCAGGCGGCGTCGGCGCACACCGCACTCCATCGCTCTGAGGTCACGCGGTCGCAGTTGGCATCCTGGCAATGGACGCCCCAATCGACGTTCTGACCGGCCGGGGTGCGCGCTGCCCCCCACGTCACGCCCGTCGCCCACGCCGAACCGTCTGCGGCGAGACGGCCGCCGCGAATGCGCTGATTGCCCCAGATCACATGGCGGCTCCAGGACGATGAATCGGCAATCTGCCGCGTTCGATCGGCAAATGCCAGAGACATCTCCACGGCACCGGCAGCGTCGAGAAAGCCCGCGCCCTGTGTCAGCGGGTCGTAGCCCGAATCCACCTGCGCCGTGTACTGCAGGATGGCCTTCACAGCGTTTGGCGTGAGCGCCGGGTTGGCCTGCAGCATCAGCGCGACAGTGCCTGTCACCACGGGCGCCGACATGCTGGTCCCGGTCAGGCTCAGGTACGGAAGGAATCCCCGCTGCATCGTGCCAGGCAGCAGATACGGCGACATCGTCTGGTAGAAACGGCTGTCGGGGTTGCTCAACGACTCGATGCCGACGCCGGGCGCGACGAGATCCGGCTTCGCCACGAAATCGAACGCCGTGGGGCCGCGCGAGCTGAAAGCCGCCATCCGGTCGTCCTTGCGCGTCGTCGTGCCCATGTGGCTCGACGCGCCGACCGTCAGCACCCACGGCGCGTTGCCGGGCGACGTGACGCCGCCGTACGCGTACTCTCCATTCGCCGTCCAGCCGTGGTTTCCTGCCGCGGCAATGACGACGATGCCGGCGTCGACGAGGCGTTTCGCCGCCAGCGTGAGCGGGTCGGTCATGTACGACTCGTACACGCCGGTGGCGACCGACAGATTGACGACGCGGATGTTCAACCCCGCGCCCTTCTTGAGGATGTAGTCGAAGGCGGCGATGACGTCGCTGATGCGTCCGTTGCCGTCCTCGTCGAGCACCTTGAGGATCGTCAGCGACGCTCCCGGGGCCACGCCCATTCGCGCGCCGCCGGAATCGAAGCCATCGCCGGCGATGATGCCGGCCACGTGCGTCCCATGGCCGTAGTCGTCGTACGCCTGCGGACGGTTCCTGGAGAAGTCAACGAACTGGGCGATCCGCTGGCCGCCGCCCGGGGAGGCCAGATCGTCGTGCCACGCGGTAATGCCGGAGTCGATGATGGCGACCCCGACGCCGCTACCGTCGTAGCCCAGGTTGTTGCGGACGGTGGTCGCGCCGATAGTGGCAGCGGTCCGCTCCATCGTGCCGGCCACGCTTCGATCCGGGGAGATGCCGGCGATGAAGGGGTGCCGTGACAGCGGCGCGAGAGCGCCGACGGGTAGGTCAACTACCTGCGCGTTGATGATATCGAGGGTCTGCTGGACCGATCCGCCGGCGCGTTCGACGAGCACACGGATATCGGCCGGCGAGTGGCCGGGTGCGATCTGGATGATGACGCGTTCGGTCGAGAATGTGGCTACCGCGGACGGGGCCACCATACCCGCCGCGAGCAGGACCACGAGTCCGGACCGGAGTAACAGGTGCCGCATGCAACGTCCTGCGGGAGCAACTCGAATGCCTTGAGCGGGAGTCGCGATTATACGGTGTTTCACCGGTCTGTGCCGTTTCGCACACACGATGCTGTGAAGCCGATCGCGATTTCGTAACGGAATCGTCGCTTCCTCGTTTCATTCACTTCTATTACTCTGGCCTCGTGGAGCAGCAGATCCAGGGCGATCCGATCATCGACTGCGCGGCCTACTGCCGCGGGGCGCGCGCGGCCGCATTGACCGTCGATCAGATCCAGCCGGCGCTGGCCCGCGACGATCAATTCGTCTGGATTGGGCTCTACGAGCCGGAACTGCCGCTGATGCGGCGGGTGCAGCAGCAGTTCGGCCTCCACGACCTCGCCATCGAGGACGCGATCAACGCCCACCAGCGGCCCAAGCTCGAGCTGTACGAGGATTCGGTGTTCGTGGTCCTCCGGACGGCACAGCGCATTTCGTCAACGGGCCGGCTGGAGTTCGGCGAGACCCACGTCTTCCTCGGGCGCAACTACATCGTCACGGTGCGGCACGGATCGCTGCGCTCACACGTCGGCGTGCGCCAGCGGTGCGAGGCGACACCTCAGCTGTTATCGCAGGGCCCCGGTTACGTCCTCTACTCGCTGATGGACTTCATCGTCGATCAGTACCTCCCGATCGTTCAGCAAATCGAGGAGGAGGTGCAGAACCTCGAGGGCGTGGTGCTCGAGGATCCGACCGCAAGCGATGCGACCGCGAAGATCTACCTGCTGAAGCGCGACCTCGTGTCGCTTCGTCGAGCGGTATCGCCGCTGGCCGACGTCTGCAACCGGCTGATGCGATTCGACATCCCGCACATTCCCAACGACACGCGTCCGTACTTCCGCGACGTCTACGACCACATCGTGCGGCTGAATGAATCGATCGACGCGCAGCGCGAGCTGTTGACGAGCGCGCTCGAAGCCCACCTGTCGCTTATGACAGTGGCGCAGAACGAACACATGAAGCGCATCACCGCGTGGGCCGCGATGATTGCCGTGCCGACGATGATTGCCGGGATCTACGGGATGAACTTCCGGGACATTCCCGAGCTGAGCTGGAAATACGGCTACTACGTCTCCCTCGCCGTCATGGCCATTGCGTCACTGGGCTTGTACATCGGGTTCAAACGGTCACGCTGGCTCTGACCGTTACACCGCCGTTCTCCACAAAGGCGCATAATGAGGTAACTGCCTAATTCGCGCTAAACGCGCGATGCGGGGGACCCAGCGGAAGGCGATTGTGCCTTCCAAGGGGCGAATCCATTCGGTCAGGCTGCTCAGCCTGGCAGTGGTAGGGGACTCCAACCCCGAGCCCGTCAGCTAACCCCGTCGGCACTTGGAGGCCTTGTGCCAGATTCGGCTGCCGTTCCGGCGCCTCATGCGGCTGTACAGCCGCATGGAGGCCGTTCTTCCGTTCTTCCAATCACGATCACTGCGCTCGGGGTCGTCTACGGCGACATCGGGACCAGTCCGCTCTACGCGCTGCGCGAGTGCTTCTTCGGGTCCCATGCCGTGCGGCCGACGTACGACAACGTGCTCGGCGTCCTCTCGCTGATCATCTATGCGCTCGTCCTGGTCATCTCCGTGAAGTACGTGGCGATCGTCATGCGCGCCGACAACCAGGGTGAAGGCGGCGTGCTGGCGTTGACGGCCTTGATTCCAGGCCGGGCGGGCGCACCAGCGTCAGGGGGCCGTCTCGCCGTCGGCCGTCCGCTGCTGATCGCTCTCGGTATCTTCGGCACCGCCCTCCTCTACGGGGACGGCATGATCACGCCAGCGATCTCGGTTCTCAGCGCGATCGAGGGGCTGGAGGTGATGACGCCGGTCTTCCGGCCTTCGGTCGTCCCAATCACAGTCGTCATTCTCATCGTGTTGTTCGCGATCCAGCGGTTCGGCACGCATCGCGTCGGAGGGCTCTTCGGTCCGGTGATGGTCGCCTGGTTTGTCACGATCGCGGCTCTCGGCGTCTCGTGGATCGTCCGCGAGCCGGTTGTCCTCGGCGCCATCGATCCCCGGCACGCCGTCAGCTTTTTCAGCGAGAACGGATTCACCGGCTTTGCAGTGCTCGGCGCCGTCTTCCTCGTCGTGACCGGCGGCGAGGCGCTGTACGCCGACATGGGGCACTTCGGCCGCCACCCGATCAAGCTGGCCTGGTTTGCCATCGTCCTGCCCGCGCTCGTGCTGAACTATCTCGGTCAGGGCGCGCTGCTGCTGCGTAAGCCCTCCGTCGCACATCCCTTCTTCATGCTCGCGCCCTCGTGGGCGCTGCTGCCGCTGGTCATCCTCTCCACGACCGCTGCGGTCATTGCCTCACAGGCGCTGATTTCCGGTTCGTTCTCGATCACACGGCAGGCGATCCAGCTTGGTCTCGCGCCGCGTCTGGACGTCGAGCACACCTCGGCGAGCGCGATGGGGCAGATCTACGTTCCGCAGGTGAACTGGGCCCTGATGGTCGCGACCGTCCTGATCGTCATCGGCTTTGGCTCGTCCACCGACATGGCCGCGGCCTACGGAATCGCCGTCACGCTGACGATGGTGATTACGGTGCTTCTCCTCTATGTCGTCGTCACTGAACGATGGCACTGGTCGAAGCCAGCGGCCCTCGCGATGGTCGCTCTCTTCCTGACGATCGACCTGGCGTTCTTCGGCGCCAATGCGCTGAAGCTGATGCAGGGAGGCTGGGTGCCGCTCGCAGTGGCGCTGGTGCTGTTCACGCTGATGACTACCTGGCGGACGGGCCGGCGGCTGGTCGCCGAGCGGCTCACCGCGCGAGCCATGACGCTCGACGCGTTTCTGACGATCGTCAGAACGCTGAAGCCGGTGCGCGTGCCGGGGACCGCGGTCTTCATGACGGCGCAACCGACCGGGACACCGCAGGCCCTCGTGCACAACCTCCGAGCCAACAAAATGCTGCACGAGCACATCGTGCTGCTCTCCGTCATCACCGCGCAGCGACCGCATCTGCAAGACGACGAGCGCGTGTCTGTCGAGTCGCTTGGCCACGATCTGTTCAACGTCAAAGTGCAGTACGGGTTCATGGAAGATCCGGACGTACCCGCCGCGCTGCTGCAGGCGCGGAAGAAGGGCGTACCCATCGACGAGGACGACGTCACCTACTTCCTCGGCCGCGAGGCGATCATCATCGCGCCCCATCACGGGATGGCGGCCTGGCGCGAGCGGTTGTTCCTGCTGATGGCGCGCAATGCCGTCCGGGCGACAGCGTTCTTCCGTCTGCCTCCCGAACGCGTCGTGGAGCTTGGAGTCCAGGTCGAGATGTAGGATCATCCCCGGCCAGGAGCGAAATCATGAACCGTTACGTGTATCTGGCAGCTGTGGCACTGGTCGCCGGAGCATCGCTGGCGCAGGCGCAGGGCCGCGGCGGCGCGCAGGCGCCGCAGGTCAATTCACCTGAGGTGAGCGCGGACCGCCGTATCAGCTTCCGCATCTACGCGCCGCAGGCGCGCGAAATCCGGCTGGCTGCCAGCGACATTCCGGGCCTTGGCCAGAACACGAGGCTGACGAAGGCCGACAACGGCGTCTGGGAGCTGACGACGCCTCCGCTCGACGCCGGCGCCTACCGCTACAACTTCAACGTCGACGGTGTCGCGACGATCGACCCGCGGAATCCGTCGATCAGCGAGTCGAACAACAACGTCTGGAGCCTGGTCTATGTGTCCGGCTCGGACGTCTTCGACTCGAAAGCGGTGCCGCACGGCGCGATTGCCGAAGTCACCTACAAGTCGTCCGCGCTCGCGCGCGATCGCCGGATGCACGTCTACACGCCGCCGGGATACGAGAGCAGCCGCGACCGTTACCCGGTGTTCTATCTGCTGCATGGCGCCGGCGACAACGACGACTCCTGGACGACGGTCGGCCGCGCCGGCTTCATCCTCGACAACCTGATTGCGACGCAGAAGGCGAAGCCGATGGTGGTCGTGATGCCCGCGGGCCACGCCACTCGCGCCCAGGACAACGTTGTCGGCCGGACGGCGACGGACGCGTTCGTCAGCGATTTCGTGAGCGACGTGATGCCATACGTGGAGAAGCATTACCGCGTGCTGACCGATCGCGCGAACACCGCCATTGCAGGACTGTCGATGGGCGGCATGCAGACGCTCGAGGTCGCGATTCCGCGTCTCGAACGCTTCGCGTATGTCGGTGTCTACAGCTCAGGCCTGATCGGCGCGTTCCCGCAAGCCGGCCGTGGCGGCGGTCGCGGAGCCGCGCCTGCGCCGGCTGCCGCGCCTGCAGCTCCCGCGGGTCCGATCGAATGGGAGAAGACCAACGCTGCAAAGCTGGACGACGCGAACCTGAAGAAGGGGCTGCGGCTGCTCTGGTTCGGCACGGGGAAAGAGGACTTCCTGCTCTCGACCACCGACGCAACGGTGGATCTGTTCAAGCGCCACGGCTTCGCGCCGGTCTACGTGCAGTCGCCCGGCGGCCACACGTGGATCAACTGGCGGAACTATCTGTCGGAGTTCGCACCGCAGCTGTTTCGCAAGTAGCGTCCGGCTTTAGCCGGACCTAGCCGGACCCGTTATGCGCCATTCTCCGGCCGCGCTCGTCGTTGTCACCGCCACCGCGGCCCTTCTTGCGCTCGTCAACACGAGGGCGCAGGAGGCCGTCTTCAAGGCCGGTGTCGCCGTCGTCGAAATCGCCGCCACGGTGACTGACGGCGACGGCCGGTTCGTCCGCGGTCTCACCAAAGACGACTTCATCGTCTCTGACGATGGCCGGCCTCAGGAGATCGTGGTGTTCAGCAGCGAACGCCGGCCGGTGAGCCTTGGCGTGCTGATTGACGTCAGCGTCAGCATGAGCGACGAGCAGCTGGCGATTGCGCGATCGGCCATTGATCAGTTCGTCGAACTGCTGGGTGACGAGAATCAGCTGTTTCTGATGGAGTTCGCCTCGCGCGGGCGCATGCTTCAGGACTGGACGCGAGACCGTCAACTGTTCAGCCTGGCACTCGCGCGAGCGAATCAGGTGCCGCTCACGCCAATCGATCGAAGCCAGTCCACTGCCGTCGGAAGGACGATCAACTCCGGCACGGCTGTGTTCGATGCCGTAGCCTCCGCGCTGGACTTTGCGGGGAAGGGCACACACCAGAAAAAGGCGGTGCTCATCATCTCGGACGGCCTGGATACGTCGAGCAAACGGACCGTCAGCCAGGTGCAAAGCGCCATCCGTGCTTCCGAGGTCCTCGTTTACGCCTTAGGCGTCGAAGGTGGCCTGACGATGACTCCGGTCGGCGGGACGTATGGCCGCGTTGATGCGCGTTCCCTGCGTAAGCTCACCGACGATACCGGTGGGCGGACCGAGGTCGTGGACGGTGTGAAGAATCTCGCGAAGGCAATCGCACGGCTGGCCGAGGAGTTCAACCAGCAATATGTGATCGGCTATGCGACGCCGCCGGACCGCGACGGCCGCTGGCACGACATCAAAGTCGAGGTTCGCAAGCGCGGAACTACGATCCGCGCTCGCGCCGGCTACTTCGCCCGATAGAACTCGCGCCTGCGTGCGACCAACATCGCGAATCCCCCAATTCCCAGAATCTGACTGAGACGATCGAGCACCGACACCGGATAGTCGATGTTCGCCATCTGCCGCAGCCGCCCGTCGGCTTCGGCGATCCGGATCAACTCTGGATCGCCGTACGCCTTCATCGCAGGCCCGCCGTAGACCACCGTTCGTTTCGCGCGAATCGCCTCGAGGATCCCCTCGGCCGTCGCGTCCCGCACGAAGACGAATGTCCGGCACATGCCCAGTCGTCCGGGGCCGTGAGTGTCGGACGAACCGATCGCGGCGGCGTCTGCACGCCTGGCGAACTCCTCGATCTCAGGATGCACGTCCGGATATTCGAACGTGTACGGGTGGCAGATCTCGGTGCCATCGAGCTGGTCCATGACCGGCTCGAACCCTTTCCAGAAGAACTCGCCGGGATGCGCGGCAATTGCAACCCCGCCCTGGCGATGGATCTCGGCGATCTGTTCCCGAACCGGCAGGGCGGAATCGACAGTGCTGTGAATGCCGACGGCGATGACGTGCTGCGGGATCTCAGGGAGCTCTTCGCCGATCAACACAATCGGACCGCCGATGCGTTCCGAGAACCAGCGGCCCCATCGGGCGTCCTGGGTCTGGCGATGTCCGGTGATCGCGATCGCGTCGAGGCCCTGATAGCGCGCGTCGAGCGCGAGCCCCCACGGCGTGAGCGATCCGTCGCTCCACGTCGAGCTGTGGGTGTGAAAGTCAGCGGCGAGCACCCGATAGCCGCCGAGGCTGATCTCCTGGCGCGGGCGTGGGCGGTCGCTGAGCGTCCCGACCGTGATCGCCGCGACGAGGAGCCAGACGCCGGCCTGTCCCGCCGTAGCTGCGCGAAGGCGGAAGCGGTGCAGCAGCGAAGGCGGACGCATCAGAACACCGCCCGCGAAAACTCGGCGATCGCCTGACCGGCCTCGACGAACAGGTACAGGGCGTCACGCGAGGTGATCGCCAGGCCGAGGAAATAGGCGAATGCCAGGGACCACGCGATCGCGCGCTCCAGGGCGATGTCCATGGCCGCCTGACCGCGCGTGCGCCCGTCGCGCCGGAAGAGCCGCCAGTCAGCGCGAACCGAGAGAGCAATCGGGAGCGGTGCCGTCATCAGCACCAGCGGAAGCACGCTGCCTGCCCGAACGGCCGGCAGCATCGCGGAGACCACCAGCAGCCCGACCATCCACCAGAGCCATGGTGTGTTGGTGGCAAAGTACCGATCCGCGGCGACCCGGAATGGCAGACCGCTGCGCTGCACGCGGTGGACGACCGCAAACGCGGCCAGCTGGCAGAGCGGGACGAACGCGAACGACAGGGTGCCGTCGAGAATCAGCCGCAGCGTGAAGCGGCCCGATCCAAGCAGCGACACGCCGCAGCCGAGCATGAAGGCGATGAGGAACGGACGGAGGAAGAGTCGTTCGGACCGTTCGGATCGTTCGGATCGTTCGAGACGTTCGGGTCGTTCCAGCCGTTCGGATCGTTCGAAACGTTCGGCGTTCGAGACCTGCATCGGTGTGCGGATCTTAGCCGCAACCGAACGACTCGAACGATCAGGAACGCTTCGAACGTCTCGAACGATCAAGAACGTTCCGAACGGCTCGAACGTTTCGAACGTTTCGAACGGTTTACGTTCTTAGCGACGTTTCCGGCGTGGACCAGACCGCGTGCGTCCGCCTCCACGCAACGATGGTCACTGCGCAGGCAACGGCGAGCACCGCCGAGGCCAGCGCGAACCACCGCAGCGGCGGCAGGCCCATGACAAACACCACGACCGTGCCGAGGACAAACGCAAGGCCGGCGGCATCGCCGCCAACGTAGACGGCGGAGATGTTGAGCATGAGCGGCCGGCGGCCCGGGCTGCGTGCGGGCGTGGTCGGGTGACGCAGGTACCACCGGTGCAGCCAGATGCTCGTGCCGATGCCTGCGGCGGCAGCGATCACCGAGAATCGGCCGAAGAACGTCCAGGTGGTCAGGATGAGCACGACGGTCAGCGCCAGCAGGGCGTTGCCGTCTCGGGAGGGCGTTACGGTCGTGAGAGTGTGCGTCATGGCGCACCTCCAATGGACT
>DATLLQ010000288.1:0-11153 GCA_035537775.1 Vicinamibacterales bacterium | reverse complement strand
AGGAAGCCGGCAAAGATGTCCTCCCTGACGAGGGTGTGAACCGTCAGGCGCGTGTCCGCCAACGGTGGTTCCGGGGCCTGCGCGGGGATTGCAGACGAGATCGCCGCGACGAACCCAAGCGTCAAAAGGAGTGTTCTCATCAGCCTGCTCACTCGCTACTTCGGAGGCGCCGGGGTTCCGGGCAGCCCGGGCTTACCGGGCGGCGGGATGTGATCGGTCGACTGCTCGTTCTCGTTGCAGATGAACTCGATCATCTCCTGGTCCACCATGAGCCGCTGATTCACGCGGACGACAACCGGCTTCGTGAACGTCTTGGGGTCGTCGATCGTGATGTCGATCTCCAGCATGCCGAACGAGGGACGACGGAAGCGCTCGGTCATCTTGAGCTGGTCGGACCACGGCGTGCCGTTGACGTCGTGCCACGCCGCACGCTCCTCCGAATTGAAATGCGTCGTCTCGACCACGAGCGTGTCGCCTTCGTACCAACCGCGCGAATAGCCGAACCACCAGGGCTGCGGGTCGTTGTTCGGCGCCGGCCGGCCATCCATGTAGATGTAGCGGAGTCCGTAGTTCGACTCGTAGGTGATCAGCATCAGGTTCTTGGTCTGTACGATCTGACGCGGCTGCGGATGGTTGTGGTACTGCATCAGGCCGATCGGCAGGCACCACACGTCCGGGTTGTCCTTCATGTTGTCGGCCATCCGCTTCTTCTTCAGCTCCGCCGCCCAGGGCAGCATCGGCAGCGCGGCGCCGCGGCCGGCCACCTCGCCAAAGCTCGAGAGCGTGACACCGTCCGGCGGCGTCGAAAATTCCGGCGCGGCGGGACCAGCGCCGCGGCCACGGCCTCCTCCACCGCCGCCACCGCGCGTCCAGATACCCGAGAAGTCCACCTTGCCATCCGCGGTGCGGGGCGCCGGACCGGTGAGCACGGGCGCGCCCTTGGCGTCACGCGGAACGTCCGGCGTCGGGTACGAGGGCCATTGCGCCGTCACCGTGGCCGACACGACCACGAGCGCTGCAATCACGATGGCAATGCGTGCTGACATCTACCGTCTCCTAAGTCGGTGGGGCCGGCGGGGCCGGCCCTACTTGGCTGGGCGCCGCCTGCCCTCGGAGTCCCACTCCTCGATGGTCCCGAACTCCCCGAGGACGCTGCGGATTTTAGCTCCATCTCCGACGGCGACGATCACGAGATCGTCAAGCGGCACGTACTTCTGCGCCACGCGCTGGACGTCGGCAGCGGTGACCGCGGCGATCTTCTCGGGATAGGTATCCCAGTAGTCGGCCGGCAGGCACATGTACTCCTTGATCGTGGTCGCGTTCGAAAGCGCCGTCGCCTGGTTCTCGGTGCTGAGCGCGAAGCTGGCCACGAGCGCGCGCTTGGCGTTTTCCAGCTCACTGGCAGGCACTGGCTTGGTGCGGATGTCGCTGAACTCCTTGAGCATCTCGCGCAGCGCATCGCCGGTGACCTCAGTCCGGACCGAGGTCTGCAGCGAGAAGAGGTTCATGTATTGCGACGAGGTGAAGCCGCTGCTGATGCCGTAGGTGTACCCCTTCGCCTCGCGGATGTTCCGGAACAGGCGGGACGCCGGACCACCCCCCAGCACGCGGTTCATCACCTGGGCCGGGAGGTAATCCGGGCTGCAGCGATCGAATGCGCGGTTGCCGAGATAGAACGCGGTCTGCACCGAGTTCGGGCGGTCCACCAGAATGACCGTGCGCCCCTTGATGACACCTGGCAGCGGAAGCGCAGGCGCCTTCGTTCCGGCGCCCTTCCACTCCGCCAGCAGCGCCTCGAGCTTCGGTGTGATCTGACGGGCGCTGACGTCACCGAGCACGGTGATGCGGCCACCTTCCGGACGGTAGATCCGCTGGTAGTGCGCGGCGAGCATGTCGCGCGTGAGGCCCTTCACGCCATCAGCCGACGGCAGCACAAAGGAGCGGCGGTCGTCCGGATACATCGCCTTGGCAAACCGTTCAGTCGAGAGGAAGTCGGGAATCGACCGGACCTGCGTCAGCTGACTGAGCTGCTGGTTCTTCCACTTGTCCAGCTCGTCCTGCGGGAACGACGGGTTGAACAGCATGTCCGCCATCAGCGCAATGACCGCATCGAGGTTCTCCGTGAGCGTGGAGAACGTGGCGTAGGCGTAGCGGTCGCCGATGTTGAACGAGACCGACGCGCCAAGACTGGCCAGCGCCTCCGCGATCGCGCGCGCGTCGCGCGTCTTCGTGCCGAGCCGCATGAGGCTGCCAGTCGCCGCGCTGATCGGCGAGCCCTCGGGGTCGTTCAGGTTGGACGCCGGCACGGCGATCTGCACCTGGATCGTCGGCGAGCGGTGCTCCTCGAGCACGAGCAGCTCCATGCCGTTCTTCAGGCGGCTTTCAGCAGGCCGCGGGAACTTGACCTTGAGGATCTCGTTCGAGATCGGCGCCCTGTTTTTCAGCTCGACACCGGTGAAGTCAGTGGGCTGCTGCGCGCGAGGCGCTTCCTGAGCCTGTAGGGCGGGTGCCGCGAGCAATGCGAGCCCCGCGAGCGGACCCGCCATCAACATCAACAGACGTTTCATGTGCGTTCTCCTCTCAGCGTGACTGGGTCGGCGGGGCCGGCGGCGTGGCGGCACCAGGAAGCGTGTGCATGACGACCCGGTTCTCGGGCCGCAAGTACGTGCGCGCAACCCGCTGCACGTCGGCCAGCCTCACAGCCGTCAGCCTGGCGGACAGCGTGTTGATCCGGCTTGGATCGTTGTAGAGGACCGCGTTGTCGGCCAGCGTCAGCGCACGGTTCAGCACGCTCTCGCGCATACCGACGTCGCTGCGGCGCGCCGACGCGCGCACCCGCTGAAGCTCCTGCTCGGTGACCGGAACGTTCGCCGCAGCGCCGATCACCTCGTTCATCGCCGCTTCGGCTTCCTTGATGTCCTTGCCGGCGCGGACCTGGCACTGGACCTGAAGGAGCGCCGGACCCATCCGCGCCCCGCTGTTGACTCCAGTTCCTGTGCAGAGCTCTTTCTCCTTCACAACCGCCTGGTAGAGCCGCGAGCTCTCGCCGCTGCCAAGGATCTGTGCAAGGACCGAGAGCGCCGGCCAGTCTGCGTGAGTCGCCGGAGGAATCCTGAACCCCATGTTGATCTGCGGCACACGCGCGAGCGGATCGGTCATCGACTCCCGCCGCTCGGCCTTCAGCTCCTGCTCGGAGAGGTCCACCGGCTTCGGCGCCGCCTGGCGCGGGATGCTGCCGAAGTACTTCTCGACCTTCGCCAGCGTCGTCTTCGTATCGAGATCCCCGACCAGCGAGAGCACCGCGTTGTTCGGCGCGTAGTACGTCTTGAAGAAGTCCGCCACATCGTTCACGGTGGCGGCGTTCAGGTCCTCCATCGAGCCGATGACGGAGTGCTTGTAGGCAAAGTTGTCGTACGCCATCTCGTTGAAGCGCTCCTGGCTCTTGCCGTACGGCTGGTTGTCGAGCCGCAGCCGGCGCTCCTCCTGGACAGCGTTCCGCTGGTTGTCGAGATTCTCTTTCGTGATGGCGAGCGACTTCATCCGATCGGCCTCGAGGAAGAGCCCGAGGTCGAGCTGATTCTTCGGCAGGATCTCGTAATAGATCGTCCGGTCGGTGTTCGTGGTGCCGTTCATCGAGCCACCGTAGTTGAACACCAGGAAGAAGTGCTCCCCGGAGCCGACGTTCTCCGAGCCCTTGAACATCATGTGCTCGAAGAGATGGGCGAACCCGGTCCGGCCCGCCCGCTCGTCCTTCGAGCCCACGCCATAGCTGACGGCGATGGCGAACACCGGCGCGTAGTGATCCTCCGAAATGATCACGCGCAACCCATTGCTTAACCTGGTGTCAGTGAATTGAATCGGCTTGAGTGCGGACTGTGCGATCGTCGTCGCCCCGAGCAGACCGCAGACAAGAATGCTGGCCAACACACGTGCGGACATGAAGACCTCCGTCACCCATCAGACGCGGGGGCGCCTATTATGGTTCGATTACGGCCTGCGATTTGGGGGTTGGGGCCTGGGCGTTTGGGGTTGGAAGCTGAGATTTTCGATAGTCGCCGCGGCTGAAGTACTTCTCCAGCCAGACATACGCCACGATGAAGAAGTAGCGGCTACCCATTTCCGTCAGCTTCAGCTTCGGAACCCCGGTGCGGCGGTTCCGCCACGTAATGGGAACGGCCGTCCACGAGTAGCCGCGAACGATCGACTTCAGCGGCAGCTCAACGGTCAGGTTGAAATGCGGAGAGAGGAAGGGCCGGCATCCTTCCAGCGTCGAGCGCCGGTAGGCCTTGAACGCGTTCGTGATGTCGTTGTGCGGAATCTTGAACAGCACACGAATCAGGAAGTTCACCGTGCGGTTCATGCGCAGCTTCACCCAGGGATAGTCGATGACGCCGCCGCCCTTCATGAACCGGCTGCCGAACACACAGTCCCATCCCTCGTTCAGCAGCGTCCAGTACTTCACGACGTCGCGGCAGTCGTCTGACTCGTCGGCCATCATGACGACCACGGCGTCGCCGCGTGACTGATCGATTCCGTGGGTGACCGCCCGCCCGAATCCGTTCTGCCCGGTGTTCCTGACAGGACGAAGGACCGGAACCTTCCGCGCGACCTCCTGAAGCACGCCCCATGTCCCATCGTCGCTGCCATCGTCCACGACGATGATCTCGTGAGGAATCCTGGCGAGGGTGAGCTCGAGGTGAAGGTGCTCGACGGTTCCCGCGATACACCCTTCCTCGTTTCGCGCCGGAATGAGAACGCTGAGCAGCGTCAGCGCGGTGCCCGTCATGCGGCCTGCTTCACCCCAATCACGAGAAACTGACGGCCGAAGAGCCGCCACGCGAGCGGCATCCGCAGATACAGCCGCACCATGAACATCGGATAGCGGCGGCCATCAGACATCGTAAACGGCAGGAACCGTGGGATGACGCGTTCGAGCGTGAAGCCGGCGGTCCGCAGGGCGTCGCCGAGGCTCTCCTCTGACAGCGCGATGTAATGATCCGGAATCTCCCAGTAGGCGTCGCCCGAGTAGGTGATGTTCGGCCCCAGCGCGATGAGCCGCCCACCCGGCCGGAGACAGCGATGCGCCTCGCGCAGCGTGCTGAGCAGGCGGGGCGTATCGGGAAGGTGTTCGAAGAAGTTGCTGCTGAACACGAGGTCAAGACTGTTGTCCGGCAGCGGCCACGTCTGCGAACAATCCTGCTGGAACCACGTGATGCCCGGATTGAGCCGGACGCCGGCAGCAGGATTGAGATCCATCCCGTAGCAGGCCGGCCCCTGCAGTTGATTGATGAACTCGCCGTACCCGCAGCCGAGATCCAGCACGGCTCGACAGCCGTCCACGTAGCGCTGAAAGAAATCAGACATCAGCACACGCCAGACGCTCTGGCGATACGCCTCGGCTCCAGCGAACCGCTCTTCGTACAGCGTCTGGAGGTCGTCGCCTACACCGGGCAGCGGCGTTCGTGAATGAGGTTGCATCACAGGTTCTGGAGGCTCACCGACTGCTGCCGGACCCACCCTTCGATATCTTCCACGATGTTACGGACGCCGCGCACCGGCCGCCAGGCCGTCCGCTCGAACAGCCGCGCGCAGTCGCCAATGAAGATCCGGAGATCCCCTGGACGATTCTCCGGTTCCGCATCGATCACGATGTCACGACCGACGGCCTCGCGGCAGAGCGCAGTCAGCTCGCATAACGACACCGCGTTGGCGGACCCGCCCGAGACGTTTCCGCTCCAACCGTCCCACCGATCGAAATCGTGCACCTGCTCGACCATGAGATCGCAGAGATCCTGAACGTGGAGAAAGTCCCTGACCTGCTTTCCGCCTCCGCCGTACCCGATGTACTTCAGCGGCCGGCCGAAGAAATGGGCGAGCACCCACAGCGCCGCCACGCCTTGATCGACTTTCCCGAACTGCCAGGGTCCGGCAATCACACCACACCGGTTGACGACGGCCCGGAGTCCAAACGCGGCGCGATATTCCTCCACGAGGAGCTCGGCGGCGTACTTGGTGTAGCCGTACAGCGATCGTGCGCCGCGCATGTCCACGTCCTCGGTCACGCCGCGCGAGGAGATGCCGCCGGCGTGCCCATCCGCCCACGAGAAGCGCGTTGCGTCCTCGGCGTACGGGTGGCTCTCGAGAACGCCGATCGGATACACACGGCTGGTGGACATGAATAAAACGCCGGCATTCCACTGACGCGCGGCCTCGAGACAGTGATAGGCCCCCGTCAGGTTCGTCTGCATCAGATAGTCCGGTGAGCTCTCGATGCCAGCCAGCACCGACGGCTCCGCCGAACATTCGACGAGGAAATCAAACGGACCGGCGGGAAACGTACTGCGATCCCGCACATCGCCCCGGTGAAACACGATTCCGTTCGACTCGAGCCGCGGCAGGTTGAGCTCGGAGCCTCGCCGATAGAGATTGTCGAGTGCAACAACCTCCGCGGAAGGCCATCGGCCTTTCAGCGCTACCGCGAGATGTGAGCCGACGAACCCGGCGCCGCCGGTGACCAGCAGCCTCACCGTGCGTGGTGCTCCACGTCGGCCAGCTGCGCTCTCGCAGCCTCAAAGAGCTCAACGAAGATGTCGTCGAGGCTCTTCGAAATGTCCCACCCCGGATAGTGCGCCCTCATCTTCGAGAGATCGCTGATGTAGCAGATATGGTCGGCTTCCCTGTTCTTCTCCGAGTACTTCCAGAGCATCGGCTTGCCTGAGAGGCTGCTGATGCGGTCGAACGCCTCCAGGATCGACACACTGTTGTTCCGCCCGCCGCCGATGTTGTAGACCTCGCCACGGCGCGGCTGCTCGAAGAAGGCATGGATGAAGCGCGCGACATCGAGCGCGTGAATGTTGTCCCGGACCTGCTTGCCCTGGTATCCGTAGACCTGATACAGCGTGCCGCGCACATTGCACTTCACCAGATAGCTCAGAAATCCGTGCAGCTCGACGCCGCTGTGATTCGGCCCGGTGAGGCAGCCGCCACGCAGGCAGCAGGTGTTCATGCCGAAATAGCGTCCGTACTCCTGCGTCATCAGGTCGGCCGCGACCTTCGATGCGCCAAACGGCCCGTGCATGCTCTGATCGATCGGAAACGTCTCGTCGATACCGCCGGCAAACCGCGGATCGTCGTAGTCCCACCGCGTCGGCAGTTCCTTCAGTCGGATGGTGTTTGGCCGATCGCCGTAGACCTTGTTCGTGCTCATGTGCACGAAGGTTGTTCCGGGAACATGGCGCCGTGACGCCTCGAGCAGGTTGAGCGTGCCGGTCGCGTTGACGTCGAAGTCGTCCAGCGGACGGGACGCCGAGAGATCGTGGCTGGGCTGCGCAGCCGCATGCACGATCAGCGATGGCCTGACGCTATCAATCAGCGCATCCACGCCGGGACGATCGCGAATGTCGAGCTCGTGGTGCACGAATCCAGCATGCAGCCCCTGCAGGCGGTGTTGATTCCAGCGAGTGTCTCCGCCCGGCCCGAAGAAGTCGGCACGCATGTTGTTGTCTACGCCGTGCACCTCCCATCCGAGGCGGCAGAAATAGTCCACCACTTCCGATCCGATGAGTCCCGACGAGCCGGTAACGAGAAGCCTGGTTGCCATCACCCTCTTGTGTGTTTGCCCGCATCACGACCGCAGTCCGGAGCCCGGAAGATGCGCATGCCGTCCATGGTCTGCACTTCCTGGAGGAACGTGTTGGACGGCACCGGAACTTCCGGCTGCACGGTATCCACGATCACGTACTCGACCCCGTACTTTGGCGCCAACGCGCAAAAACCGCCGCGATCGTTCTCGTGAATCCGGTCCTCCATCCTGTACTGCTCACGCTCGCGCGTGGCAAGGTCAACGTAAGGATTGGCGAACACGGGATCCAGCGCGACGACCTTGCCGCCGGCCGGAGCGACGACGTAGAGCGACACCCGATAGGAAGCGAGAAACACGGTACCAGGCTTTGTCGACGTGCGAATCCACTGCGCGAGCTCCTGGTCGGCCCGTCGGCTCTGGTACTGCCGTGCTCGCTGGTGCGATTCGTCGAAGTCCTCGCGGGCGCGGCGCTTGGGAAGCAGCGGTCCCAGGCTGACGGCAATGATCGCCACGAGCAGGACCCGCGCCACGAGCGGCGGGCGGAGCCAGCTCGCGCGCGATTCGCCGAGGCTTGCGACCAGCTCAATCATCCGCCACAGGCCGTACCCGGCAAGGATCGTCACGATGCCTTCGGCGTACAGGAAGAAGTGAAAGGCGGTCACGACCTGCGGAATGCGAATGCCGATGCCCTCGAGGGTGGGCCGGCCGTAATGCATGAGGAGAAACAGGCCGTTGACCAACCCCCAATAGCCGATCACCCAGGCCCGCTGCCGGCGCTCACGATCGAAGGCGATCAGCACGAGGCCGAGGATGGCCAGCGCACCGCCGGCGTTCACGTGATTGAGAAGGAAACCGATGATGTTCGAGGGCTCGGTTTCAGAGTAGGCGTAGAGCGCGAGGACGTTGTTGCGTACCGCAAATCCGTAGCGAACGGCGACCGACAGGATCACCGGAAGCGACACGATGATCGCGGCGGCAAGAGACGCAGCGAGCATCGACGCCGAACGCGTGAGCGGGCACCCGTTGCGCCACATCCGTACAGCCGCCAGCACCAGAACGCCGCCAAAGATCAGGGCCGGCCCCGTGTGGCCCAGGAACACGAGGCCGAGCGCCACCCCGGCAAGCAGCCATCGGCTCATCTGCATCGAGCGGCTGGCACTATCGATCGCGACGAGACCGGCGTAGAAGACGGCCTGCGTGAACACCGATGAAAACAACCATGGCCAGTAGCCTGCCGTCGCCCAGCCCGGAATGAAACGCGGGGGCAGGAACAGAAACGCAAAGACCGCCGCCACGGCAGGGCCCGACCCGAACAACACACGCACCAGCAACCAGAACGCGAGCGGGCCGAGCGCATTCAGCGCCACTCCGGCGCGGGCATAGAGCTCGAGGATCGGCGTGCCCGTCACCGCATGGATCAGAGCAACGATCGCCGGCACGAGCGGGTTGTACCAGTTCCACTCGCCGGCAAAGAACGGATCGGCGAGCCAGCCGCCGTCAACCAGCGTCTGCGTGATGGCCGCGCTGCGAAAGAGATCGGGATCCGGCGGGACGTGAAGGCCGGCGGTCACCCGCAGCGCCTCGCGAGCGGCCACGGCAATCAATCCGGCAACGATTGCGATATCGACAATCGTTGTCGGATTGATTCGGCGCGGCATCAATCTGAGTAGGGCTACTTCGGCGGCGCCGGCGCGGGCACCGTGGTGGCCGGCAGCGGCCAGTTGCCGATGTACGGCGGCCAGTTCGGCACCGCCAGTTCCGGCGCGGGATAGAACATCGCCGCATAGACCGTCTTGATCTTCGCGGCGTCGATCACGAACCACTCGCTGAACGCGTTGCGCGGCGTCGGCGATCCAGGGCGGCGGATGAACACCGCGTACGCGAGGACGACCTGCGCCTCTTCGTCAACGAGCGGAGTCCTTCGCGCGACGACCATCGAAGCGTTGAAATTCTGCAGTCCGCCAACGCAGTCGTTGCCGGCCGGACCCGGCTGGGCCGGACCCTGACCCGCTGCGGCAGCTCGACCTGCGGGCGCCGCACCTCCCCCGCCAGGACCTTGACCACGAGGCGCTGCCGGCAGGAACGCTCCGGCCGGTGCCGGTGAGCCGTTCTCGACGCGTCCGCATCCCTGATGCGTCAGCGCCACCGAGCCGTCGTGCGACGTGATCGCGTCGAAGTAGCTGTCCACGATCCGGATAAGCGTGTCGCGATCCGATCGCTGGTTGCGAGGGACGGCCGTGTCACGTGGAGGGTTGGCGGCAAGGTAGTCGGGATTGTGGAGGTTGGCGGGCGGGCCTCCCTGGCGGCGCGGGCCGCCGAGCCCGGGGTCGTTGGCACGCGCGAGGAACCATTCGGCTTCAGTCAGCTTGCGATTCTCAACGCGCAGGCGCACCGAGACGATCGGCGTTTCACTGCCTTCTTCAACGGTTCCAAAATAGGCGGCCTGACCGGTCACGGGATCGAAATATCTTCGCTGCACCTTGCCGAGGCCTGTGACCGTCTTCCACACGCCATTGCCCGGGCGAACGTTGATCGCATTCTCGGTCTGCCGGAACCCGACGACGAGCGGAGCCGCGGCCGGGTCGTGCTTGATGACCGCGGCGAGATACTGGTCGAGCATCGTCCGCAGACAGGCACGATCGCAGGTCTGCGCCGAGGCAGGCGATGCGGCACCGGCCACTACCATCACACCGAAGAGCACTTTCAATAGACGCGACACGTTTTCTCCTCCCGGCGAATCATGCCACAGACCGGATCACTACAATGAGCCAGGGGGCGAATCTATGATTCCCGGCGTCGCACATCGACGGCAGTTCAAGAATCTCTCCGAGCAGGAGGTGCTGGCCCTGGCCATCTCCTCCGAGGAGGACGACGCGCGCATCTACCGGTGGTATGCGCAGCGCCTGCGGGCCGACTATCCGCAGTCGGCCCAGATGTTCGACGACATCGCCAAGGTCGAGGACGATCACGCCGCCTGGCTGATCGATGAGCATCGCCGCCGGTTCGGCGACACGATCCCGCTCGTGCGCCGTGAGCACGTGGCCGGGTTCTACCAGCGCCGGCCGGTGTGGCTGGTCGAGAATCTCGGTCTCGAGCGCATCCGCGAAGAGGCGTCGCGGATGGAAGTGGAGGCGCGCGAGTTCTACGAGCAGGCGGCGCGCCGCTCGAAGGACGCGGGCACGCGGCAGCTGCTCAACCGGCTCGCTGCTTCGGAGTCGGGCCACGAGGCCGAGTGGCAGAACCTCGAGCGAGAGCACCTGGTGCCTGCCGCACGCGCGGCGGAGGACGCGGAAGCGCATCGCCAGTTCGTGCTCACGTGGGTGCAGCCCGGACTCGCGGGGCTGATGGATGGCTCCGTCTCCACGCTCGCGCCGATCTTCGCCGCCGCCTTCGCGACGGGGAACACGACACAGACCTTTCTCGTCGGCCTTGCGGCATCGGTGGGCGCAGGCATCTCGATGGGGTTCACGGAGGCGGCGTCGGACGACGGGACGATCTCCGGCCGCGGATCACCGTTCAAGCGGGGACTGGCGTCCGGTGTGATGACCACGATCGGCGGGCTCGGCCACGC
>DATLLQ010000287.1:0-12534 GCA_035537775.1 Vicinamibacterales bacterium | reverse complement strand
GCGCGCGGAATCACGACAATGTCCAGGGGCAGGTTGACGGCCCCTGTCGGAATCCCGAAGCCGCGGCCCTGCGTGATCGTCACACGGACCGCGTCCTTGAACATTCCCGGGGCGGACGACACCGACAAGCCTGAGCAGTCGCCTCTGATGAGCGTGGACAGGCTCATGATTTCCGGCTTCTCACGTTCCACGCGCGGGAGGCGAACGTCCCTTCCACTTCGCACCGCCGCGAGCACGGAATCCTGGCCGTGGAAGCGCACGCCGCACTCCTTGAACGTCAGTCTCGACTGTGTCCGGACTCTGGTCCCCCACTGGTTTGCCTTCACATCGGTCGCGATCCCCAGTTCGAGAACGATGCTCGCGGGCCCCGAGTCCTCGTAGCCGGACACCGCGATCCTCGCGACTATGGGATTCGACGCATACCGTCGCACGATTTCAGTCGCTGGGATGTTCATCAGAAACCTGGAGAGCGACTCACTCAGCCGGTCTGCGATGTAGATCCCCTTTCCGAGCAGGGTGGGAGGGAGTTGCTCCCGATCAATTTTCGCGCACAGTTCCAGAAAGCTGTCGTACAAAGCGAGAGTGGTCTTCGCCTCGGTATCGATCAGCTCATACACCCCCTGAAGCGTCGCCACCGACTGCGGTCCCGTCACGCAGTACTTCTGGCGCGTTGATATCTGGCCGCTGCGATTGCTCACCGCGGTATCGGCTCCGACGACGACGGCGTCGGGCGTGATGAAGACGCCAATCAGCGTCGCGAACAGAAATGGCACAGCGCTCATGGGGCGCCCTCAGGTTAGCATCGGCGATTCACCCTCGGTAGTCTGAAACTCTGAATGAAAAGGGCCGGGCGACGCAGACTTCCTGTGCAGTTCTGTTTCCTCGACCGGGCGAGGCGATTGCAGCATGCCCGTTCATGGGAAATCGCGCTCGCGTCGTGGCCCGGTTCCTCGACGGCCGGGTTCTGAAAGGCTACACGCGGAACTTCGATCCGCGCAGGCGCACGTTCGAGCTCTACGATCCTGAAGCCGGCAAAAACGGCGAGGTGATCAGCGTCCGCACCGGCGACCTCAAGACGCTCTTCTTCGTTCGCGACTTCAAGGGGAATCCCGCGTACAAGGAGCGGCACGAGTTCGAGGGCCCGTTCACCGGTCGGCGCCTGTCGATCAGGTTCAACGATGGCGAGGTGATGGTCGGGACCACGTTCGGGTTCGACACCGAGCGCGAAGGTTTCTTCCTGTTTCCCGCCGACCCGAGAAGCAACAACGAGAAGGCGTTCGTGAACGGCGGCGCCGTCGCGAAGATCACCAGCCTGCCGCGCGGGGTCGTCCAGACGGCGTAGGCTCACGGCCAGGCCGACCTGAAGGTCGGCCTCTCCATCACTGAATCACGCGTTCCGGGCAGCTCCTCGCCCTATCGAGCACCGGATCGAAGAACGATCGGATGTCTTCGGCCGTCGGGCGGACGACGACGTCGGGCATGACGGCGGTGTTGTCGGTGAGGCTTCCGCCTCCGCGAACGCCGCGGACTGTCGCGATCTGAATGAGCAGGCCAGAGCGCGGCAACCAGAACGGCATCTGGTTGCCGAACGAGTTCGGCTGACCGCCGGTCTCCTCCCCCATGATTGTCGCCAGGCCAAACGCCTTCACCGCCTCGGCAAACTCCGACCCGGCCGAGAACGTGTGCGGGCCGGTCAGCACGCACACCGGCCCGGCAAAGAACGGTTCGCCGGCTGCATGCGCCTTGACCGGACGCTCCGCCGGCCGCGACAGCGTGCCGATCTTTCCGCTGAAATACGCGCGCCCGTCGGCAAACAGGTACGGCAATCCCATCCAGCGAAACGGAATCCGTACGATCGAATTTCCGTAGTCTCTGGCTTCCTTGCTGCGCTTCACCTGCGTCGACGCGAGCAGGCGGAACGGCTTGCGCGTGAAGTGTCTGAGAAGCTCGGCCGATGCGGAGTCCTCGCCGCCTCCGTTCTCACGGACATCGATGACCAGCGCGCGAGGCCGGTCCAACGCAATCTGCTTGAACAGGGCGTCAACGGCCTTCTTGAAGCGCCCCACCGTGTCCAGGCCGTCGAAGATCGAAAAGAAGTCCACCAGGGCGACATCTGGCTCGAGGATTCGGTAGGTGAAGAACGCAGTCCGAACCTTGATGGGCCCGAGCACCGCCGGCGTCCTCGTACGTAAGAGTGACGTGATGTCGGGAAGCGGCCTGGGCGGCTGCGACGGTCGATCCTGAAACTGATAGTTGACCGGATCGCCCTCGACCGTCACATCGCGGCTGGGCGCACCGGGTGCCGCAACGGTCAGGCGGTATGGCGCGTTGATACCGTGCAGCGCCAGATACACCCTGAACCGTCTCGCCACCTGTGCCCGGCGGCCCGCATCCGTGTCGTGGCTGACCTCGTGCGCCCACTCGGACAGCAGGACGTCCACATCCTGTCCATTGATGCGGAGGAGACGATCCCCCGGGTCGACCCCAGTTGCATCGCCATGCCACCCGACGATCAGGTGCTGCTGATCGTCCAGCCGCATGAAGGGCGCGAACCGCAGCACGCGCTGCATCTGAGGCGGCGATGCGGCCGCCGCGCGCCTCCAGTCCTCCATGAGCAGGCGCTCACATTCCATCGAGGTGTGGCCGTCGTCGAGGACGGCAACCACCCGGCTGAGACGAAGGCACAGTTCGCCCTTCGTCATCGACGCCGGCATGATCTCGGCGGCGCGACGACGTTCAGCCAGCAGCGCCTCGCGCGGCCGGAACCGGTAGGGCTCCGCATGGACGGTATCGAGCAGGCGGACCACCGTCTCGAGATCCTCGAGCGCGTCCGCGCGCGACACCGTGTCAGCCAGCACCGCGCGCGTCTTCCCAAGGTCGCCGAACGGATCCCGAATGACCAGGCTGCAGGCACCTGCGGACAGGAGCGCGCAGCACAGCGCACACGCTCTGACAATCCTCACAGCTCACCACGCATAGCGATACAGCAGACCTGGCTCAACAAGCCTACGGCACACTCAGGACCCTGAGCAACGTTCTTGCACCTTCGATCGCAAACCCTTGAAGGAGTTTCCCGAGGATGAGGATTGCGCAGGTGGCACCACTGGCGGAAAGCGTCCCGCCCAAGCTTTATGGCGGAACGGAGCGCGTCGTCGCGATTCTCTCGGACGAGCTCGTGCGGCTGGGTCACGATGTGACGCTCTTCGCGAGCGGCGACTCACAGACAGCTGCGGATCTGGTGCCGGTCTGGCCTGAGGCGCTCCGCCTCAACCCGGCCTGCATCGACCCCCTGGCGCCGCATCTGCTGATGCTCGAGGAGGTCGTCAAGCGAGCCGGGCGCTTCGACATCGTGCACTTCCACATCTCACAGTTTCATTTCCCGGTCGCGCGGCGAATGACGGTGCCGCACGTGACCACGTTGCATGGGCGACTCGACATACCTGAACTCCCGCCGCTTTATGCTGAGTTCGTCGACATTCCAGTCGTCTCGATTTCAGACGCTCAGCGGGAACCGTTGCCCGATGCCGGGTGGGCCGGCACCGTCTACCACGGGCTGCCACTCGACCTGTTGAGGTTCCAACCTCGTCCCGGCGGGTACCTGGCCTTTCTCGGTCGCATCTCCAGGGAAAAGCGGCCGGACCGTGCGATTGCGATCGCCACCGCTTGCGGCCAGCCGCTGAAGATTGCCGCCAAGGTCGATCCGGCCGATCGCGCCTACTTCGAGAGCGAGATCAGGCACCTGCTCTCCCATCCGCTGGTCGAGTTCATCGGCGAGATCAACGAGGAGCAGAAGAACGATTTCCTCGGCGGCGCGAGCGCGCTGCTCTTCCCCATCGACTGGCCGGAACCGTTCGGCCTTGTGATGATCGAGGCGCTGGCGTGCGGCGTTCCTGTCGTCGCCTTTCGCGGCGGCTCCGTTACGGAAGTCGTCGATCACAACGTGACCGGGTTCGTGGTCGACAGCATCGAAGAAGCGATCGACGCAACCCGCAACGTCGGCCGCCTGAGCCGGCAGGCGTGCCGCGCGACGTTCGAGCGGCGCTTCAGCGCGACGCGGATGGCAGAGGACTACCTGGACGTCTATCAGGCGCAGCTCGCCAGCCGCCTGACGGACGCCACGATGGTCACCGGGGCGGCGTAATGGCGGAGATGCTCAAGCTTGATCACCAGTGGGAGGTGCTCAGCGAAGCCGAGCGCCTGCCGACACCGGTGCGTGTGTTGAAGGGCGGCGACAGTTTTGCCGTCTTCGATCCGCATGGCGACGTCGTTCCCACCCCGGCCAGCGAACACGGCCTCTTTCACGCGGGCACGCGCTTCCTGTCGCGGTTCGAGCTCCTCCTCGCGAACTTCCGGCCGTTGCTTCTCAGCTCCACCGTCAGCGAGGACAACACCGTCTTCACCGCCGACCTGACCAACCCCGACATCGTGAAGGACCAGCACTTTCGTGTCGGCCGGGGCCTGGTGCACCTGTTTCGCTCGCGGGTGATCTCGCACGGCACGTGGATCGAGTGCCTGCGTGTCACCAACCACGCGTCACATCCGATCGAGACCCCGATATCCATCCGTTTCGATGCGGATTTCGCTGACATCTTCGAGGTTCGAGGCACGCGGCGCGCCGCCCGCGGCCAGCGGCTGCCAACACTCAGGACGCCGGACACCGTGCTGCGGTACCGCGGCCTTGACGGGGTCGAGCGACTGACGAGGATCCGGTCACTCCGGGCACCGGACCTTTTGGAGGACGGTTCGTTCTCGTACTTCGTGGCGCTCGAACCACACGCCATCGCCGAGATTGAAATCGCCGTCAGCTGCGAGGCGCGGAACGTGGTGTACGCGCTCGGGAGGTACAACGAGACCGTCGCCGAGCGGCGCCGCCAGGTTGCGATCGCGCGGGATCAGGGCTGTCAGATGCAGTCCTCGAATCCTGCCTTCAATCGCTGGGCACGGCGATCCGAGTCGGACCTGCGAATGATGATCACGGAGACCGAGCACGGGCCGTATCCGTACGCCGGGATTCCGTGGTTCAGCACCCCGTTCGGCCGCGACGGAATCATCACGGCGCTGGAAATGCTGTGGGCGGCGCCCGAGATTGCTCGCGGCGTCCTCGCCTACCTCGCCGACACGCAGGCGACATCGCGCAACGACGCCCAGGATGCGCAGCCCGGAAAGATCCTGCACGAGATGCGCGACGGCGAAATGGCGGCGCTCGGCGAGATTCCGTTTGGCCGGTACTACGGCAGCGCCGACGCGACTCCCCTCTTTGTCATGCTCGCCCAGGCGTACTACGAGAGAACCGGCGACCTGGAGTTCATCAACAAGCTCTGGCCGCATATCCTCGCCGCGCTCGACTGGATCGCCGGCAGCGGAGACGCCGACCGCGACGGGTTCATCGAATATGCGCGTCGCAGCGCAACCGGCCTCGTGCAGCAGGGCTGGAAGGACTCGTGGGACTCCGTCTTCCATGCCGATGGAACGCTCGCGACGCCTCCAATCGCTCTGTGCGAGATCCAGGGATATGCCCACGCGGCCTGGAACGGCGCGGCGCAGCTGGCCGCCGCACGCGGCAACAAGTCCAACGCGAAGGAATGGGCACAGCGCGCCAGAGCGCTGCGCTCGAAGTTCGAAGAGGCGTTCTGGTGCGAGGAGCTCGGAACCTATGCGCTGGCGCTGGACGGCAACAAGCAGCCGTGCCGCGTGCGCACGTCCAATCCGGGGCACTGCCTGTTCACCGGCATCGCCAGCCGTCCCCATGCCGCGCAGGTAGCGCAGACGCTGATGTCAGATCCGATGTTCGGCGGGTGGGGCATCCGCACGGTTGCAGCCGGGGCCGCGCTCTACAACCCGATGTCCTACCACAACGGCTCCGTCTGGCCGCACGACAACGCGCTCATCGCCGCGGGTCTGACGCGATACGGCTTCACCTCGCAGGCGTCACGCATCTTCACGGCGATGTTCGATCTGAGCCAGGCGGTGGATCTGTTTCGGCTGCCTGAACTGATCTGCGGCTTCCACAGACGCTCTGGCGATGCACCGACGCTCTACCCCGTCGCCTGCGCACCGCAGTCGTGGGCCGCGGGCGCGATCTTCATGCTGGTCCAGGCGTGTCTCGGCCTGCAGGTCGATGGCGTGGCGCAGCGCATCTCTCTCGTACACGCGGTGCTGCCGGACGAGCTCGAGTGGCTACGACTGAGCAACCTGTCGGTGGGAAGCGCGAGCGTTGATCTGCTGCTGACGCGTCACGCCCACGATGTGGGCGTGACCGTGCTGCGGCGCGAGGGGCGCGTCGAGATCCTTTCCGTGAAGTGAGGCGCGCTTACTTCGCAGGCGGCGCGGGCGCTGGCCCTGGACCTGGGCCGCCTCCCGGAGGAGGTCCACCGCCGCGCGGCGCGCCACCGCCTCGGGGCGGACCGAAATTCGTCGTCACCGGCTCACCCTTCAGCTCCTGAAACGCCACGTTCAGGTTGATCAGCGCGCGCGATTTCGGCGTGCCGCCGTATTCGAGATCCTTCAGCAGTTCCTCCTTGAGGAACACGGCAAACTTCTTGTTTTTCTCGAGCGCCGCGAGCGCCTGCTCAGGGGTCTGCTTGTTGGCCAGCGCCTTCTTCGCCTCGTTCAGCAGCGCGCGGTTGAACTCCGCATAGGCCTTCAGCCCGGCCCACGTGTTCACATTGCCATGGCCTTCGATGACGAGGTCGACACCCTTAATCCCCTTTACCGCCTTCTCGAGCGTGTCCGGCAGCGCGATGACGCTGCCCTTCGTCGCCGGGTCGATCAGCGGCGCCATGTTCCACGCCATCAGATCGCCGATGCACATCGCGCGCAGCGCGGGGAACACCACGAACGCGTCGCCGTCGGTGTGACCGGGACCGAAGTAATAGAGCTCGATCCGATCGGCACCGTTGCCGAGCCAGGCGACGTTCTCAAAAGTGACGTCCGGGATCGTGGCGCGGATAGGCTTCGGGTTCGCCAGCACGCGCTTTTTCGTATTTTCGTGCGCGACGACCGCTATCGTCGGTCGCGCGGCCTTGAAATAGTCGTTGCTGCCGTTGTGATCTGGATGGACGTGGGTGTTGATGAGCGTCGTCACCGGCTTGTCGGTAACGGTCCGCACCTGCTTCATGATCGCTTCGCCATTGTTGGCGAGCTTCGTATCGACGAGGACGACTCCGTCGGTCCCGACGAACACCGTGGTATTCGAGCCGGCGCCAGGGATCTTGTACAGGTTGTCCTTGATCTTCTCGATGGCGCCCGTTGGGGGGATGCCGCCGCCACGGCCGCCGCCCCCGCGTTGCGCCGCGATGCCGGCTGCGCCAAGGCCTACTACAACGATCGCTGTCAGAACCGCCGAACGTCTCATCATCCCTCCGGAAAGTGCCTGCTCCTCACCCACGCGTACTGCTTCGCGGATGATAGCAGGCCTTACCGTCAGGATCGTCTTCGGCGATCAGCGTTTAGCGGGAACACCGATGCGGCGGACCTGCTTGTCCACGACCGCGAAGAGCAACGCGTTGGGGTCGGCCTTGCAGTCTGCCGCGATCCCTTTCCCGGCCTCGAGTCCGGCTTCTCGACTGTCTGGAATCGTCAGATCGCGGTTCACGAGAGATACCTTCGCCAGCGTGATCACGACTGCCCGCATCTGGTTGTAGTCCTGCTCCGATGCAATCCAGGCCTCCGCGCACGTCAACGGCATCGCCTGTACGGGCGTCAGCGGTCGCGGGCTGGCGGCGGGTTTCTTCGCGGCGGCCGATTGCGCCGCGAGCGCGGGAACGATGGCTGCCGCCATGACAGCGGCAATTGGTAGCAAGAGTCGCGTCTTCATGTGCCGCCTCCCGATCACCGGAATACCTTCCGGATGTCATTGACCTTCTTCAGCGTCTTCGCGACGTCCGCGACGTCGTCCAGCGTCTCCGCGACGTCGGCCGCTTTCATCGCCACTTCGACGCCGTTGCTGACCGTCGCGGCGACGTGTTCGCGCTCGTACATCTCGCGGCGCGCCGACTCCGCGAGCACGACTGCGCCTTGTGCGGCCGCAGCGCGCGCAAAATCTTCCGCCTCGTCTTCCAGCGCTTCCTGGATGCCCGCTCGCGCCGCGCGTCCGATTGCCTTTTTGGCCAGGTCCGCCCCCCAATCGGGCAGACCGATCGCGGGCACGGCCAGCGCGGCCGCCGTCAGGACTCCAACGACTCTCTTACTTCGCATAGCTCGTTCTCTGCGGCCTCACGGCATGCCGTGAGCCGGCGGATGTTTCAACGCGGTTTACTTGGATAATTCGTCCTTCGCTCAATCGTTCGCGTGCGTGGGAGCAGGGACCATGCCGGGCGTCGAGGCTTGTAAAGCTGGACCGGCCCTGCCTTACGATCTCGCGAATGCTTCTGATGGCAACGGCGTGACGGCTGCCGCGCGGCTGGGTCGCCTCTTCCTCGCACTTGTCGCAACGGCCGCGAGCGCCATTTTTGCCTACGCCGTGATGTTCTCCCAGTTCCGGTACTACGACGACGAGGGGGACGTCATGATGTCCGTCAAGGCCTTCCTGGACGGACGAGCGCTGTACAACGAAGCCTTCCTGCAGTACGGGCCCTTCTATTACGTCGTCGCGAAGTTCTTCTACACCGTGACGCAGGCGCCGGTGAGTCACGACATCACGCGGCTGGCGACGATCGGGTTGTGGCTGGCCACGGCGGCTGCTGCGTCAGCCGCCGTCTATAAGTTGACGTCGTCGTTCGGATGGTCGCTTGTTGCCGGGCTGCAGACCGTGCTGCACTGCCGCGCCGTCTCCAATGAACCTGGACATCCCCAGGCGATCCTGATTGCCCTCACCATGACCGCGCCACTCATCGCGGCGACGCTCCCGCCTCAGAGCGCCGCCGTCGCGCTTGGCGCCCTCGTGGCGTGCATGACCCTGACGAAAGTCAACATCGGCGCCTATACCGCGGGAGCTCTCTTCCTCGTCGTTCTTGGACTGACACGTCGGCGGGCGCTCATCACCGCCCCGTTCATTGCCGCGAGTGCGGCGGCAGTCGGAGCCCCGTTCGTTGTGACCCGGGGAGCAGACTGGGCGTTGAATTACGCCTGGATAGCCGCGCTGTCGATCGCCGCGTGTTGCGTGACACTCTTGCGTGCTGATGTCCGCGATCGTCTCCACGCGAAGGCCGTTGGATGGTTCATCGCCGCGGGGGTGGCGACAGGCATCCTGATCCTGTCGATCGCCGCGCTCGTCGGGACGTCTTCCATCGTCGCGATGTTCCACTCGAGCGTCATCGTCGCCGCGCAGCTGCCCAACATGGCGAGCGCTCCGTGGCGCCTCCCCTCCTCTGGCGTCGTGCTCGGAGAACTGTCGCTGGCAGCGGCCGTGGTTGTGGCGTTCATCCCTCCGGCCTGGAAGGCTTCACTCGGGATCGTCCTGAAAGCGGCATTCGGTGTGGCCATCGCGGTGGCGATGACGAGAAGTCGTGACGCGATGATGTCGATCGCACCGTGGCTCTGGGTGATCCTCCTGCCGCCAAGAAGCGGGTGGTGGCCACTCGAAGCCGGCTTCCCGCGCGCCGTCATCGGCCTGATGGCCGCGTGTCACCTGCTGATCGGCTACCCCATGGCCGGAAGCCAGCAAAGCTGGTCGACCATGCTGCTGATTCCGGCAGCCATCGTCAGCCTCGCAGATGCCAGCAGCGTGCTGACATCGCGCCTGACGGTTCCGATGCGCCGCGTGGCGGAGCCGATCATGCTGGCCCTCGCCATTTACTTTTACTACCCCAGACTCGATACCCTGGACTCGCTACGCAGGTACCAGGCGCTGACGCCTCTCAGCCTGCCCGGCTCCGATCGCATCCGGCTCAGAGACGAGGAGGTGCGCCTCTATCGCGACGTCTCGGCAAGCCTCTCGCAGGAATGCAGCGCCTTTGTCTCGATGCCGGGATTGAGCAGTTTCCATTTCTGGACGCGGCAGGACCCACCCACCGGGTTCGTCTCCGGCGCGTGGACGATTCTCTACGATGCCGACACGCAGCAGCGGATCGTCGATCGGCTGGAAGCGCATGACTCGCCGTGCGTCCTCTACAACCGAATCATCAACGACGAGTGGGCTGGCGGCAGGAACATTGAAGGCGGACCGCTTGTCCACTACATCCGGTCGTCATTCACGACGGTGCGGACGATTGGCGACTTCGAATTGCTGAAACGCAAGCGCTAATCTGGACCGTCACAATCCGGTAACACGACTACGGCAGCGTATGCGGGAGGAGGCTCCGATGAAGCTGGTGACTGCAGTAGGGCTGGTCGTGATTGTGATGCTTGCCTGGCCTGGCGGCCTGACCGCGCATCATTCGCTCGTCCGGTTCGATACGACGACGCCGATCTGGATTAAGGGGACGGTCGTCCGCTTCGACCGCGTCAATCCTCACGCGAAATTCGTACTTGCTCAGACGAGAGCGGACGGGCAGACGCAGCGGTGGATCGTGGACGGCCCGCCATTGAACAACCTCTCCCGAATGGGTATCGGGGAGGACTTCCTGAAGGCCGGTGATGTCGTCGAGGTATGCGGCTTCGGCCTGAAAGAAGAAGCTCCGACCATGACACCTGAACGGCCCATCAGCGGGCACCTTCTGGTCCTGCCCGGCGGAAAACGACAGTTCTGGTCAGACTATGGGGTCCTGCAGAAGTGCCTCGGTCCGGGTGAGGATGTAGAGGCTCTCAAGCGCGAAGCCTTCGGCAGGTAGATCGCGCTACGGTTGCTTCTTCGCCTCAATCGCCCGCAGGACGGCGCGAGTCATCTTCGACACGTGCAGGATGACGGCAATCGTGCCGCAGGCCACGAAGAAGAGCTGCATCGCCGCCGACAGCCAGAGCGCTTTCACCGGCATCACTCTGCCGATCACGACGGGCGGCGGTGCGGTGGCGGCGACGTCTGGTGCGACGGACGGCACATCGACGGCGATTCCCTGCTGCGTGGAGGGAGCAGTGACCATCGTGGACAGCACAGCAAGCGCGAGCGTGATGGCGAAGAACAGCGACGCGATGCCCAGCAGAGCCCATTTTCGACTGGTGTTCACCGCGTCGAGCGCCTTGCGGACGGTCGGTTCCAGGTTGTCGTCGGTCATTGTCAGTTCCTTTTCTCTTCGAGGTATCGCCTCAGCGTCTTGAGACCGTAGGCCAGTCGCGACTTCACGGTGCCGAGCGGGATCTCGAGCACCGCGGCGACGTCGGCGAGTCCCATTTCTTCCTGAAAGTGCAGCACCAGCACCGCGCGGCTGGCTGGCGAGAGCACATCGCTATCGAGCAGTTCGGTGAGAAGTTCCTGCCTCGGGGGCGGGTCATTCGCGGGCAGCGACGCCAGGACCATTTCCGCGCTGTCCTCCACACCGCGACGGCGGACACGGCGAAGGTGACTGAACGCCGCGCGGCTGGCGATGCGGAACGCCCACGCCCGGAACAGCCGCGGCTCAACGAGCCAGACGACGTTCCGCGCGATCGAGACGAGCGTGTCCTGCAGAACGTCGTCGGCATCCGCCGGGCCAGTGACACGGCGGACGTACCGGTAGAGCGCGGGTTGGACACTGCGAAGCAGCAGCTCCAGCGCTTCGCGATCGCCGCACTGCGCCCGAAGAGCCCACAGCGTCTCGTCCTCTGATGTCATCCGTCCCGGGTTTCCATGCCGATCGTCCGGTGTCCGTTCTGCTAAGAGGCCGCAACCGCGCAAAAGGTTCGGGTGACACCTGGGAACTGAGCTCAGTTTTCTTTCGGCTGTCGCAAGGCACTATCGACGATCAGCACGTCAACCGGACCCCGTCTGGATTCCAGCCTGAGCCCGAGTTGTTCCGTGAGTGCGGTGAACAATTCCGCAGCCTGCGGATCGGGCGGACCGAAGGTAGATCTGGCGTCCGCGAACTCCAGGCGAATGTCGTAGGTTCCAGTCAGTCCGGTCATATCGACGACCGGACGATCCACGTCGGACTCCAGCGTGCGGGCAAAGTTCGCCATCGTCCAGCTATCGAACTCGAATCTCTTTCGCCCACCGCTCCAGAGCGTCCCCCGGGGCTTTGGCGCGTCCGGATCACCGGCCGCGACCTTCAGCCTCGGGCCGTTCTTTGCGACCACCAGCGCGAAGATCGGGAGTTCCCTCGTTGAACGATGGACCTTCAGCTGGAAACGATCCGCGAGAAGGTTCTGCAACATGAGATTCGCCTGCTCCCTCGTGGCGCCTGGAGGGACGTTGGCGACTACGTCGAACGTGGCTGACTCCATCCAGGCCGGCGCCTCGATGTGATGTGACGACCTCACCTCATACGCAGCTCGGACGAGGTTCTTCAACGAAGCAAACGTGAACGTGATCCGTTCGGGGGAGCCCGTGCCCGGGCCGCCGCATCCGGTCACCGGACAGGTGGGCCGCGATCCTGGCAAGAAGGGTCCGACAGGCGGATTCGCAGCCTTGATGGATGCCGCGTCGAACGATGGCCGCAGGTCTTGAGCGAAGACTGCGGTGCAACCGAGGAGTATCAGAGTGGCCTTGAGAAACGTCATGGCTATCCCCCTCGACTATCGGCG
>DATLLQ010000286.1:0-8395 GCA_035537775.1 Vicinamibacterales bacterium | reverse complement strand
CGATAGGTTTCGACGGTCTTCGCGCTGATCATTAGGGCCACCCCGATTTCCTTGCTGGACTTGCCTTCGGCGAGCAGCTGCAGCACCTGCCGCTCGCGAATCGTCAGCGTATTGGCGCTGTCGGCCCGATCGTCAGTCCCGGCGGAGTCGGACGGTTCGTTGCGGGCGGAAAACGTGACCGCGTCGGTCATGCCCAGGCCGACCAGCGCTTTAATGGCGTGAATCAGCGACCGGCCGATGTCCGCCTTGGTCACACAGACATGCGCGCCAGCTTCGTACAGGCGGTGAGCTATCTGCGCCGATGGATGCATCGTCAACACCACGAGGTGCGCACCCGGAGCCACGCGGCGAATCTCGCGCGTCAGTTCCAGGGCGGCCATGCCTGGAAGGCCGATGTCGAATATGACGACGTCTGGTTTGAGCTCGGAGACCTTGGCAAGCGTCTCCAGCCCCGTCGTCGCTTCGGCGCACACCGTCCACGCCGGTTCGGCGATGAGGGTCGCGCGAACGGTCCTCCGGATGACGTCGTGACTGTCGGCGACCAGCACCCGTAAGCGTGCGGATCCGCCGGTTCTTGCAGGGAGGTCGCTTGCCGCTCGGCCCATCCCGCATCTCCCGTGTCCCGGGGGGATCGTCTCTACCTCACCACGCAGCGATCGATCGGCTCGGTGCCCCACTTCACCAAGCTGCTGCCCGCGGGACCTATGAAGTCTTGCGCTTGCCACCCGCCGGACTCGAGCGCGGTTGTTCGCCCACTGAGAGCCCGGCTTCGTCGATCACCTGAGGACAGAGCATTTCCGACAGCGTCAACAACTCCTGGAAGCACTCCCTGGCGAGTGTGGAGCTGTGTTCGAGGATGTTGCGCGTCCGGAGGTCGAGCGTGTCGCTGCCGTTCTTCACGACGTCGAGGTTCGACGTCAGCGCTGCGAGAGACTGCACGATGGAGTTGTGCAGGTCGAGGCCGAGCCGCCGCAGATCTTCTCGCTGCGGGTTCGTTAGGTCGTCAGGCTGTCTGCTGTGTGATGCCATTTCGCCTGCCTCAGAAAGACTCTCGCCCCGACTATAGCGCAAGAAAATCCCAGCGTTTCCCTGAATTGTCAAAATTGTAATTCCGCGGCTGGGCCTTAGGAGGCCCGATCCCGGCCGCCTGAAGAGAAGCGGAGCGGCTGAATACGGCCCCTCTCGCGGACGATCCCCAGCTTCTTGATGCGGAAGCGCAGGGTATTTGGGTGGAGCCCCAGCCGTTCCGCGGCATTGCCGGCGCCGTTGATACGCCAGTCGCACTCCTTGAGAACCCGTTCGATGTGGACCCGGTCGACCGCCGTCAGCCGGGTGTCCGTCTCCGGGGGAGGGGTCGCGCTTGCCAGCGCGCCCTCGCGGAGCGTCAGGGCATGCGTCGTCGAGTGAATCAGGGCCCCTTCGATGACGTTCTCGAGCTCGCGGATATTGCCTGGCCAGGAGTAGCGCTGCAGTGCGTCCCACACCGTGGACGGGACGTGCGTGATGTGCCGATGGAACTGGGCCTGCCGCTTCTCGATGATGTGCCAGACGAGAGCGGGAAGGTCTTCGCGGCGCTCCCGCAACGTCGGCACGCGGATGGGGAAGACGTTCAGCCGGTAGTAGAGGTCCGCCCGGAACCTGCCCTCGACGACCGCGCGTTCCAGATCGCGGTGAGTCGCGGCGATGATGCGCACGTCAACGGTTTGCGTCTGCGATGAGCCGACGCGCTCGAACGCACCTTCCTGCAGTACGCGCAACAGCTTTGCCTGGAGCTCCAGCGCCAGATCGCCTATTTCGTCCAGGAACAGCGTGCCGCGGTGTGCCAGCTCGAAGCGTCCCTTCCTCGGCGCGATGGCGCCCGTGAACGCGCCGCGCTGATGTCCGAACAGCTCGCTTTCGATCAGGCTTGGCGGCAGCGCGCCGCAGTTGACGCTGACGAGTGGAAATGCCCGGCGTGATCCGCCGCTGTGCAGCGCGCGCGCGAACAACTCCTTGCCGGTGCCGGTCTCGCCGAGCAGCAGCACCGTGGAGTTGGTGTCGATGACTTCCTCCATCATCGAGAGCGCCGTGTGCAGGGCCGGACTCTGTCCGATGATTTCCTCGAACCGTCGATTCAGCGGAGAGACTCGTCCCGATCGCCTCGGGCTCCGTTGACCGGCGGCGAGTGCAGCCTCGTCGCTTTCTGCGACCGTGCGCGCGCGTTCCAGGAGACCGGCGACGACGTCGGCGAGTATCTGGAGATGATCGATGATCGGATCGGTCCAGACGTAATCCGCGTCGGCCGTGCCCAGCACCCAGGTCCAGGGCAGCTGCTTGCCCATCCCCGTGGGCACGATCACCGCGCTGGCGACGCCGGACGCGCGCAGAGCGGCGTAGGCGTCCGCAGTGGTGTCCGCTCCCTCGTCCGACGCCCGTGGCATCACGAGCGCGTCGCCGCTGCCGGTCACGTCGGCAAGCAGCGTCCGAACGGACTCAACTTCGAGGCATGGCTCTGTCCGCGACGCGCCCCATTCGTAGCAGTCGCGCGATCCATCGGGCATCGCAGGGACACGTACGAACGCAGCGCGCGTGACGGCGAGCGTGTCCGCCACCTCGCGCAGCAGCGTCAGCATCGAGGAGTCCAGCGGCTCAGTCTCGCTCCGGGACGCGAACTCGCGAACGGCCCGGTTCAGCCGTTTCCTCCAGGCGTTGGCCTCTTCCATAAGGTGCAGCGCGAGGATAGTTCCAGCCGAGCGAGAAGTCTGCCCGCAGTAGTACTAGAACTGCGCAGTTGTTTTTCCCGGCAGCCTGTCAAGAGTGACAGCTTGTCGTCTCCCGCGTCGCGCAGGAGACGACAAGAGATGACAGTGCGGACAGCGTGGACGGCTAGACGATGTGCTGTCCGACGGCGAAGCGGACCAGCTCCGCGCTGCTCTTGATGTGCTGTTGCTCCATCATCCGGTACTTGTGGAACGCGACGGTCCGCACCGTCAGGTTCAGGGCAGCAGCGACTTCCTTCATCGACTTGCCTTCGGCGAGGAGACGCAGGACCTCGCGCTGGCGTGGAGTGATCGGCGGACCGTACTGCTGCGGCTTCGTCAGCGCGCCGATCATCTCCGCCGCGAGCAGGGGAGTCACATACGTGCCCTGGGCCATCGCGGAACGGACACCCTCGAGCAGTTCCGACGCAGCGCACTTCTTCAACACGTACGCGGATGCACCCACGCGGAACGCCTGCGCCGCCAGGCCCGGATCGTCGTAGGTCGTCACCACGATGACGCGGATCGACGGGTCGATTGCCTTGACCTGCCTGATGACTTCGATGCCATCGACGGGTGGAATCACGATGTCCTGCACCACCAGATCGGGGGGGGAGGCGCGGATTTCATTCAGCAACGCTGTTGCGTCGCACACGATCGCTCTCACGTCGCAGTGCGGCGCGAGCAGCTGACTGAGACCGGCCGCCACCAGTCGATGGCTGTCGGCGATCACAACGCTCGGCTTCGTCTTCATCAGTGTGGTCACGTCAGTGGTCTCGGAAATGAAGTGATATGTGCGCGCTGACAATCACCTGCGCGCTGTCGTTTGTCGCGATGACGAAACCAGCAACCGATATGCCAGTCGGCGACTGTTAGAACCAGCGCGGATGTTGGGCCATAGCGAGCGATCCGGCCTGCGTTGTCGCGTCAGCGCACGATATCCCGTGATGCTCACGGCATTCGGTCAGGGTGCCTGCCCGCCGGACCGATACGGCAATCGACGCACGCGATGTCGCGCGATTCTCTGGCACTACTTCCAGTATTTGGCGGGAGTCTGATGGCGCCGCCACCGACGTTCTGCGAGACAGAGAGCTCCGCGGCGCTGAAGACTTCCAGCTGCGGTTCACGGGGCTCACGGCGTGTCCGCCCTCAGCGCTTCAACGCGGCGGACGCGGTGCACGGCGCCGGTCCCGCCACCGCCAGACGTGGGGCGGCGGCGAGCCGCGCGATCTGCTCTTCGAGACGGCTGAAATCCTTGTCGCGAAGCCGTTGCTCGTACTCGCTCATCACCCTGTTGCCTTCCCATCCGTACCGCAACGTGGGGACGGGGAAGCCGGGGACCGGCGCGAACTGGCTGCGCTCGTACTCCGCAAGCAGCCCGGCCAGCCGGCGGTCGCGTTCGTCCGCCAGCTCCTGGGCACTTCTCTGATCGGGCACGCTCGACGGCGTCGGCTGAATCGACGGCTCGAGGATGAAGAGCGTGTAGCAGGTATTCGTGGTCGTATCGCGAATGGTGACGACGTCGAGGCCAGGGATCGCCGCGACGGTTTCACGCCTCGCCGCGTCGAACCGCTGCGCGTAAGCGGGTGCGCTGACGGCGAACAGTACGGTGACGAGCGGCGCGGCGATGCGAACGATCGCTGATCGGATCATGATCCCTCCTCATCAGACGCGTCGGCGCGGAATGGCGCGGGCGGTGCTCTTCACGCCGCTGTTATCCACGGCGGGCGTCGCCACGAGCGGCTGTCTCTGCGGCCTGACGCCGAGCGGTTGGCGGCGTTCAGCCGTCGCAATCGTTGCCCAGTTGTGGACGCGTCCTGCCTCGCGGAGCAGCGTGATCTCCCGAATCACCATCGCGGCGCCGGCGCACGTCCCGTCCAGCGTGAAGATCGGCGTGGCGCTCACGTGCAGCGGCACCAGTGTGTCGTCGTGCCGCCGGGCAAACAGCTCCCGCCTGCGGGTGATCAGCTGATCGGCGATCGCGCTCACGAGCGGGAGATCATCCGGTTCAACCTGGTCGCCCGTGGGCTCACGGAAGTCAATCGTGATCGCGTTGCCGTAGCGATCGACGACCGGCGGCCCCGCCTTCGCCAGCGTGCGCAGCCAGCGGTTCGAGAGTGTCAGGTGCCCATTCCGGTCCATCAGCTGAACGCCGCCCGGCATTTGATCGATCAATGACTGCAGCCAGGCGTCAACGGCCACGCCTCCCACATGCTGTCGGGCAGCCAACAGCGCAGTGCCGGCGCGCGCGGCGAGCATGTCGACGGCACGATGATCAGAATCGGTGAATTCAGCCCCCCCGCGCTTGCTCGCGACATACACGCTTCCGACCGCGTGACCGTTGCAGCGGATCGGCACACCCAGCACGCTTCGCGTTTCCGGACTGTGCAGGGCAGGACTTCGCAGGACGGTCGCTCTGTTGTCGCTTCCGACGAGTCCGAGCAGGCCCACCGGGCCGGGTTGACGTGCCGCCGTCGCCATTTGCTCGGCGCTCAGGCCGGTCACCGCCCAGACGTCAAAAGGACGTTCGACGTCACCGCCGATTGCCACAGCGGCATAGGCGGCGCCGGTCAGGTTCTGCGCTTCGAGAGCGACGGTCTGGAAGGCCATCTGCACGCTCACCGGGGGCAGGCTGGCGATCGCGGCCGAGACCGCCGCGCGCGCGATCGTCGCGGCATCTCGCATCGGCGTTCCAGACTGCTGGGAGGCCTTCTTGTCCTGCATGAGCGCGCGGACCCGCGCCCGGAGCTCGTCTACGGAGAACGGCTTGTCGAGGTAGTCCTGCACGTCGCCCTGCTTCAGGCGGTCACCGAACTGCTCGCCAGACTTCGCGCCCAGCACGAGGATTGGCGTCGAGCTGAAATCGGATCGTTCCCTGAGCCGGCGGATGAGCTCGTCGCCGGTCATTCTCGGCATCACGATGTCGGTCAGCACCAGGTCTGGATGGTCGGCCGCCGCCTTTTCGTACCCCTGCATCCCGTCGAAGGCTTCGATGACCTCGAACCCGTCGCGGCTCAGGCAGCTGGCAATGAAGCGGTTCATGTCCTGGCTGTCCTCGACGATCAGTACCCGGCCGACGGACCCGCCGGTCACCTCCGGGTGCGGGGCAGGCTCGTTCAATTGCCTGAGCAGCGCGACGACGTCCTCCGCCTCCGACGCGGCCACCCGATCGTCGGTGAGGGGAGCCGGAGAGACGTCAGTGCCGGGCGGGGCCGCAGCAGGCAGGTCAACTACGAAGAGGGCGCCGGATTCCGGCGCTTCGCCGACGGTGACGCCGCCCCCGAGCATGGCCGCGAAATCCTTCACGATGGACAGGCCCAGACCGGTGCCTGCGGGCTGTTGCGTTCCGTCGCTTTCGAGCCGCTCGAACCGCTCGAAGACGCTGTCCCGCTTGGCCGGCGGAATCCCCGGACCGCTGTCCGCGACCTCGAGCTGGAACCGCTGCCCGGCGTCACGCAGTGTTACGCGCACGCGGCCGCCCGCCGGCGTGTACTTGAACGCGTTGGAGACGAGGTTCAGCAGGATGCTCTGCAGCTTGTCGGCATCCGTCTCGACGGGCAGGTGCTCCGGCGCATCCACCGTGAACCCGGAGTGCTGCTCGTCCGCGAGCGCGGAAAAATGGCGCGAGACGGCCCGCACCAGCGCCGCCGCGTCGGTGGCGCAATAGGCCACGGCGACCCGGTCGGCCTCGATCTTCGCAACGTCGAGCAGCTCGTTCACATGGCGCAGCGCGGTGCGGGCGTTCCGCAGGACGACCTCGAGATCACGCCGTAGTCCGCTCTCCATGTCCGGCGTCTCACGGAGATGCTTCTCGACGGGCCCGAGAATCAGCGCGAGCGGCGTCCGCAACTCGTGACTGATGTTCGCGAAGAACCGCGCCTTGGCCTCCGCAATCTTCGTGAGTTTTTCGTTCAGCTGCTTGAGCTGATCGTTGGCGCCGGTCCGCCGCGGATTCGGCCGGGCACTCTCGTCGGCTGTGTGCCGTCCGCGGCGGCCGGCGTGGTCGGTCCGCCGCACGGTGTTCCCTGGCGTGTGTGCCTTGGCCACAAGTACCTCAATGCGATAAACGCGTAGAGAGCGACCGCTCAAACACTGCGCGAACGACCAGGTTGGGCATTTACATCCGCGGTTGAAGCCCGCGTGAGATGAAGTTACGGCGACTCCGCTTGAGCGGCTATGCGGATCCGGCAATATGCACGCGCTTCTCGACTCCGTGCGCGCGGAGGCCCGCAGTTCCGAATCCGCATACCTCCCTCCGGCAGAGCAAACCATCCTGTATGCAGGGGGTTACGAGCCATGAAGAAACTCGGCGTCGTCTTCGTGCTGATCTGTCTCGCGTCGTCGGTGGACGCGGGGCAGCGCCTGAAGGTGTATATCGGCAACGTCTCTCGGGCAGAGGTCATCGTCCAGGCAATCGTGGAACAGGCCCCGGAGAATCGTGCCCTCGAAGTCGTCGCCCAATCAGAGGACTTCTATCGCAGCTCGATGATTGAACTGGACGGCGAGCGCGCACCGAGGCTGAACAGCGTGGTGCTGGCAAGAATGCCGTCGGGCCTGTATGAAGTGACCGTGCACGTGCTGAACGCCAAAGGGGACACGGTCGCGCGGGACTTCAAATGGGTGAGGGTCGTGTGACGGAGACGCGCCGGCGGCGTCGGCTGCTGCCCACGGGGGCGCTGCTGATCGCCGCGGCGCTCGCCGTGGTGCCTCCTGGCACCACGGCCGGCGAGCCGCGCAAGTACGAAGTCACCAGCCGGGTCGACAAGCGCACGAACTTCTCGAGGTTGCGTACCTACGTCTGGGAACGCGGACGCCCGGCATTCGATGCGGCCACGCATGAGCACATCGTCGCCGCCGTCGATCGCGAACTCGCGGCGCTGGGCTTCACCAGGCGGGCGTCCGGTCCGGCTGACGTCGCGGTCAGCTACGCGACCGTCCCGCGCACCGACATCGACTTGAAATCGAAGCTCCGTGGGCCCCGCGGCGAACGGCCGACGTACCCGGTGGCGACGCTGTTCGTGATCCTTCGCCATCCGGTGACGAATCGCGAGCTCTTCGTCGCGCGGGTCGCCATGCCGGTCGACGCATCACCGCAGGCCTTCGCCCAGACGATCAACGACCGCGTAGCGAAGATCTTCTCGCACTATCCCGGCCGGGACAGCTGAGACGCCTGCCGCGTAACAGCTGTGCCCTTCATGTCATGCCTACCGCCAGAGGTTGACTCGCTGGACCCCATGCATGCTGGAGCGGGAGGCATGGACGGGCCAGTCGCTCTCGAACGTCTCCCGGATCCTCTGGACGACCGACGGCTCGCGGACCGAGATCCCGACCTCGCGCCGCTCGTCCAGTTCGACCTTGCGCAGGCTCTGGCTGCCCACGAAGGCGGCGTTGCCGTCCCGGACGATGGCCCGCAGGTGCAGGCGGTTGGAGTCCAGCCCCCGCGACGGAATGCCCGAGCCCTCGCCGGCGTGGCCGATCACCCGGATCTCTACCCCGGCCTTGGCCCGTTCGTTCAGGACCTGATGGATTCGCTTGTCGGTCAGCTTCGAGTCGTAGATCAGCAGTTCACGGCTGGCGCGGCGCAGAAACGTCTCGAGCTGCATGCGGGCATTCTCAGGGCTGACGATGAGCCCGCTCGAGCTGCCGTCGTACGGACG
>DATLLQ010000285.1:0-5575 GCA_035537775.1 Vicinamibacterales bacterium | reverse complement strand
AGCACGAACGGGGCTTCGTGGACGGGCCTGGCGCCGCGCTCCGTGACGATCTTCCGGAGGAAGTCGACCAGCCCCTCCTGGTGCTCGAACACTTCCCTGGTCCCGTCCGCTTCGTTCTCGAAGGTGACGCGAACGCCTTTGTGGATGTAGCTGACGATCTCGAGCCGCTCGCGAATCAGCGCGGGATCGAATTCAATCTTCGGGAAGATCGTCGAGTCCGGGTGGAAGTAGACCGTGGTGCCGGTGCCGCGCGCCGGGCCGATCTTCTTCAGCGGGCCGGTCGGCTGGCCGCGCTTGAACGACATCTCCCACGTCGCACCGTCGCGCTTCACGGTCGCGCGCAACTCGGTGGAGAGCGCGTTGACGACGCTGGCGCCGACGCCGTGGAGACCGCCGGAGGTCTTGTAGTTCCCCTGCTCGAACTTGCCGCCCGCGTGAAGCACCGTGAAGATCACCTCGACGGCGCTCTTCTTCGTCGCCGGGTGCTTGTCCACCGGCATGCCGCGGCCATCGTCCGTGATGGTGACGGAACTGCCGTCCTTGTGCAGCGTCACCGAGATGTTCGAGGCGTAGCCGTTCATCGCCTCGTCGACGGCGTTGTCCAGGATCTCCCAGACCAGGTGGTGCAGGCCGGCGGTGCCGACGCCCCCGATGTACATGCCGGGGCGCTTGCGGACCGGCTCGAGCCCCTCGAGGACGGTGATGTCTTTCGCGGTGTAGTTCGTCGCCATGGATCGATCTAAGGTAGCATCGGCACCGTCATGTTCGGCAAGCTGCTTGGCGCCGCCGTCGCTTCGCTCGGCGTGCTATGCCTGCTCGGCGTCGGCTACCTGATGGTGCCGGACCCGAAGCTGCGCACCGCCGAGGACCGCGCCGTCAACCATCTTGCCCGTTCGCTCAACGAGATGGCGGACAACGCCCGCAACCGGCCGCGCGTCGGCTGGGCGGTGATCAAGGCGACGTCCGCCGAGCACATGATGGTGATGGACGTCGAAGCCGAACGCATCGAGGAAGCGCGCGGCATCGCCATCCAGATCGTCGAACCGGTCAAGGACCGCTACGACGAGATCCTGATCTACGTGCGCCAGCCAGGCGCCCGCGTACCCACCGTGCGGCGCATCCAATGGACACCGCGCGGCGGGTACACCGAAACGTCTTACTCCGATCGCTGAGCCTTCGTCCGCGAGGGTGCCTTGCGGGCACGCGTCGTCTTGACCGCTTTGGCCTTGACCGTTTTCGACGCGCGAGCGGTGGACGTCTTCCTTGCCCCCTTCGCCTTCCTCGTCGGCGTGCCATCCGGCTCCACGTCCGGCTGCGGCTCGTCGATGATCTCGTCGTCGATCGTCTGACCCTCGGCAATCGGCGGGTCACTGACCACTTCGGCGATGCCGCTGGTCAGGCCGAGCTGCGCCGCCGTCGTGTCGATCGGCTGCACGTCCTCATCGGCGATCGGCTCACCTGTCACCGGCGAGGACGTGCTCGGCGACCGCTGCAGGTTGTGGCCGGGGAACACGCGGACCGCGCCCTGGCGATCGCGCTCGATGCGCAGCACGCCATCCTTGCCGGCGGCACGCAGCAGATCGACGATCGACTGGAAGCCGTACTTGCGCTCGTCGAAGCCCTCGATGGCGCTGCGCAGGAACTGCTTCGCCTGGCGCACGTACATCGGCCAGCGCAGCGTCGCTGGCGCGCCGACGAACGCATTCTGCACCGCCCGCACGCCGTCCTGCTGCGACATCGTCGCTTGCGGGGCTGCTGATGCCGCCTGCGGCGGCGCCTCGCCCTCGTCGCCCTCGACAGGCGCAGGAGCCTGCGGCATCGGCTGCTCGCTGCCCGCGCTCTCGGGGGTCTCGGTGACTTCGCTGTCGCCCGTCTCGCGCGACTCGACGAGCATGCTGCGCCCGGTCTGCTTCAGCGACACGGCGCCGGTCTGCTCCACCTTCTCCATGAAGTCGCGGAAGCTGCTGGCACCGTACTCGCGCTCGGAGAACGTCGAGTCGAGCTGCAGCAGCGTGCTCTTGAGCAGGCCGAGCTGCGGCGCAACCTCGCGCTCCGAGAGCACCTTCAGCGCGCGCTTCACCAACGGCAGCACCTTGGCGATGTCGCTCGCGCCGCCGGCGCCGGTGTGGGCGTGCCGCCCGCCGCGATCGCCGCGGCTGCGGTGATCGGTGCTGCGCACGAGGTTCTCGTAGGCGATGAACTCATGGCAGTTCCGCTGCATCGTCACGGACGTGAACTGCCGTCCGCCGACGACGATGACCTTGCGGCCGTACTGCTTGAGTTTCTCGACGAGGGAGATGAAGTCGCTGTCGCCGCCGACGATGACGAAGGCGTTGATGTGGTCGTGGGTGAAGGCCATCTCGAGCGCATCGAGGGCCATGGTGATGTCGGCGCCGTTCTTGTCGCCGCCCGGGGTGAGGTTGCGCTGCACCATGCGAATCGCATGCTGCGTGAGCAGCCGGCTGTAGTCGCCGGCGCGCTTCCAGTCGCTGTAGGCGATCTTGGTGACGATCTCGCCGCGTTCCTTGATGGCTTCGAGGACGAGGCCGATGTCGAACTGGCCGCCGATAGTGGATTTGACGCCGATTTCAACGTTGTCGAAGTCGATGAAAACGGCAATACGGGTACTGCGTGTGTCTGATGTCGTGATGTTCATGGAGTGTCTGCCGACTGTGTCGGCCTGGGGCCTCGGAAAACTTGCGTCAACGGCAGCTCAGGCGCGCACGCGCAACAAAAACAGGACGAACTGCCGGATCCCGGTGGGCCGTTGGTGTTAAGGAAGTATATCGCGTCGAGGAGTGGATAATCCTCTTCGTACCGGGAGGTCTTGATGCGCCGTTCCGCTCTCGTTATTGCCACTGTTCTGCTGCTTTTCACCGCCGCGCTGGTCGATCACCGTCGAGATACGGTGGCGGCACAGACCCAGCGTCCCGCCGGAACGACGTTTTCCGGCAAGGCCTTCCGGTTCAACAAGGTCAAGGAAGGCATCTACCACGCCATCGGAACCGGAGCGCTGACAGTCATCGGCAACTCGACGGTCATCGTCAACGACCGCGACGTCATCGTCGTCGACGACCATGTGTCTCCGGCCGCGGCGTGGGTGCTGCTCGAAGAAATCAAGGCGATCACCGACAAGCCGGTGACGACGGTCGTCAACACGCACTTCCACTTCGACCATGCGCACGGCAACCAGATCTTCGCGCCAGGCGTGCAGATCATCGGCCACGAGTTCACACGACGGGCGCTCCTCGACGATCCCGTGTCGAAGCCGCTCTATCAGAGCTTCTACAACGTCAAGACGCTGGATGGCCAGATCGAGAATCTCAGAAAGCGCATCGCCAGCGAGCAGGACGCGGCGGCGCGCGGCAAGCTGCAGACGCAGCTGACCTCGGTCGAGAACAACTACGCCTCGCAGAAAGAGCTGCGCCCGACGCCGCCGAACGTCACGCTGACGACACAGATGACGCTGTTCAGGGGCGATCGCGAGATCCAGATTCGCTATCTCGGTCGCGGTCACACCGCGGGCGACGTTGTGGTTTACCTGCCGAAGGAGAAGGCCGTCATCACTGGCGACCTGCTGACGGCGAGCACCTCCAACTTGAGCGACTCGTACCCCGTCGAATGGGCGGCCACGCTCGAGGAGCTGAAGAAGCTCGACTTCGACACAGTCATCCCGGGCCACGGCGAGGCGTTCACGGACAAGGCCAAGATCGACTACTTCGCAGCCTATCTGCGGGACGTGTGGAGCACGGTCAGCGCGTTGAAGAAACAGGGAGTCTCCGCCGAGGAAGCCGCCAAGCGCGCCGACCTTTCCAAGCACAAGGAGCGCTTCCCCAACCCCGCGGTGCCAGTGCTCGGCGTCCAGCGGATCTACGCGTTGATCGACGGGACGACCAAATAGTCGTCTACTGCTTCAAGGACCGGTAGGCGAGCCGGTCGGCGAAGAACGAGCCGAGCCACAGCTCGTTGTTGACGAGAGCTGCCATGGCCGTGCCGGTGAATGATGGCGTTCGCGGTCCGCGCGCGATTTCGGTTGCGGTCATCGTCTTCGGGTCAATCGCCGCCACGGCATAACCCATCGGGCAGCGGATACCGGCCTCGTTCTTCGGCCGTCCGCCGCACGCGGGCTCGTCGTCGATCAATCCGGCGGTGATGAGACGATTGTCGGAAGTCCACCGCACGTTATCGGGTCCGAAATCCTTCAACTGCGCAAACCGCAGCGGCCCGCCGCCAGGCTTGGCCCGCGAAAACGCGTACACCCGCCGCATCGTCGTCGAAGCCACGTAGAACTCGCGATCGTCGGGCGCCGTCTCGATGCCGTTGTTGGCAACGAGCTCGGTGCCCTTCAGCTCCACGAACGTGGGCGAACCCGGCGTCCACTGCAGGACGATGCCGGTGTTACGAAAAGCGAAGGCGTCCTCGAACGTCCTGCCCGGCAGGAAGAGTACCGTCGCGACGAGCGTCCCATCCGAGAACGCGGCCACGCTGTTGGCGGCGAGCTTCGGCGGCAGCAGGACACAGCCAATCCAGGACAACGAGGGACTCGCACCGCCCGCTCCGACGTTCAGCTCGAACACTTCGATTGACTCGCGCCCGCCATGGTTGGTTGCGTAGACCGTGAAGCGCGTCCCGGCCGGCCGGAGCGCGAGACCGTGAAGAACGGCCAGTTTCGGATCGAGCGGCGCGGGACAGTTAGCGAAGCGCTTGCGATCGTGATTTACATTCGCGCCGCCAGGTGCGTACAGCTTGCGCACGCTCTTCGTTCGCGTGTCGACGAACGTCAGTCCGGCGCCCGGAGCCATCCCGCTCGCCACCAGCCCACTCGTGCGCGGAATGACGACCACGTCCTCGGGATTCTGGATCCCGCAGATGAAGTTCAGTCCCGCCGCTGGAGAGCAATCGCGCGATTGCGCGACGAGCGCACGTCCGGAGACCAGCGCCGAACAGACGATCAGCAGAGCGAGCATCAGGTGCTTCATGGCAACTCCGCCACAATGCTATGCGAGACGCAATCCGGGATTCGAAATTACTTGTGGACGGCGCCGTTACGGGGCAGTTGCGTGCGACCACCCAGATTCCTGACGAAATCGAGCACCGGTGTCCAATAGTCGGTCCGCGAGGCGTCGATCAGATCGTTGTGATCGGCGCCCGCAATCTCGACGAATCTTTTGGGGGAATTGAGCAGATCGTGCAGCTCGCGTCCGAGCGCGAACGGCACGATCGAATCACGGTTCCCGTGGAGCACCAGTACCGGCCCGCTGAAGTCTTTCAACAGCTTCACCGTCTCGAAGCGATACGCGCCGAAGACGTTGAGCATCCTGAGCACCGGATTCGATCGGATGACCGCAGCTTTGTTTGCGAAACTGCTTTCCAGAATCAGCCCGTCGGGACGAACTGTGTGCGTTGCCGCGGCGGCAATCGGACCGCCGAGCGATCGGCCCCAGAACACAAGCGGCCGCCCGGCTGGTTTCGGCTTGGCCGCGGCCGCGTGCTTCACCACCGCCTCGGCATCACGGTAGACGCCCTCTTCCGACGGTCGGCCGCTGCTCAGCCCATAACCGCGATAGTCCACCGC
>DATLLQ010000284.1:0-7110 GCA_035537775.1 Vicinamibacterales bacterium | reverse complement strand
GCGCGTCAGCGAGCGGCCGCCCGGCTCCAGGACAAGCTCGCGGACGAAGAGGTCGCAGCCGTCAATGCGTCGCTCGCGCGCTCGATGGCACAACTGCGCGTGAAGAAAAGACACCGCGGCTGATGTGCTGCGTCACCAAATGCGGTGACGCCCGTAACAAGGCCCCGACATGGCGCACGTGGTCGCGCCGTCACACGGCCGAATCCATCCGACACAAAGCCCTCGCGAAGTAACACGCGAGTGTGGCCCCGTGCGCGGTCGATGGCAGGAGACCTGCAGCCTCGCTGCCGGGATGCTCGGCTGATGTTTGTTCGACTGTCGATCGCGGCAGCACTCGTAGTGTTCGTTGCGAGCTATGCGTTCGCACAGGATCCGGCAAAACCGACAGAGCGTCCCACCGGGCTGCCCTCCGCGATCGAGTGGACGTTCAATGTCGATGCAGCATGGGGAGCATTCGGCTTTGGGAACTCGCTCTTCACCGATCCGAAGGAGAACGTCAGAGTCGATTGGGGCGATCACTGGTTCGAAGCCTTCGTGAGGCCGGCTCTGACCGGCGTCTACAAGCTGCCAAACACCAGCGAGCTCTACGGAAAAGCGAGTGTCGTCGGTGAGCGTACCTTCGATTCACCGCGGCCGATTCTTGGAACGTTCCAGCAGTCGTTCGGACCGGACGACCTCAACATCGGGTGGCGATCAGGCACGTCGCTCTCCGGCTTCGACGAGAACGCCATCGACCTGCTCTTCGGACGCGCAGTCTACACGATCGGTCACGCCTTCCTGGTGTGGGACGGCGCAGCGGAGGGCGGCAGTCGCGGCGGCTACTGGAGCAATGCGCGCAAGGCCTTCGAGCTCGCGGGCATCGGCCGGTTCAAGCCGGGTGGCGGGCACACTGTCGAGGGCTTTTATCTGAACAAGGACGACCTTCCGGAGAACGAGACCGGCAGCGGGGTATCGGGCGCCAACTACGAATACCGGATCGGCGAGACGTCCACGTTCGGCGCGACCTACATGAGGGCGTTCGCGAAACCGGAGGTGAGGCCGTTGCGCGACGGCATGAACATTTTCTACGCGCGGGCGTACACGGCGCCCTTCACCGCGGTCAAGGACCTGTACTTCGAGCTCGAATATGCGCACGAGCGCAACGGGGACCTGCTCCGGTCTGACGGATGGAGCACGGAGGCCGCCTACACCTTCAGCAAGGTCGCCTGGTCACCGAAACTCAGTTACCGCTACGCGTTCTTCGAGGGCGACAACCCCGCGACAGCGATCAACGAGTCATTCGACCCACTGTTCCTGGGCTTCTACGATTGGAGCACGTGGTGGCAGGGGGAGATCGCGGGTGAGTACTTTCTCGTCAACTCCAATCTGAAGTCGCACGTCGCGCGCGTACACGTCGCGCCCACGTCCACGCTTGGCGCCGGCGTGATCTACTACAAGTTCCTGAACGACGTTCCGGCGGCCTTCGGGCCGAACGTCACCTCCCACGACATCGCCTTCGAGATCGACGGCTACGCCGACTGGAAGTTCAACAAGAACTTCACCCTGACGCTCACCGGCGCGTTCGCGGACCCGGGGCTGGCCGTGGAGCAGAGCAGCGGCCGGACGGCCAACTTCCGCTACGGGATGGTGTTCATTGCCTACAGTTATTGAAGCACCGGCGCGTGCCGACGATCGGCGTCCACCTGAACGCCCGGCGCCGACCGCGGACTTTCCGGTCAGGATTCCGACCATTCCGATTCCGTTTCACAAGCTGCTGAAGATCGTGGCGATCGTCGACCGCAACGACGAGCAGACGCGGCAGCTCCTCGAGCATCTGGCCGCCGAGCAGTACGAGATCGAGACGACGGACCGCTTCGACCGGGATCTCTCCGAGGATGCCGGGGTCGGCGCCTATATCGCGCTGATCGACGGCGATCGCCGCGAGCGGGCACGCGAGATGGCACGTAACGTCCGCAGCCTCGGATTCCAGATGCCGCTCTGGGCGCTCGCCGATTCCCACCACATCTCCGACATCGCCGTACTCGGCCTGACCGGCGAAGTGGAAGGCTACATCTACCTCGGACAGCAGACGCCCGCGTTCTATGCCAAGCAGGTGGTGGCCAGCATCGTCCGGTACGGGCTGGGCCTGCTGCCGCCGTTCTTCGGCGGACTCATGGCCTACGACAGCGAGGCCAACGTCGCGTTCGACTGCCCGGGACACCAGGGCGGCCAGTTCTACCGCAAGTCGCCCGCCGGCCAGCTGTTCTTCAAGCACTTCGGGGAGAGCATCTTCCGCAACGATCTGTGCAACGCCGACGTCCGGCTCGGCGACCTGCTGATCCACGACGGTGCCGCCGCGGACGCCCAGCGCCACGCGGCGCGCGTCTTCGGGGGCGACCGGACCTACTTCGTCCTGAATGGCACCAGCACGTCAAACAAGGTGGTCGCCAACGCGGTCCTGCAGGCAGGCGATCTCGTGCTGTTCGACCGCAACAACCACAAGTCGCTGCACCAGGGAGCGCTCGTGCAATCCGGCGCCATCCCGATCTTCCTGCCGACCGCGCGCAACGCCTTCGGCATGATCGGCGCCGTCGACTGGGACGCGTGGGACGAGACGTACCTGCGCGACCAGATCCGGGCCAACCCGCTGGTCACTGATCAGAGTCGCTGGCAGCGGCCGCGGCCGTTCCGGCTCGCGTGCATTCAGCTCGCCACCTACGACGGCACCATCTACAACGTCCGCAAGGTACTCGAACGGATCGGCTCGCTGTGCGACTACGTGCTCTGGGACGAAGCGTGGATCGGCTACAACGCGTTCCACCCACTGTTCGAGGACCACAGCCCGATGCGCCTGACCGGCCTCGGGCCTGAGATGCCGGGGCTCTTCTCGACGCAGTCGGTCCACAAGCAGCTCGCCGGATTCTCGCAGGCGTCGCAGATCCACAAGCGTGACGAGCACATTCGTGGACAGCAGCGATTCGTCGGCCACAAGCGCTTCAACGAGTCGTTCCTGATGCACGCCTCGACCTCGCCCTTCTATCCGCTGTTCGCGTCGCTCGACGTGAACGCGAAGATTCACGAAGGCCTTGGCGGCCAGATGCTGTGGGACCGCTGCATCGAGCTGGCGATCGAGACGCGCAAGAAGTTCCGCGAGTTCTGCCGCTACTACGCCCGCACCGGCCGCACGGCCGAGGAACAGTGGTTCTTCGACCCGTTCGTTCCCGACGTCGTGACGATTCGCAGCTCCCGTGTCACGGCCGATCTGGAGAACGTTCCGTGGGAGGACATCCCGACCGAAGTCATCAAGCACGAGCAACAGTGCTGGAACTTCAATCCCGGCAGCCGCTGGCACGGCTACAGCGGTTACGCGGATGGCTACGCGATGGTCGATCCGAACAAGCTGACCCTGTTGACGCCCGGGATCGATCGCGCCAGCGGCGAATACCTCAACTTCGGCGTGCCGGCGACCGTGGTGGCCAACTACCTCCGCGAGCAGGGCATCGTCCCGGAGAAGTGCGATCTCAACAGCATCCTGTTCCTGATGACGCCGGCCGAGGACGAGAGCAAGCTGAATACGCTCATCGCCAAGCTGGTCAAGTTCAAGGAGGCGTGGGATCGCGACGCGCCGCTCGCCGAGGTGCTGCCGACGCTGTACGCGGCGCAGCGCGACCGCTATCGCGGCTACTCGCTGCGGCAGGTCTGCAACGAGATGCACAGCTTCTATCGCACGCGGCGCGTCAAGCAGTTGCAGCGCGAGTGCTTCCGCGCGTCGAGCTTTCCGGAGCTGGCGATCCCGCCTCGCGACGCCTACCAGGCGCTTGTCGCCAACAAGGTGGACTACGTGCCGCTCACCGAGGTGAAGGGACGGATCTCCGCCACCCTCGCCTTGATCTATCCGCCCGGCATCGGCGTGGTCGTGCCCGGCGAGCGCTGGGACGACCGGGCGCGGCCGATGCTCGACTACTTCCTGGCGTTCCAGGAGTCGTTCAACCAGTTCCCGGGCTTCAACTACGAGGTCCAGGGCGTGTTCCAGGAGCGGACGGACAACGGCATCCGGTTCTACACGTACGTGGTCCGTGAGTAGGCGTCGAGCGAGTGCCGGCCAGGAGGGACCGATGGAAAAGAAGAAGATGACCCTGACCCAGCTGACGTTCATCGTCGCCGTCAACATGATGGGGTCGGGCATCATCATGCTGCCGACCAACATGGCCAAGGTCGGCGCGATCTCGCTGTTGTCGTGGCTGGTGACGGCGATCGGCTCGATGGCCATCGCCTACGGATTTGCCCAGGCCGGTCTCTTCAACCAGCGCCGGGGCGGCATGTCGGCGTACGCGGAGGATGCATACGGGAAGGCCGGGTACTTCCAGGTCTTCTATCTCTACTTCCTGTCCCTCGCCATCGGCAACGTCGCCATTGCCATCTCCGCCGTCGGCTATCTGGCAGGCTTCTTTCCCTGGCTCTCGGCCACGCCGATCGCGACCTGCATGGGCGTGATCGCGCTGCTCTGGCTGACGACGGTTGCGAACTTCGGCGGCCCGAAGATCACGGGACGCATCGGATCGATCACCGTGTGGGGCGTCATCATCCCGGTCGGGCTGTTGTCCGTCATCGGCTGGCTCTGGTTCAGACCGTCGACGTTCTCCGCGGCGTGGAACCCGCAGGGCCTGACCCTCGGCGCAGGCATGGCCTCGAGCATCGCGCTCACGCTGTGGGCGTTCCTCGGCATGGAGTCCGCCGCGCAGAACTCGGCCGCGGTTGAGAACCCGAAGCGGGACGTTCCGCTCGCGTGCCTCTTCGGCACGCTCGGCGCCGCGGTGATCTACATCCTCTCGACGACCGTCATCCAGGGCATCGTGCCGAACATGGAGCTCGCGGAATCCACCGGACCGTTCGGCCTGGCTTACGCGAAGATGTTCAATCCGACGATCGGGTCGATCATCATGGGGCTCGCCGTCGTCGCGTGCCTCGGCTCGCTCCTCGGCTGGCAGTTCACGATCGCGCAGACCGCGAAATCGGCGGCCGACGAGCGCATGTTCCCCGCGCTCTTCGGCAAGGTCAACCGCATGGAGGCGCCGATCGCCGGCATGCTGGTGATGGGCGTCGTCCAGTCGCTGCTCGCGCTCTCCACCATCTCGCCGTCGCTCAGCGACCAGTTCAGCACCCTCGTCAACCTGGCCGTCGTGACCAACGTGGTCCCGTACATCATCGCGCTGTCGGCGCTGCCGGTGATGATGCAGGCGGCCGGCGTGGTCAACCCGAGGTACCGGCGAAACATGTTCGTCATGCTCGTCGCACTCGTCTACAGCGTCTTCGCCATCTACGCATCGGGCAAGGACGCGGTCTTTGGCGGCATGGTCGCGTGGGGCATCGGGCTCGTGATCTGGGGATTCATTGCGCCGCGGTTCAGCGCGAAGGCGCGTGTGGAGCTTCCGCGTGCCGCGTAACGGCCCGTCCAGTCGCCGGCCGAAAGGAGTTCAGCCATGATCAGCCCGCGAACGACTCACGGTCGCTGGCATCGGGTGACGGTCGCCACCGGGGCGATCGCCCTGCTTGCGGCGATCACGCTGCTGACCGCACAAAGCTCACCGTCCACGCTACGGGACCGGATTCGTGACACCGGCAAGATTCGCCTCGGCTATCGCGCTGACGCACGGCCCTTCTCGTACTCCGCGGACGGCGTGTCGGGCCCCACCGGCTACTCCATCTCCATCTGCCAGGCCGTCGTCGACCAGATCACGCGCTCCGGCCAGGTCGGCGCGCCCAAGGTCGAGTGGGTGAGGGTCACTCCACAGGAACGATTCAGCGCCGTGCAGAACGGAACCGTTGACCTGCTGTGCGGCGCAGACACGGTGACGCTCGATCGCAGGGAGCTCGTGGCGTTTTCGACGCCGATCTTTCCGGGCGGCATCGGCGTGCTGATGCGCGCCGACGCGCCGGCGCAGCTGCGAAACGTCCTGAGCGGCAAGGGCCAGACGTTCCGGCCGACCTGGCGGGCGTCCGCGACGCAGGTGTTGCGGGCGCGCGCGTTCTCCGCCGTGAGCGGCACCACTGCCGAGCGATGGCTGACGAAGCGCATCAGCGACCTTGGCGTCACCACCACGGCTGTCGCCGTCCCCACCTACGCTGCAGGTCTGGACGCCGTGCGCAGTCGCGAGTCGGACGCCTTGTTCGGTGAGCGCGCCATCCTGCTCGACGCGGTGCGCCGCGGGGGGGCCGGAGACCAGCTCATCGTCCTCGATCGGCTGTTTACGCCCGAGCCCCTCGCGCTGGCAATGGACGCCGGTGACCAAGGCTTCCACCTGATGGTGGACCGGGCGCTGGCACGGCTGAGCGCATCCGGCGAGCTGATGCGCCTGTACGGGAAGTGGTTCGGCGAACCCGACGCCAGCGCCGTGACCTTCTTCCGCTGGAACGAATTGTCTGAATGAGGCGCGCCGCGCGCGAGGTCACCCCATGATCGAACGAAGCACCAAGCGAATGCGCCTGCGGGCACTCGTCATCGACGACGAGCTCATGAGCCCGACCGCGGAAGGCCGGGCGGTCCGCGCGCTCGTGAAAGAGCTGGAAGAACGCAGCATCGAGGTGATCGAAGCCACTTCGGCCGAGGACGGGACGTCCGTCATCGTGTCGGACTCCGCCATCCACGCGATCCTCCTCGACTGGTCACTTGGTGACGACAACGGGCACGACAGGGCGTGGCGGGTGCTCGAGCTGATTCGATCCCGTAACAGCGGCATTCCCATCTTCCTCATGGCCGAGCGGGGCGAGGCCACCTCGATTCCGATCGAGGTGATGGAGATGGTCAACGAATTCGTCTGGACGCTCGAGGACACCGCGGCATTCGTCGGCGGGCGCGTGAATGCCTCGATGCGGCGGTATCTGGAGATCATGCTGCCGCCGTTGGCGACGGCGCTCATGAAGTTTGGCCAGGAGTACGAGTACTCCTGGCACACACCCGGTCATACCGGTGGCACGGCCTTCCTCAAATCGCCGGTTGGCCGGGTGTTCTTTGACTTCTTCGGCGAGAACCTGCTGCGGTCGGATCTGTCGGTCAGCGTCGGCGATCTGGGGTCGCTGCTCGATCACACCGGGCCCATTGGCGCACACGAACGGTACGCGGCGCGCGTGTTC
>DATLLQ010000283.1:0-11517 GCA_035537775.1 Vicinamibacterales bacterium | reverse complement strand
GGCGAACGCGTACGGGCACGGTGCGGAACGTGTCGCGCTGGCGCTCGAACAGGCGGGCGCCACCATGCTCGCGTGCGCCGACATCGAAGAGGGCATTGTCCTGCGGCGCGCCGGCGTGCGCGTGCCGGTGCTCGTGTTCGGCGCGCTGAGCGTCAGCGATCTCGACGGACTGTTCGAGTATTCGCTGACGCCGACGATTTCAACGCCAGGTGCGGCGCGCGCCGTGCATGCTGCAGCGGCGAAGCGGCGATCACCGATCGGCTATCACCTCAAGATCGACACCGGGATGAATCGACTCGGCTTTCGCCACGAGAACCTCCGCTGGACTCTGCCCGAGGTGTTCGCGAGCGAGCACCTGCGCCTCGAAGGAGTGTTCACACATTTCGCGGCGGCAGACGAGCCTGAGAGCCCGGTGTTCAATGTGCAACGCGAGCGGTTTGATGCCGCCTTCGACATCGTGTCCGGCTTCAGCCGGACCGCGAGTCCGCCCGACGGCGGGCGCGCCGTTGTGAAGCATGCGGCCAACAGCGCTGCCATGCTCCGCGATTCGCGCGTGTGGTACGACGCCGTCCGCCCCGGACTTCTGCTCTACGGCATCGTTCCGCCTCCGCTTGCGTCCACGCTGCCGCTGCAGCCCGTGATGTCGCTGACGAGTCGAGTGGTAGCCGTCAAGGGTGTGCGGCCGGGAGAGGGCGTCGGGTACGGATGGCGCTATGAAGCCGACGCGCCGCGGACCATCGCGGTCGTTCCGGCGGGATACGCCGATGGACTCGACACCCGGCTCAGCGGACGTGGGCAGGTCCTGATTCGCGGCATACGGGCGCCGATCGTCGGCGCTGTGTCGATGGACATGATCACCGTTGACGTGACCGACGTGAGCGAGGTCGCGCCTGGAGACGAAGTCGTCATCCTCGGCCGTCAGGGCGACGAGAGCTGGCAGCAGATCGACGCGCGTGAAGTGGCCGCCGCGATCGGCACGATTCCCTGGGAGATCGTCTGCCGCCTCGGCACGCGCATCGAGCGCCACTATGACTAGCCGGACCTGCCCTGTCATTCTTCGCCCTGACACTGGTCACGGGTCATGAAACCACCGAAGAATGTCTTCGTCTGCCAGGAGTGCGGCTCGCAGTCGCCGAAGTGGATGGGCCGCTGCGCCGACTGTGGCGCCTGGAATTCCTTCGTCGAGGAGCGTCTTCAGGCCGAATCTGCGCCGGCCGGCAGAAGCGAGAACCGCTACGCGCAGTTCGGCGCCGGTTCGAACGCCAGGCTGTATGCGGAGGTCGAGACCGCGAATGCGCTTCGGCTCTCGACCGGTATCGGTGAGTTCGACCGCGTGCTGGGCGGCGGGGTCGTTCCAGGCTCGCTGGTGCTGCTCGGCGGCGAGCCGGGCATCGGCAAATCGACGCTGCTGCTGCAGGCGGCGGGACATTTCGCGCGTGAGATCGGCCCGGTCCTCTACGCCTCCGGTGAAGAGTCGGAGCATCAGATCAAGAGCCGCGGCGACCGCCTCGGCATCGGCGCGGCGCCGCTCTACCTCCTCTCCGAAACGTGCATCGAGCGCATCCTCGAGGAGATTGCGCGACTACGACCCGCGCTCGTGATCGTGGACTCGATCCAGACGGTCTTCTCTCTCAAGTTTCAGTCCGCTCCGGGCAGCATCGGCCAGGTACGGGAAGCCGCCACGCAGTTTCTGTTCGCCGCCAAAGGGCAGAACATCCCCACGGTGCTCGTCGGTCACGTGACGAAGGACGGCAGCCTCGCCGGCCCGAAAGTCCTCGAGCACGTCGTCGACACCGTGCTCTATTTCGAGGGCGAGCGTCACCATTCCCACCGCGTGGTCCGCGCCGTGAAGAACCGCTTCGGTGCAGTGAGCGAGCTCGGCGTCTTCGAGATGACAGGCACCGGTCTTCGCGCTGTGCCGAACCCGTCGAAGCTGTTCCTCTCCGAGCGCGCAACCGGCACACCAGGGTCCGCGGTCCTGTGCTGCGTCGAAGGCTCACGGCCGATCCTGGTCGAGGTGCAGGCGCTCGTCAGCACGAGCACGTACGGAAATGCACGCCGCATGGCCATCGGCATCGATCAGAATCGGCTGTCGCTCCTGCTCGCCGTCCTCGAGAAGCGCGCCGGTCTCAGCCTCGCAGGCGACGACGTCTACGTGAACATCGCCGGAGGGGTCTCAATCGACGAGCCCGCGGCCGACCTGAGCGTGGCGGCGGCCGTGGCGTCGAGCGTCCGCAACCGCGGCCTGGCGCCGGCGACGGCGGTGTTCGGCGAAATCGGGCTCAGCGGGGAGATTCGCGGGATTCCGCAGGCGCCGCTCCGAATCCGCGAGGCGGTCCAGATGGGGTTCACGCGCATCATCATGCCTGCGGCAAACCTCGATCCAGATGATGAACACGCTGGCGAAGTGGAACGTGTTGGCGTCAGGACAGTCGGGGAGGCGCTCGATCAGCTGATTTAGGCCATCATTCTTCACTCGAGACGCCGGCCTCGGCCTCGGGTAACGAGGGCGAATCGGCTTGATTTTCAGGGCTGGCGGTTCTAACGTTCATCACTTCATAGCGTGGCTCCTGAGGGTTCTTCATGGCCTGGTTTCTGCTCGCGCGCCTTGTTTTCATCGCAGCGGTCGCCTACTCCGCCCACCAGCTGCAGCCGCTCGTCGGCGGCGAGATCGTCAACACGCTCTTTGGCGTGGCGCTCGGTCTGGCGGTGGTCGGTCTCGAGATTCGTCTTCGCGACATCTCGGTTCCGCACATGGTCGGTGCGCTGCTCGGTGGCGCAGTTGGGTTGGGTGCCGCCAGCACCATCGGCGCGGCACTCTACTGGGCCAACCTGAGCGATGGCCGCGTCGTGTTCCTTCACAGCGTCATCCTGCTGTCGCTGCCGTACCTCGGGCTGGTCATCGGCGGCCGCAAGGGCGACTGGCTGAGGCCCGAGAACATCATCGGACTGTTCAGGTCCTCCGGGCCTCGCAAGCGGTTCAGGATTCTCGACACCAGCGTCATCATCGACGGCCGCATTGCCGATATCTGCGAAACCGGGTTCATGGACGGGACGCTGGTCATCCCGCAGTTCGTGCTCAAGGAACTGCAGCTGGTGGCCGACTCGTCGGACTCGATGAAGCGGAATCGCGGCCGGCGCGGCCTCGACATCCTGCAGAAGATCCAGAAGATGTCCGGCGTCGAGGTGATGATTTCCGACGTGGACTTTCCGGAGGTCCGCGAAGTCGATCTCAAGCTGATCGAGCTCGCCCGCTCGCTGCAGGGCAAGATCGTCACGAACGACTTCAACCTGAACAAGGTGGCCCAGCTTCGCGGCGTCGAGGTGCTGAACATCAACGAGCTCGCCAACTCGCTCAAGCCGGTCGTGCTGCCCGGCGAGATCATGAAGGTGTTCATCCTCAAGGAAGGCAAAGAGTACAACCAGGGCGTGGCCTACCTGGACGACGGCACGATGGTGGTCGTTGACAATGCGCGGAAGATGATCGGCCGGACGATCGACGTCGTGGTCACGAGCGTGTTGCAGACGACCGCCGGCAAGATGATTTTTGGACGCTTCATCGACTCCGGGATGGCTACTCAGGCCGCGCCGGTGCCTGCGCCGGTCGTGCAGGCGGACGGTGACGTCAGCCGGCGGCCGCGGCCGCAGATGCCACCCTCCGCGGCAGCAGCCGGCAAATAGCCGGCGCTCCGCAATGCGACTCCCTCCTTATCACTGGTGGCGGACCGTCTTCTTCCTGATTCCGGCCATCGCTGTCTACACGATCGTCCTCGGTACACTGTCGCTTACGTCGAGCCTGTTTCAGAAGACCGGCTACTTCGCCCACTGGTGCGCGCGTACCTGGTCGCGCCTGATTCTCGTCACGACCGGTGTCCGCGTTGACGTCGAGGGTCTTGAACGGCTGGCGCGCGATCGGACGTATGTGTTCGTGGCGAATCACCAGAGCATCTACGACATTCCGATCCTGTTCTGGTCTCTCCCGTACCAGCTCCGGATCATCGCCAAGGAGTCGCTCGGCAATTTTCCGTTTCTGGGCTGGCACCTTCGGCGGACGGGACACATGCTCGTCGATCGCCGCCGTCCCGATCGAACGCGGATCTTCGGGTGGGCGTCGCGTCTCACCGCGGACGGCCTGTGCCTGATCCTCTTTCCTGAAGGCACGCGGAGCCGCGACGGCCGCGTCGCGCGGTTCAAGGGCGGGAGCTTCTTCCTGGCACTCGAGGCTGGCCTGCCGGTGGTGCCGATTTCCGTCGTCGGCAGCCGTCACGTGATGCTGCGCGATCGACTGGCGACCTATCCCGGGCACGTGAAGCTGATCGTCCACGAGCCGATCGAGACAACCGATCTGACGGGCGCCGATGCGCGCGAATTCGCCGAACGCGTCCGCCGCGTCATCGTGCCGGCGGCCGAATCCGACATGCACGTCGCGCCTCCCGATCAGGCGCCGAGCAGCGCAGTTGAAGCTCTCCGTCGCGCCTGAGCTCGCCGCTATCGTCCGCGCCGGCGCGCTGTGGCTAGACGGCGCCACGGTCGTTGATCGCGAGCTGCGGCTCAATGCGCCCCTCGCCGCGGCCGAAGCGGGCGTGCGCACGAATCCCCCCGCCGAAGTGACCGCCGTGCGAGCCATGTACAAGCGTGTCGGGCTCGACCCGACGAAGACGCGCCCATCGTCGGAAGCGCTGCTGCGCCGCGTGCGCAAGGGCGACACGCTCCCGCGCATCAACAGCATGGTTGACGTGTGCAACTGGTGCTCGCTCGAATTCCAGCTGCCATATGGCCTCTATGATGCTGACCATATCGAGGGCGACGCCGAGCTCCGGCTTGGCACGGCCGGTGAGTCCTATGCCGGCATCCGGAAGGATGACGTGCACGTCGAGGGCAGGATCACGCTGGCCGATCGCTCAGGTCCGTTCGGCAATCCCACATCCGATTCAGCGCGGACGATGGTGACGACCGCGACCACGCGTGCGCTGCTCGTGGTGTTTGCGCCACGCGAGGTTGACGAACGCCGGCTGTCGCAGATTCTCGATGCAACCGCAGCCCGCATGATCGAGTTCACCGGCTGCGTTGAAACCGCTCGTTCGATCTCCTGACAGCGTGGTGTGAGGTGTCGGCTGAGCCGTTGGCTGAACGGTGCTCGAAGTCATTGTCTCCACTGCCCGTCAGCGGGACCGTAGGGGCCCGGCAAGCTTCGTGCACCGTACAGATTCATGAGAGCTCGTCCATGGCCTGCCTCTGTCGCGCTGCCTGTACTGCTCGTCATCGCGCTGGCTGTACTGGGCGCTGCGTGCACCGGCGGCCGCACTGTCAAGTCGGTCCCGGCCCCTTCGGGGACGACTGACATCTCACAACTGTGGCAGGAGCCTGCCGATCTCGAGACGCGCGATCTGATGCTGGGGCCGGCCGCGAGTGCGCCGAAGCCGGAGCCGCCAGCCTTCATCTTCGTCAAGGCGGACCCGGACGGCTTCAGTCCCGGATACGACCTCAAGGACCAGAATGGCCTTGAATGGAGCGTGAAGCTCGGGCCCGAAGCACAGACAGAGGTGGTCGTCTCACGGATTCTGTGGGCGATCGGGTACCACCAGCTGCCGACGTACTACCTGACACAGTGGACGATGGAGAAGGGACCCGATGGTGTCCCTGGACCGGGCCGTTTCCGGCCGCACCTGCCGAACGCGAAAGTGGCCGGCGAGTGGTCATGGCACGAGAACCCCTTCGTTCACACGCAGCCGTTTCGGGGACTGATCGTCGCGAACCTGATCGTCAACAACTGGGACTGGAAGACCTCGAACAACAAGATCTACGACATCACCAGCCCCGACGGCACCGTCGTGCGGCAGTACGTCGTACGCGACCTGGGAGCCTCGCTCGGCAAGATCGATGCGCCGGTGTTCGCACGGGTACTTGGGGCGCGCGTCGCCCAGGGTAACCGGAACGATCTCGAGGACTTCGAGCAGCAGCGGCTGATCAAGAGCGTGACGGGCGACCGTATCGAGTTCGAGTACAACGGCATCTACGGCACGGTCGTCGATACCGTGACGCCCGACGACGTGGTCTGGGCCTGCCGCCTCCTGTCCCGGTTGTCCGATGAGCAGTGGAAGGCGGCGTTCACCGCCGGCGGCTTTCCACCCGATCAGGCAGCGCGTTTCATCGCCAAGCTGAAATCGAAGATCGCGGAGGGGCTCGCGCTCGCGAATCGCACCAGGTAGAGCGCAGACTGGTAGAGGCCGGCCTTCAGGTCGGCCTTGATAAGATTGCCCTTCTGAGCCGACACGTTTCCGCCATCATCGCTGCCGGGGGCCGGGGCCTTCGCTTTGGCGCGAGGCATCCGAAGCAGCTGGTCATGCTCGCGGGGCGCAGCATTCTCCAGCGCAGTGTCGAGACGTTTCTCGAGAGTGACACGATCACCGACATCGCGGTCGCGCTGCCGTCGGACCTGGCCGCCGCGCCTCCGGAATATCTGCGCGCGCGCGCGAAGCCGATTGTGATTGTCGAAGGCGGTGGCCGGCGGCAGGATTCGGTGCGCCATGCGTTCGAACAGGTAGCGGCCGCCGCGGAGATTGTGGTCATTCACGATGCGGCCCGGCCGCTCGTCAGCGACGACCTGATTCGACGGACGGTTGAAGCAGCCGCCGCGACCGGCGCGGCGATCGCCGCGGTTCGTGCGAGCGACACGGTCAAGCGCGCTGATGCCGCCGGACGTATTGTCGGCACACTGTCACGCGACGAGATCTATCTGGCGCAGACTCCGCAGGCCTTTCGAGTGAACGTCCTGCGTGACGCGTTGGCGGTCTCGAGCGACGCAACCGACGAGGCTGCGCTGGCCGAACGCGCCGGGCATCACGTGCAGCTCGTGGACGGAGACCCGAGGAACTTGAAAATCACCACCCCCGACGATCTCGAGATCGCCGAACGGCTGCTTGGCACGCCCAGCGGCTCTGGCCACATGCGCATCGGCAATGGCTACGACCTGCACCGGCTCGTCGAGGGCCGGCCGCTGATTCTTGGCGGCGTGACGATTCCGTTCGAGAAGGGGCTGCTCGGCCACTCCGATGCCGATGTGATTTGTCACGCGGTGACCGATGCGATCCTGGGCGCGGCCGGTGCCGGTGACATCGGCAGGCATTTTCCCGACACGGACCCGGCGTGGAAGGGCGCCAACAGCCTGGACCTGCTCCGGCGCGCGATGGCCGTCGTTGCCGGGGCCGGGTACGTCGTGGCCAATGTGGACGTCGTTGTCATCGCCCAGCGTCCGAAGCTCGCCGCGCACGTGGACGCCATCTGCGCAAGCGTTGCAGCGGCGCTTGGCTGCGATCGATCGCAGGTGAGTGTGAAGGGGAAGACGAACGAAGGCATGGACTCGATTGGCGCGGGCGAGTCGATTGCCGCCCAGGCCGTGGCGTTGCTGGTGCGGCACCCCTAAGGGAACCTCATGCCCCAGGAGTTCAAGGCAACGCCATTCGGCACCTACCTCAGACGATGGTTCAAGGCTGCGGCGGCGCCAGCCTACGACCTGCTCGGTGTGGCTGGCGTCGTGGTCGGGGCTGTGTTGTGGGCGTGGCACAGGTTCTGGTCCGAAAACTTCCGATGGGCCGCGGGCCGCGCGGGTTTGTCGCCAGAAGCCGCGGTGAGCGATCTCGTCTGGGGGATCCCGCTGACGTTAGGCTTCGCCGTGCTCGCGTATCGGCTGGTTCGCGCCCCATACGAAATGCACGTTGAGGCGGAAAGGCGGGTGTGGGTCGCGGATACAGCGCAGCCACAACACCGCATGACAGCGGAAGACCAAGTTGTGTACGCGATCCTCACGCGCGTGTCGACGTTCCTGGTCGAAGCGGAAGACCTGGAACGCCGTGTGATTACGGAGCGTGGCTCCGAAGTGGTCGCTGAAGAGGCTCTCCAGTGGTACAGCACGGTTGCCGACTACCTGGCTCGTGACGTCGGGCCTGATTACGCCGCTCGATTCAAAGCAGCGGTAGGAAGCGGCATCCAGATCAACTATCCGTCGAGCGGTAAGCCTCCCGCGGTATTGGCGCGCGTTCGGGGCCGAAAGGCGTTCCTAGAACAGGCGCTGCGTGAGATTCGTGCCAGTGCTCCGTAGGACCTTCGGACGAAAGGCTCCTTTGACTGAGAGACCGTCGTGATGCGGCTTCGTTTTGCTCCAAGCCCGACCGGGCAACTGCACGTCGGCAACGCACGGACGGCGCTCTTCAACTGGCTGCTCGCCAAAGGGCAGGGCGGCACCTTCATCCTGCGCATAGAGGACACCGATCTGGAGCGGTCGTCCCGCGAATCAGAGCGCGCCATTCTCGAAGACCTGCGGTGGATGGGTCTCGACTGGACCGAAGGGGTGGAGGCCGGAGGGGACCACGGCCCATATCGGCAAACCGAACGGCTGCACATCTACAGGGCGCATGCCGTGGAGCTTCTCTCTCGAGGCGCGGCGTATCAGTGTTTCTGCAGCACCGAACAGCTGGAGGCGGATCGTCAGGCCGCGCTTGCCGCCGGGCGGCCGCCAGCCTATGTCGGGCGGTGCCGTGACGTTCCGCGCGACGAAGCCCGCCGGCGGATCGAGAACGGCGAGAAGGCGGTGATCAGGTTTCGCGTGCCTGATGGGCCACGCGACATCGTGTTCAACGATCTGGTCCGGGGCGAAGTCCGATTCAGTACGGAAGTTATTGGCGATCCGGTTCTTGTGCGATCCGACGGCGTGCCCGCGTACAACTATGCCGTCGTGATTGACGATGCCCTGATGCAGATCACGCATGTGATTCGCGGCGAGGACCACATTTCGAACACGCCGAGGCAATTGCTCCTCTACGAGGCGTTTGGATGGAAGCCGCCGGCGTTTGCCCACGTCTCGCTGGTGATGGGCCCCGATCACAGCCCGCTGTCAAAGCGTCACGGCGCAACGTCAGTGGCCGAGTTCCGCGCGCGAGGGTTTCTGCCGGAGGCGTTGACGAACTATCTGGCGTTGATCGGCTGGTCGCCGGGCGAGGACCAGGAACTCCTGCCAGTCGACGAGCTGGCTGCGCGCTTCCGTCTCGAAGACGTGGGGCACAGCGCCGGTGTGTTCGATGTCGAGAAGCTGGCGTGGGTGAACCGCCACTACCTGAAGGCGGCTGCACCCGATCGCCTGGCGCGCCTGGCGGTGCCGTATCTGAAAGGTGCGGGCTGGGTATCCGACCCGTCATCTGGGGACATGAGCTACCTGGAAACGGTCGTTTCCGTGGCCGCCCAGTCTGTTGATCGGCTCGAGCAGATTCCTGCGCGGCTGGCGTTCCTGTTCGACTATTCCGCTGCGCGCGCGCTCGAGCGGCCCTCCATCGCCCAGGAAGCGAGAGACGCGGCGTCGGTGATCGAAGCCACGGCACGCGAGCTGGAGGCGTCGCCGCCCCTTCTCGACCGCGACACCTTCCGGGCGCTCGCGAAGAAGGTGCAGCTGGCCAGTGGCGCCAAAGGAAAGGCGCTCTTTCATCCAATCCGGATTGCGCTGACCGGAGAAGCCGACGGAATCGAGCTGGATATCGCTGTGCCGGCCATCGAGCGCGGAGCGTTGCTGGCCCGTTCCGGGATCGTGCCGATCCTCAGCGCTCGTCAGCGTGCCACGGAGTTCGCCGGGGCGCTGGCTGGTCGCGCATGAGATGGTGATCTACGGGATCAATCCGGTCCTCGAGGCGTTGCGCGCGGGGCGGGTCACCGTGCTTCGCGTTGGACGCCGTGGCAGCGGGCGCATGCAGGATCTTCTGGCGCTGGCGGGCGAACGCGGTGTGAAGGTCGAGCGAGTGGATGATGACCTTCTCGACCGGCTCTCGCGGGGCGGCGTGCATCAGGGGGTTGTCGCCGATGCGGAAGATCCTCGATCAGATTTCAGCGTGGAAGAGCTCGTGCGAGGGGCCGGCGACCGGGCCGCTTTGATCGTCGTGCTGGATGGCATCGAAGATCCACATAACCTCGGCGCCATCCTGCGGACGGCCGACGCGGCTGGCGTCGATGGAGTAGTCCTTCAGACGCGGCGCGCCGCGGCGCTGAGCGGGGCCGCCGCAAAGGCTTCCGCGGGCGCGGTGGCGCACGTGAAGATCGCGCAGGTCGTCAATATCGCTCGCACTCTTGACGAGTTGAAGGGACTCGGCGTCTGGACGGTTGGAATGGCCGACGACACCGACACGATGTACGACGCAATCGATTTCACCGTCCCCACAGCAATCGTCGTCGGCGCAGAGGGAAGCGGTCTTCGGCGTCTGGTGCGGGAGACGTGCGATTTCACCGCGCGAATACCGATGCATGGAAAAGTGTCGAGCCTGAATGTCTCGGTCGCAACCGGCATTGTCCTGTTCGAGGCTGTGCGCCAGCGGCTTGAACGGGGACGAACAGGCGTCGGATCGCGTCCAACCCCATAAGCCGTTGTAAATAGTTGAGGTTGTTGTCCTTACCGGATTTCTGGCTTCTCGGGCACCCAACGTGGCGTATGGAGTACGCTGGTTGCTCCAGTGGCACGGGAAGTGCTATTATTCGCTCTTTGTCTGGCTGGCGTAGCTCAGTCCGGTAGAGCAGCTGATTTGTAATCAGCCGGTCGGGGGTTCAAATCCCTCCGCCAGCTCCATCGGGGCTTCCAGCAGCAGCGAAACGCTCTTCTGCACAGGGACGTCGAACAACCACGATTCCATGACATTGCTATCGGTGTCCACGCCCCTACGCGTGAACGCCGGAGGCACGACGGAAATAGAGATTCGGGGAGGTGGCAGAGCGGTCAATCGCAGCAGGCTGTAAACCTGCCGCCTTAGGGCTACGGAGGTTCGAACCCTCCCCTCCCCACCAACTTCACTCCAGCGTGCGGAGCGAAGTTGGCGCGCTGATAGAAGTTGGTGGGGAGGGAACCCTCCTGTGTTTTCTGGCTGACGCGCTGACGCGCGTCGGCATTTGAGATCACGTAGGCGCGGTGAAACACGAGCGGGCAATTGGAGTTGCGACGCGTGAGTTTGCTCCGGGCGCAATCGCGGGTTTACCCCGCCGGAGCGCCACGTGAGCGAAGGGAGCGCGTCGCGGAGGCGGGAGTAACTCAGTGGTAGAGTCACAGCCTTCCAAGCTGTTGGTCGCGGGTTCGATCCCCGTCTCCCGCTCCAGACTTCGCTCGCTGGCTTGCGACGAGCTTCGTCGCGGGCGTGCTGTAGGCAGGCCGATGTAGCTCAGTTGGCAGAGCGCGTCCTTGGTAAGGACGAGGTCACCAGTTCAATCCTGGTCATCGGCTCCAGACTTCGCTCGCTGGCTTCGCTGAGCGAGCTTCGTCCGGACAAGCCAGAGAGTTGAAGCGAAGAGTGTGTAGCCCGGGTTCCGCGATACCCCCCGAAGGCATCGTCGCGAACCCGGTATATCGGAGAGGCTAATGGCGAAAGAGAAATTTGATCGTTCAAAGCCGCACGTGAACGTGGGGACGATCGGCCACATCGACCACGGGAAGACGACGCTGACGGCGGCGCTGACGAAGGTGGCGGCGGACAAGGGCTGGGCGAAGTTCGTGCC
>DATLLQ010000282.1:0-2564 GCA_035537775.1 Vicinamibacterales bacterium | reverse complement strand
TTCGGGACACGGAAGTATCACACCGACTTCTGGGCGCTGACTGACGTGTCGCTGCGCGTGGCCGCGGGCGCCACGCTGGGTCTCGTCGGCAACAACGGGTCCGGCAAGAGCACGCTGCTTCAGTTGATTTCCGGGATCATGGCGCCGACGACAGGTCGCGTCGCGGTGAACGGCCGGATCTCGTCGCTGCTGGAACTGGGTGCGGGCTTCAATCCCGAGTTCACCGGCCGCGAGAACGTCGAGTTGTACGGCATCGTGATGGGGATGACGCGCGAGGAGACGCTGGAGCGCATGCCGGTCATCCAGGCCTTTGCCGGGGTCGGCGACTTCATCGATCGCCCAGTCAAATCGTACTCGAGCGGCATGTTCGTGCGGCTCGCGTTTTCGGCGGCGATCCACGTGAACCCGGACGTCCTGCTCGTTGACGAGGCGCTCGCCGTGGGCGACGTGCTGTTTCAGCACCAGTGCATCCGGCGCATCAGGGAACTGCAGTCCGCCGGGACGACGATCGTCTTCGTCAGTCACGACATGGGGATGGTCCGCTCCATTTGCACGGAGGCGATCCTGCTCGATCGCGGACGCATCGAGGCGCACGACGATCCGGCCACTATCGCAAACATCTACCACGCGAAGACTGCCAGCATGGAAGCGGGCGCAAGTATACCTGTCCGTGCCTCTCTCGGGACGGATGACGCGGAGTCGGTGGCGTTCCGCGTGGAGCCCGGCTTCGACGAGCGCGTCCGACTGTTCCGTCACGGCACAGGAGGGGCCCGGATTCGACACGTGGAGCTGATTGATCGCCAGGGGCGCCAGATCAACTCGGTCGAGTTCGACGACGAGGTGATCCTGCGCGTGCACGTGCAGTACCACGAGGATGCGCCGTTCAGCATTCTTGGCTACAGCATTCGCGACAACACCGGTACCGACATCGTCGGAACCAACACGCACGAAGAGAAGGTGCCGCTCCCGCCCCGGCTCGCGGGGGACACCGTCGTCGTCGATTTTCGTCAGCGGTTGCCTCTGGCCAAGGGTACTTACAGTGTCAGCACGGCGCTGGCGTACGACCGCAGCAAGCCGAGTTACTTCGACTGGGTCGATAACGCGCTCGTGTTCACCCTTCTACCGCCGGAGTCCGGCAAGATCGTCCACGCGAAGGTCGCGCTGCCGGTCCACATTGCGGTGCACGTCCAATGAACGAGCCGACGACTGTCGGGCCAAGCGACGATCGCCGGGAGAACGAGACGAGCCTGCGGGAAGAGGTGGAGAACCTCGGACGCATCGTTGACCATCAGGAACGGACGATCGCCACACTCAGCCGCGAAGTCGATCTGCATTCGAAGGCGCTCGGATGGCGTCTACAGCAGCGGCTGATCCCGCTCCGCCGATCCCTGCTGGCTGTTCCGGTCGTGCGTCAGATCTACCGGGCGCTCTACCGAGTGCTCGAGATCTGGGTGGACGAAGGCTTCCTTCAGATCTTCAGCAGGGCAGGCGACAAGGCGAGCCTCGCGCTTCGGGGGCGGAATTTCCTCGTCGAGGGAGCAGATCGGCGGGCTCCTCGAGTCGAGGACCAGTACGAGCAGTGGATGCTCCTTCACGGGGTTCCCCCAAGCCGGGACGAGATGTTGACGGCGATAGGACTCTTTCGCGAGCGGCCGCTGATCAGCCTGCTTGTATGCGTAGACACCGTCGAGCCCGATCGCCTTGGCGGATTGCTCGCGACGCTTCGGGCTCAATCGTATGAGCGCTGGGAGTTGTGCCTGGCCGTCCGGCGAGGTTTGTCTCCCGCGCAGATCAGCGATCTCGATCGTGGGGTCGCACACGAGCCTCGCGTCCGGCTGGCGCAGGGCGCCGAGTACGCGGACGCCCTGCGTGCCGCCTCGGGCGAATTCATCGGCGTGATGAACGCCGGCGATGAACTGGCGCCGGAGGCACTGTTCCAGCTGGTGAGGCGGCTCAACGAATCGGATGCCGACATCGTGTATTCGGACGAGGACTGGCTCTCAGAAACGGGGCGGCGGGAGGATCCGCTGTTCAAGCCCGACTGGGGTCCGGATCTTCTGCTCTCCACGAACTATCTCGAGCGCTTCGGCATCTTCAGGCGACAGCTCGTTGGCGAGGTCGGCGGCTTCGCCGCCGCTGCTGGACGAGGGCAGGTCTACGATCTCGTGCTTCGACTGACCGAGCGCACCGATCGGATTGCCCACGTTCCGAAGGTGCTCTATCACAGCCGACGGCGTCCGACGACGGTGGACTCTGTGCTGGCGCGTCATGCGGCCAATCGCGACGAGTCGCGTGCGCTCGTCGAGGCGCTGCACAGGCGTGGCACGCCCGGGCGCACGCGCGCGGTGTTCGCTCGAAAAGGGCCGCGCTGTTACGTGACGCGCCTCGATCTGACAGAACGCCCGCTGGTCTCGATCATCATTCCAACCAAGGACAAGCGGTCGCTCCTGCAGACGACGCTCGAGAGCATCTGGGCCCGGACGGACTACGACCGCTACGAGATCATCGTCATCGACAACGAGAGCACGGATGCCGACGCCGTGAGCTATCTCGCGTCACTCGCG
>DATLLQ010000281.1:0-9817 GCA_035537775.1 Vicinamibacterales bacterium | reverse complement strand
GCCATCAACCAGGATCTCCAGGTCGTGGCCCTGCGCGGCGCCCACGTCCACCCGGACGATGTACGTGCCGTCCACGGGGAACTCGCTCCGCACCGCGATGCCGCCGCGCGTGCCGAACGGCAGTTCGTCGATGCGTTCGTCCTGCGGATGCTCGGGATCGAGCTTGTGGATGTTCACCATGACCGGCATCGCCGGATCGCCGACGGCGAGGCGGCTGATTTTTCGCGCCGCGTCGAGATAGCGCTCCATGTTGCTCGGCGAGACGAACAGGAGGTCAGCGATGTTATCGAAGCCGCTGCTGATATTGTCCGGCGGCAGCAGGTAGTCGACGCTGACCTCACGCGGCAGCGACTCGAGGGCGAGCAGATCGCGGACTGCGTTTCGATATTCGGTGCGGCTGAGGCGATGCGTCAGCGGCAGCTTGCCGAGATGTGGACGCGCCGCTTCCGCGCGGTCAAGCTCGGTTTCAAGGAACGTCGCGACGCGGTTGTAGCCGGCAGCGTCCGGACGCGGCGCGCCGGGCGGCGGCATCGACTGCGTCCGTAGTTTGCGAACGATCTTCTCCCACTGGTCAGCGCCTGCGCTGACGTTGGTCACACCAGAGGGATCGATGACGAAGCCGCCGCTTTTCAATCGCTCGTTGTGGCAGGTGGCGCAGTACTGCTTGAGCACAGCGGTGGACGAGGTGGCCTCGGCGACAGCCGGCTGCGCGGCCGGCACCTGTGCCACGGGCCTCGCAGTGGCAACGGCGATTACGAAGCTAAGCGCGGCGGCGCCGAGCAAACCTCTGTAGGACATTCAAATACGGGGTTATATTACCGCCGGGTACCACGAAGGGCACGAAGAGACTGAAGGACACGAAGAAGGACGACCGCACATGAGAGTTCCTGGCTGGCTTTGCCTCCTCCTGACCGCGGGGTGCCTGGCAGGCACGATATCGGTCTTCGCGGCCGGGTCACCACTGATCGACGCTGTCAAGAAGCAGGACGTCCAAGCGGTCCGTAGCCTCCTGAAGCAGAAGGTCGACCTCAACCTCACTGAGGCGGATGGCTTCACCGCTCTCCACTGGGCCACGCAGCGCAATGATCTGCAGCTCGTCGACCTGCTCGTCAGCGCCGGCGCGAACGCCAAAGCATCCAGTCGCTACAACATCACGCCGCTCTATCTCGCCGCCCTGAACGGCAACGCCGCGATCATGGAGCGCCTGTTGAACGCAGGCGCTGACCCGAACGCGATCGCGGAGGAGGGTCAGACGATGCTGATGACGGCGGCGCTGTCGGGGAAGGCGGACGCCGTGCGGCTGCTGCTGACGCGCGGGGCGACGGTCGATACGAAGGAGCCGTATCGAGGTCAGACTGCGCTGATGTGGGCGGCGGCCGATGGCAACACCGCCGCGGTTGACGTGCTGCTCGAAGCGGGCGCCGACCTGAAGCTGAAGTCGAACGGTGGCTTGACCCCACTGCTCTTCGCGGTGCGCAACGCGCACATCGAGACGACGGTCGCGTTGCTCAAGCGCGGCGCCAGTGTCAACGACGTTGCGCCGGATGGCTCGAGCGCGCTGAGCATCGCGAGCGTGAACGCCTTCTTCGAGCTGGCATCGGTGCTGCTCGATCATGGCGCAAACCCGAACCTGCCCGACCCGCGGGGGTCGCCGCTCCACACCGTAGCGTGGCTGCGCAAACCCGGCGCCGACGGCGCCGCCGGCGTTGGGAACACGCCCGTCGGTACGCCGCAGCAGACCGGCACTGTCACGGCCATCGAGCTCGCACGACAACTCCTCGCGCACGGCGCCAATCCCAATACTCGCGTCGAATGGAACGAGCCGCGCTTCGGCAAGGAGGGCGGCACTGCGCGCAACCCGCCGAACATCCGGCTGGGGCGTCACCTTCTCAGCTACCGGGGCGCGACTCCGTTCTACGTCGCCGCGAAGAACGGCGACATCGAGTTGATGCGACTGCTGGTCGAGTTCAAAGCGGACCCGACGATCACGACGCTGACGGGCATCACGCCCTTGATGGTGGCTGCCGGTCTGGATACGTGGGAGGGTGAGACGCCAGGTCCGTTTACGGGAGTACCCGAAGCGGAGCGGCTCGAGGCGGTGAAGTTCGCCGTGTCGCTTGGCGCCGACGTCAACGCGCGCGCGAACTTCGGCGACTACGCGATGGACGGCGACGTGGCGTACACCCTGCTCTACTACCCACACAACATCGACGCGCTGGTCGACCTCGGCGTAGGCGATCCGCGGTGGAACGGCAGCACGGCGGTCATCGGCGCGATCATGTCGAACCAGCCATCAATCGTGCAGTACCTGGTCGATCAGGGCGCCGATGTGAACGTCAAGACGACGCTTGGCTGGACGCCGCTACACGTTGCTGAAGGCGTCTTCTGCTGCAACGCGAAGAAGGAGTTCCCGGCGGCTGCGGCGATCATCCGAAAAGCGCTGGGGGTGAAGTGAACCGCCGAGGGTCGGCTACCTGCGGCGATCGCGCTTGTCGGCGCGCTCCTGGGCGATCGCATAGAACGTGGACTCGCTGTCACTGTCCTTGAAGATCGTGACGTCTTCGATGGGGTCTGGGCAGCGATGGTCGTGGCAACGGACGACGTCGTGTTCGTCATCGTGTCGCCGTCACCTCCGCCGCACGCGGCCAGTGACCAAAGACTTCCCAGGGCTGTCACAAGTCCTATCTTTGTCATCGTCGTCTTCTCAGCGGCACCTCACACCCCTCGTCCGGTGCCTTGCCCGTAACCACCAGGCGCCTCGACATGTTTCTGAAGGTACGCGCCCAGGTGCTGACGCACGAGATCCTTGAATTGCTGAACCTGCTCGTACGGAAACATCAGCGCTCGCTTTCCGAGCTGCTCGCGCAGCTCGAGAACCTTCTTCTGCTGATCGGCATCGTTGACCGACGCAATGCGCGCAGGGCGGTCACAGAAATAGACCATCACATGCGGCTTTCCTCGCCTCATCGAGGCTTCCAGCGCGCGCTGGATTTCGTGCGCCGAACCTGAGAGACCGAACCCCGTGTCGGTGCCAAACCGGGTCCAGAAGATACCGATGACAACGTCCATGCTCGTCACGTCGATCTGCGAGTCGATAATCGGCTGCGCGCCCAACGGCGAGGCGGCAGCATAGGCGTCGGTCTCCCACATCACTACTTCCAGCCGGCACCCGAGCTGGTCTCCAAGTGTCCGGTTGATCTCGGCCACAACTGGCTCGACAGCCTTGCGCTCCTCTACCACGTCGCCGGGCGATGCAACGAACACCTTGATCACGCGCACAAGCTCGCGCTCTGGCCCGCGCGGCTGCCTCGGTGGCTCGGTCGTCCCGCCTCGCTCGACGGCTCCGGTTGGCGTGTCGCCATGTCTCTCGAAGAACCATCGCCGGAACATGTGGCCGCCCACGAGATAGCGGTTGTTGTTCGGCCGCTCCTCTCGTACGACCCCGATGTGAATCAGCATTCGAATCGCATCGTCGACACGCTTGGGATCGTTCAGCGTGCGCACCAGCTCCGCACGCGTGGCGCCCTGGATGCCGGTCGCAATCCGCCGATACGCCTGTCGCTCGGTATCGGTGAAATCGGTGACCCAATTCTGAAAGTCCGTTCGCTCGTCGAAGTACTTCTCGACGATCGACTGAACGTGCTCCTCCGACACCGCCGACAGATTTCCCGAGTGCTGCGAGCAGAGGTGCTTCATCAGGTACTGCGTGAGAAACGGGTGCCCGCCAGTTTCCAGGAAGATCGACGAGACAACCGACGCATCGAGCTGATGCCCGATCGGGCGGCCTACCAGTTCCTCCGTTTCCGCACGTGAGAGCAACTCGAGCGACTTGGTTCCATGAATGACGTTGAGGAACGGCGAACCTGCCACCTGGTAGAGCGAGCGAATGGCCAGCGTTCCTGCAATGACGATCGCGATTCGTTCTCCCGCAATCGTCTGGCTGATCAGGTGGCGGAGGTTGTTGAAGAAGAAATGCGACCAGTCATAGCGGCGGAGCTCGTCGACCTCGTCGATCATGATGACGATGCGGCGGTCGAACTCACGCAGGAGGACCAGCTCGAGCGCCTGCTGAAAGGCGCCGAACGCGCGGTCCTCGGGCAGACTCTGATCGAACAGGGCGACGCCGCGCCGCCATTCATCGTCGGAGCCGGGGATGCCGAGCGTGACGCGGAACTCCTCGATAATCCGGCGATAGATGATGGACTGCGACAGCGGCGGCAATTCGTGCGTGCTGAGGAACACCGGACCAATCACCGCGTTCTGCGGCGCCTTCAACTGCTCGAGCAACGCCTGACGCACCTGAAAGAGCAGGCTGGTCTTGCCAAGCCGTGTACCGCCGATGATGGCAAACGAGGCACCCTGACGGACGCCATCGAGGATTTCCTGCCGAAGGGCCCGTCGCCCGAAGAACATCGCCGGATCCCGCACCGGCCGCGTGAAATCGTACTGGTTCATCGCTACTCCAAACCGAGCCAGGATCGTCTCAACCAGCGGCGGAACACCGGCATCCGCAGCGAATACCGCGTTCCATCCCGCCTGACGAGTCCCGAGAGTTCCATGTCGCCGAGTTCCCGATCGGCGACGTGGGGACTGTGTTCGACCGTGCGAAGGATGTCGGCGCGTTCGGCACCTTGCTCATCCAACGCCGCGATCGTTTCAACGATGGATCGTGCTTCCGGGCTGAGATAACCCGTCACGATGCCGGAGAAGTAATCCCCGCGCTGGGCCAGATAGGCCTCCAGCGCCGAGTGAACCATGCTCTCATGGGCTTCGAGAGGCCGCTCCGGGAACGCCGTCACGAGCCGGCTGCATAGCTGACGAGCCACGTAGGGATGCCCGGCCGTCTCCTCGTAAATCAGCCGGAGGCTGGCGGTATCGAAGCGGACGCCCATCACCTCGCCCAGGCCCTGGACCATCTGATCGCACTCGGATCGATCGAGCGGCGCCAGAAACACCTCGTCGTAGAACTGGAAGACCGGGTTGTCGCGCCCGTTCCAGCTGGCGGTGCGGCAAATCGCCGGGGACGCGCCAACGACCGCCGACACGACGAACCGCTCCTGTTGATACAGCCCCCGCAGGTGACGGAAGAAGTCCTGATGCCCTTCGAACCCGGGTGAGCCGGCGGACTCGGACGAACCGCTCGACTCCGATGTTTCTGCAACGCTCGAACCGCGTGACACGCGGGCGGGGATCATCAGCTCGATTTCATCGAGCAACAGCAGGATGTGTGGAAGCGGCTTTTCCTCCTGCTCGAATGCCTTGCGAATCTTCAGCAGATCCCGGTGGAAGTCGGCGGCAATCGCCGACACGTCGGTGGCGTCCTCGTCGTTCGAGCGGAGGTCGGGCAGGGTCATGGCGACGCTCGGATGCTTGACGCGCAGGTCGCGCACGAGGCTCTCGATCAGTCGCCGGTACACTTCGCTGACACCGCGCGAGGTGACGCCCTGGAGATCGACGTAGGCGACGAGATGATCGCGTGAGAGTTCCCGCAGGCGGTACACGAGCGACGTCTTGCCGATCTTGCGCAAGCCGAAGATGCCGAAGTTCTCGCCGCGCGAGATCTTGAGCACGAGCTGGTTGATGAAGTGGCCGCGTCCGAAGAACGTCGCGGCGTTGGACACCGGGTTATGCGCTTCGAAAACGTCGGTGTGACCCAGCCACTGATGGAGCGTCCGCTCCAGATGGGTTCGGCTGCGGGCACCGACAATCGCTTCACGGATAGTCTGAGCCTCGAGCGGAATCAGGGTGACGGCCGGATCCTCGGTCATGAAGGCGTAGACCAGGGCATAGACGTCATGACGGACGGCCTGACCGGCAATGAGGAACGCCGTCGCATCCTCTGACTTTCGCTCGAGCACCCCGCGCTTCATCTTCACGACGTCATCGACCGTGACCACGCCCGGATAGCAGAACACCTGGGTGTCGCCGACGAGACCCGCGATCTCAGCCGTCGCGGTCTGGTTCGGAGCCACGCGGCGCTCGACGAACGTGCCCAGATCGTCGGACACGGCTGCGCTGACTCTCCATCCAGCCGTCGCGAAGTACAGGTGGGCAAGATCGTCGAGAGACAGGCGATCGAGAATGTTTTCGATCGCGGTCATCGAGCGCCGGTTCCACTCGGGAATCGAGACCGTCTGCTGCCAGGCGGCAATCGCCTCGAACGACCAGCCGCCTTCTTCGTTCATCTGCGCAATGCGCACGTGCAGCTCGGGATCGACTGCTGCGCCTGATGCGGTCGCAACGGAAATGCACCGTGCATGCGCCTGGATCAAGGCGCGCAGGAGCCGGGTGGACGATCCGCGCGCGGCTACGGCCTTGTCGATCTCGCCACGTGCATCGTCGACGTGTCCCGCATCGAGCAGTCGGTGCGCGGATAGCAGGGACCCGGCTCCCTGCTCATCGACCGTCGCACCCTGCTTCGCGTAGAGATCGGCCAATGCACCGCGGAGGGCCGGCGCCTTGACGGCCAGTTGCTCCCCGACGACCAGCGTTGCGGTGATCGGCAGCCGTCGGCGGGCCAGATCGTTCACTGCATCGGTCGGCCGGGCGGCATGTGCTCTCAGGTAGATCTCTGCGAGCAGATCGAGCGGCTCGAGGCGATCCGTCTCGACGAGCGCGACACGCTCGGTTTCGTTCGCGGCCGCATCGAGCTGCCCTTGCGCGAGCAGGGCGCGGGCGTAGCGCAAGCCAAGGGAGGCGTCGGACGGGTCCTGGAGGGACGCCGCCCTGAACACGGCAAGCGCCGTCGCATCGGAGCGATCAGCGCGTGCGTACTCACGCGCAAGCAGTCGCGTAACGCCGGTGTTGGACTCGTCGACCGTCCCTGCCGCTTCGACCAGAGGGAGCGTGCGGGATGGGAGACCCTTTTCGTGCACCTCCGCCATGCGGTCGAACGCGGCGGCAGGAAGACGCTGCACCCTGCTGGCCAGCCCCTCCTCGTAGATGTCGACGGCACGCCGCCGATTACCCGACAACCAGAAGTGATCGGCCGCGGCAGCCACCACGTCCGGGTCCCCTGGTCGGGCCTTGAGGTAGGCGTCGAAGCGCGCATCGAGACTCGCCGACAGTCCGTGGGCAGTGACGAGAGCGACCGCTCGCGAAAGCGTTTCGCCATCGGCGGGGTTGCGCGTGAGCACGCGCTCATAGAGCTTGAGCGCCGACGCGGGGCGCCCGATGAAATCCATGAACCGGCCACGTCGTCGTGGATTGACGAACAACAGCGGTCCGATCGCAGCCACGACCGTGCCGCTGCCAATCCAGAAGATGCGCTGCGTGCGGGCGGACTCGCTCGTCTCGATTTGGGCGAGGATTTGCGCGGCTATCGGAGTGCCAGGCAGGGCCTGGTCGAGATCCTGAGCGGCCCTTCGGGCCCCGGCAAGGTCTCCGCTCTCAAAAAGTATCTGTGCCTGCTTGCCGAGCTCAGTCAGGTTCCGCTGCGACTGATCGTCGGCCAGCTTGGCGAGCAGCGCCGTCGCTCGCGTGTTCTTCGGGTCCAGCCGTTCGGCAAGTTGCGCATCGGTCCGCGCCGACTCGAAATCGAGGGCCCTGTAAGAGGTCTCGGCACGCATGAATGCATCGGCGGAATCCAGTTGATTGAGCCGCGAAACTGCGTCTTCATTTGCCTGGACGACGGGCGGGGTATCCCTGAGCGTCGTGAGGCTCTTGTTCAGCGCGAGCACCTGAGAGTAGTGCTGCCGCGCCAGGTCCGAGGCCGCCTTTTCGTTCTGCGCTTTTATGCCGGCGGCCAGCTCCTGCTGGGCATTCGACGCGATCGATCGCTCGGCGACGTCGCGGTACTTCGGGTTTGCCTTGTTGAGGATCGTGAAGCCAATGTACGCGTCGCTCCAATTCCGTTGGTTGTACGCCGTGCTGGCGAGCTCGTACTGCCCCTGAAGTGCGGTCTGGTTCGTCGGGTCGAGTTCCAGGGCCAGGCCGTATTTCTGTTCCTTGATCAGCTGTGCGACCTGCGCCTGCAAAAGCGCCGACTGCACCTGAGCGATGCGCTTCGGAAGGGAACCGACCAGTGACATCGAGCGAGGCGAGATGAAGGTGTTGACGTTGAGCGCCGCGGCACTCGTCGCTGCAGCCTGATATTCGGAAAGCGCGTCGGCGAACCTGCCGGATTTCTCCAGCGCCTCAGCGTTGATCAGAAGCTCACCGAGCTGAGCCTCGGACACACGGCCTGCCAATTCCCCTGCGAGCGCGCGCACGGTCGTCGATGAAAACGTCATGCCCCTGGCTTTCTGCTCCGCGCTCCGCAGGCTCTCGGTCGCCCTGTCGAAAGCGCCGTTGCGCAGGGACTCGACTCCGCCGGCGATCTCCGACGCCAGCGATGCTTCCGCCCGGCGCCCAGGGGCCTCTGGGAACTCCTTGCGGAGGTCAGGGAACTTCACGAGCAGGTCATTGGCAGAATTGAAATTCCGCGTCGCGGCCTCCCAGTCGCGGGTCGCGAGCGCTTGGTCGCCGGCGGCGAATAGGGACTGGATCTGCTTCCGCTCGGCGTCCAGAGAGGGGACAACCGGCGGACTGTCGCTGCCACCTGCGATGACGGGCGGCTTCTCGCCGCCCGGCGGCGGCAACGCGGCCAGGTCCCCCCGCGCGCTGGTCTCGATGTTCGCGGCTTCAGCCGATTCAGGATCACCGGTCACCTGGCCGGTCTTGCGGGCCTGGTCGATTGCCTTGATGGCGCGTTCGAGGAGCCCCCTCTTCGTCTCCTGGTCTTTCTCGGCGCGGGCCAGTTCAAGATAGGCACGGCCGAGGTAGATGTCTGGAAGGAAGGGTTGTCGCAAACTGCCATACCAGAGAACGTTCCGGCCTGGTTGTTTGTTGGCACGTTCTGCTTCTCGTTTAGACGCCTCCAGTCTGGCTTGGGCGACTCTCCAGTCCTTTCGCTCGGACGCTTTGACACCGTCGTCGTAGGTCCGATACCACTGGGCACGAGCATCAGTTGCGCCTGCGGCTGCGAGGACCACCGTCAGGAACAGTAAGCGCGGGAAGCTAGCCAGCCTCTTCGCCACGTCGCGGCTACTGTAGCAGAACGACGCAGCGGTCGAACCCTGAACACCTCCCCGCACGGGTCTGATTCGGACTTGTAATCGGTCGGCCGCCGCAGAACAATTGGGCTGATTTTCGCCCCACTTATCCTTCCCACGAACGTACCTGTCAGCTCGAAGGTTCGATTGGGTGTGGTCCATACGTTAACCACACTGACGCCCAGAGCTGATTCGAGGACTGCTATGACTTCAACGAGTGGTCAGCGGGTTTACGGTTGTCTCGTTCAAAGGTGCATGGGAGGCGGCCGCCGCATGACGCGCCGAGATCGTGCGCTTCGATCGAGCGCGATCGTACTGGTGGCAGTTCTTGCCTCGGGTTGTTCCGGGAGCAAAGGATCGGGCTCGAACACGCCAACGGGGCCCTCCGCGGCCACGTCTTGCACCGGCTACGCAATCGCCGGCAACCAAACATTCACGGCGAGCGGGGGCACCGGAAGTGTGGTGGTGACGGTGTCGCCGAGTGGGTGCGCAGGAAATTGGACGGCCACCAGCAGCGACAGCTGGATCACGATCACGAGTGGCAGCTCGGGTAGCGGAGATGGGACCGTGGGCTTCACCGTGGCCAGTCACAGTGGCAGCGCCGCGCGCACGGGAACGTTGACGGTTGCGGGGCAGACCGTGACGGTGACGCAACAGTCAGCATCTGCGGCAGCGTGCACAAGCTTTGCGCTGTCGGGCAATGAGTCGTTCGGTGCGAGCGGGGGCACCGGCACGGTGACCGTGACCGCTTCGCCGAGCGGCTGTGCCGGGAGCTGGACCGCAGC
>DATLLQ010000280.1:0-11114 GCA_035537775.1 Vicinamibacterales bacterium | reverse complement strand
TTCTTCCCGCCGCCCAGGCCCTGGATCTGAATCGTCGGCTTCTCCTTCAGCACCTGCTGGCGATAGAGCCGCTCCATCTCCATGTGCTGCCGGATCTCGTCGGGCGACATGTTCGCCTTCTTGCGCGCGGCCAGCTTCTCTTCGCGCGCGTTCTTGGCGATGCCGAGGTCGTCGAGGTCATGCTGCGCGCCGGCGGCCACGGCCTCAGCGTTCAGCTGCAGCGTGTGGTCCTTGCTCGCGAGCGGAACGTTCTTGTTGCCGGCGAAGATCTCGTGACGCCCGTGCTCCTCGTACCACTTGGTGAGCGTGGCCGTCATGTGCATCTTCTCGAGGATGTTCCGCCAGCCGATGCCGGTGTTGTAGGCGCAGAAGGAAATCTCGCCCTGCTGCGTGCCGTAGGGGATGATGCACATCTCCGTGCGGCGGAAGTCGTAGTTGAACAGATCCTGGAACCACATGCCGGCGATGAAGAGGAAGTTCCAGCGATCGGAACGGCGCTGATCGATGTCAGCCTTCGTCCGGTCGCCGCTCACCTTGCCGTAGTTCTTGCCGGTGGCGCCGAAGGTCTTGTCGAACTTCTTCATCAGGTCGGCGATGCGGAAGTGCGTCGGCGCCTTGAACGGGTCGTAGTTGCGCATCAGCGCCAGCGCCATGCCGACGATCGAGAGCGTCTTGCCGCGCGCACCGTCATTGACCTTGGCGACGTCCTTCGCCAGCTGGTCGGCGTTCAGGAACGCGGTCACCGGAACCGCTTCTTTGGTTTCCTTGTCGATCATCACGGCCATGCCGATGCCGCAGTTCGGGTGGCAGCCACAGGTCAGCTGACCCCACTCGCGATCCGGCCCGTGCACGACGTCCGCCCAGTCCGTGAACGTGGACATGAACGAGATCGGGAACCAGTCGCGAATCGGTTCGCCGATGCCCGTCTGGTTCTTCACATCGTGGGCGAGATGCGACAGCGTGTACCGCTGCGCCGCGCGCCGCTCCGGCGTGATTTCCTCGTCGCGGCCGGTAAACGAGACCGGCTGGAAGGAGAGGAAGTTGATCCGCTTCGGGTTGTCCAGCGCGAACTCGATGACGCGGCCGACCTGCTCGTTGTTGACGCCGTTGACGATGGTGATGACCGGAACGATGTCGACACCGGCTTGATAGAGGTTCTCGATGGCGCGGAGCTTGACGTCGAACAGGTTGCCGACGCGGCGGTGCGAGTTGGCGGCGTTGCCGATGCCGTCGAACTGCAGGTAGGCGTAGCGCAGTCCGGCTTCCGCCGCCGCCTTCGCGAACTCAGGGCTCTTGGCGAACTCGATGCCGTTGGTGGCCGCCTGCACCGAGTTGTAGCCGACCTTCCTCGAGTAGCGGATCGCATCCAGGAAGTACGGCGACATCGTCGGCTCGCCGCCCGAGAACTGCACCGACATCTGCCGGCGCGGCTTGATGGTGATCGCGTTATCGAGAACCTGCTTGATGTCCTCCCAGCCCAGCTCGTGGACGAAACCGACCTGGTTCGCGTCCATGAAGCAGGGGTCGCACATCAAGTTGCAACGGTTGGTGAGGTCCACCGTCAGCACCGAGCCGCGGCCGTGCAGCACGGTTGACGAGCCATGGTTGTGCAGCTTCTCGTCGTTGTGCGCGCGGATGTCGCGGCCGGGGAACGACTGCTCGAGATGCTGGAAGAACTCCGCGTCGATCGCCATCACGTCCTCGAAGTGGCCGTGGATGGGGCAGTCCTTCACCATCAGAATCTTGCCGTCGCGTTCGAGGATCGTCGCCTTGATCTCGCCGACCTTCTCGTTCAGCAGGACGCTCACGTCTTTCTTACCGTCGAGGATGTCCTGACGCGCCTCGCGCGTGCAGACCGGACAGAGTGAGTCCGTGACACGCGGCCAGCCAAGTTGAGGCTTGGTCTTCTCGTAGGACTTCTGCAGCGGCTTGTCGGACCAGCGGGGCGTGAATGAAGGGTTCTGCTTGATCTTGTTGGCGGTGTTGAACACGTGCCAGAGGCTATTCGCGGTGACGGCCAACCCCTTTTCCACGTATTTCATCGGCGCATGCATGCGTCTCATCTCCTGTGGCCCGCCTTCACCCTGCATGGGCTTCGGCGTGACAGACCCCTGATTTGCCCGATGGGGGCTTCGCGGGGTGCTCGCGATCTGCCCATGATAGGGACCAATTTCGCGATTTCAGGCGGATTTCCAGCTAAGTGGCATATCCGGGCGTTGATTGGCGCGTCAGGCTGGTGGATGGCCTAGGCGACCGGAACGGTCGGCTTTTTCTTCCGCGTGATCGGAGCGGCCTTAACCGGCAACGAGAGAGTGACTCCGGGCGAGCTCATGCGCCTGGCGCATGAAAATCCTCAGATCATTGTATTTCCGTAATGCTGCGCGAAATTGCAGAATATGCCGACCATGTTCACCCCAGTAATGCCCGTCGGGGAGGGTCTGTACCGCCCCGACGATGAGCGCGATGCCTGCGGTGTCGGCTTTGTCGTTCACATGAAGGGCAAGCGCTCGCACGACATCGTGCGCAAGGCGCTGCACGTCCTGATCAATCTGGAGCATCGCGGCGCCTGCGGCTGCGAAGCGAACACCGGAGACGGCGCCGGCATTCTGATTCAGCCACCCGATGCGTTCTTCCGCAAGAACGTCTCGTTCACGCTGCCTGAGGCTGGATCGTACGGCGCGGGTCTCGTGTTCCTGCCGCACGACGAGAAGGATCGCGCACGCATCAAGGAGCTGATCGCCAAGATCGCCGAAGAGGAAGGACAGCGTGTCCTTGGCTGGCGCGACGTGCCGACCGACAACCGTCTGGTCGGCGACAGCGCGCGCGCAACGCAGCCGGTCTTCGAGCAGGTGTTCGTGGGCGCGGGTTTCCCGGTGGTGACAGCCGACGACCGCGCGCGACTGGAACGAAAGCTCTACGTCATCCGCAAACGTGTGGAGCACGGTGTCGATCGCCTCAAGATGAAGGCGCTCTCACGCCGCTTCTTCTACATCGTCTCGCTCTCCGCGAACCGGATCATCTACAAGGGGATGCTCCAGGCGCGGCAGCTCGAGCCGATGTTCCCCGATCTGTCCGACGAGGGCCTGGAGAGCGCGCTGGCGCTCGTGCATCAGCGCTTCAGCACCAACACGTTCCCGTCGTGGCCGCTGGCGCACCCGTACCGCTTCATCGCGCACAACGGCGAGATCAACACGCTGCGCGGCAACATCAACTGGATGCGGGCGCGCGAGGGCCTGCTCCAGAGCGATCTGTTCGGCGACGATCTGAACAAGCTCCTGCCGATCATCCGCGAAGGTGGAAGCGACACCGCGACGTTCGACAACGTGCTCGAGCTGCTGGTCATGGCCGGCCGTTCGCTGCCGCACGCCGTCCTGATGATGATCCCCGAGCCCTGGAGCAATCACGAAACCATGAGCCCGGAACGCAAGGCGTTCTATCGCTACCACGCCTCGCTGATGGAGCCGTGGGACGGTCCGGCGTCGATTGCATTCACGGACGGCACCATGATCGGCGCGGTCCTCGACCGCAACGGGCTGCGTCCGTCGCGCTACTACGTGACCAAGGACGATCTGGTCATCATGGCGTCGGAAGTCGGCGTCCTCGACATCCCGCCACAGGACATCCTCGTCAAGGAGCGCCTGCACCCGGGCAAGATCTTCCTTGTCGATACGGCCAAGGGCCGGATCATCGACGACGAGGAAATCAAGGGCGAACTGGCTGCCCAGCATCCATACGCGGAATGGCTGCAGAAGCACATCGTCGACATCAACGATCTGCCGCCGGCCCGCGCCGAGCAGCCCGAGCACGAGACGGTGTTCAGCCGCCAGCAGGCCTTCGGCTATACGCAGGAAGACCTGCGCGTGCTGATCGCGCCGATGGCGGAAAAGGGTGAAGAGCCCATCGGGTCGATGGGCACGGATTCCGCGCTCGCGGTGCTCTCGAACCGCCCGCGGCTGCTCTATGACTATTTCAAGCAGCTGTTCGCGCAGGTCACGAACCCGCCGCTCGACGCGATCCGCGAAGAGCTGGTAACGGACATGGCGTCGACGATCGGCCCGGAGCGCAATCTGCTCAAGCCCGAGCCGGAGTCGTGCCTGCAGATCACGATCAAGTACCCGATCATCCACAACGAGCACGTCGCCAAGCTGCGGCACCTGCCGCCCAACTCGCCGTTCAGATCGACGACGCTGTCGATGCTGTTCGATCCCGAGTTCGACCCCGAGCGCGAACCGGACATGGGCGGCAGAGGGCTCGAGCGGGCAATGGCTGACCTGTGCCGTCGCGCCAGCGACGCCGTCGCCGCCGGGTTCAACGTGCTGATCCTGTCGGACCGCGGTGTCGGTCCGAGGATGGCGCCGATTCCCAGCCTGCTCGCCACCGCCGGCGTGCACCACCATCTCGTGCGCGAGGGCACACGCACGCGTTGTGCGCTCGTGGTCGAATCGGGCGACGCCCGCGAATGCCACCATGTCTCGCTGCTGCTCGGCTACGGCGCGGGCGTGGTGAATCCGTACGTGGCGTTCGAGACGATCGACGACATGATCGAGCACGGGCTGCTGACCGGCATCGACCGCGACAAGGCGACTCAGCACTACATCAAGGCGCTCAACAAGGGCGTGCTGAAGGTCATGTCGAAGATGGGGATCTCGGCGCTGCAGAGCTACTGCGGCGCGCAGGTCTTCGAGGCGATCGGCCTGAGCCAGGAGTTCATCGACAAGTACTTCACGCACACCACGTCACGCGTAAGCGGCGTCGGTATCGACGTCATTGCCGAAGAAGTGCGCCTGCGCCATGCCCGGGCGTTCGGCCGGCAGCCCGTGCGTCCGCACGAGCTCGATCCCGGCGGCGAATACCAGTGGCGGCGTGACGGCGAGTTTCATCTGTTCAACCCCGACACGGTGTTCAAGCTGCAGCATGCGACGCGCAGCGGTCAGTACCGGATCTTCAAGGAATACACGCAGGCCGTCGATGAGCAGAACGAGAATCGCGCCACGCTGCGCGGCCTCTTCCGCTTCAAGCCGGCTGCCGCGGCGGTGCCGATCGACGAAGTCGAGCCGGTGTCGTCGATCGTCCGCCGCTTCGCGACGGGTGCCATGTCCTACGGCTCGATCAGCTCGGAGGCGCACGAGACGCTCGCCATCGCGATGAACCGGCTTGGCGGCAAGTCGAACACCGGGGAGGGCGGCGAGGATCCGGAGCGCTTCGTGCCGCTCGCGAACGGCGACTCGAAGCGCAGCGCCATCAAGCAGGTGGCCTCCGGCCGCTTCGGCGTGACGAGCGAGTACCTCGTCAACTCCGACGAGCTGCAGATCAAGATGGCACAGGGCGCGAAGCCGGGTGAGGGCGGTCAGCTCCCGGGACACAAGGTCTATCCGTGGATTGCGAAGACGCGCCACTCGACGCCCGGCGTTGGCCTCATTTCGCCGCCGCCGCACCACGACATCTATTCGATCGAGGACCTGGCGCAGCTGATCTTCGACTTGAAGAACTCGAACCCCGAGGCGCGCATCTCGGTCAAGCTCGTCGCCGAGGGTGGCGTCGGCACTGTCGCTGCCGGGGTCGCGAAGGCCCACTCCGATGTCGTGCTCATCTCGGGCCACGACGGCGGCACCGGTGCGTCCCCGCTCACGAGCCTGAAGCACGCGGGCCTGCCTTGGGAGCTCGGACTGGCCGAGACGCAGCAGGTGCTGGTGCTGAACAAGCTGCGCGACCGGATCGTCGTGCAGGTGGACGGCCAGATGAAAACCGGCCGCGACGTCGTCATCGGTGCGCTGCTTGGCGCCGAAGAGTACGGCTTCGCAACGGCGCCGCTCGTGGTGATGGGTTGCATCATGATGCGCGTGTGCCACCTGAACACCTGTCCGGTCGGCATTGCGACGCAGGATCCGGTGCTGCGCGAGAAGTTCACCGGGTCGCCCGAGTTCGTCGAGAACTTCTTCCGATTCGTGGCCGAGGAGGTGCGCGAGCTGATGGCGCATCTCGGCTTCCGGACGATGGACGAGATGGTCGGTCGCGTCGATTGCCTGAATATCGAGCGTGCGGTCACGCACTGGAAGGCCAAAGGGCTCGACCTGCAGCCGCTGCTGCATCAGCCGAGCCTGCCGGCCTCGGTGGCGCGCCGCCGTGTGCGCGCGCAGGATCACGGCCTCGAGGTTGCGCTCGACAACGAGCTGATCGAGCGATGCCGCCCGGCACTCGATTCACGCACGCCGGTCGAGTTCACGATCCCGATCCGGAACATGGATCGGACCGTAGGAACGATGCTCGGGTACGAGCTGACGAAGCGGTATGGCGGCCAGGGCCTCCCCGACGACACGATCCGCATCTCGTTCACCGGTTCAGCGGGGCAGAGCTTCGGCGCCTTCGTGCCGCGCGGCATGACGATGACCCTGTCGGGAGATGCGAACGACGGCTTCGGCAAGGGCCTCTCGGGTGGCCGGCTGACCGTCTTCCCGCCGAAGGCCTCGACCTTCAAGTCGGAGCAGAACATCATCGTCGGCAACGTCGGGTTCTACGGGGCGACGAGCGGTGAGGCGTTCGTCAGCGGCGTCGCCGGTGAGCGGTTCTGCGTGCGAAACAGCGGCGCGACCGTAGTGGTCGAGGGTGTCGGCGACCATGGGTGCGAGTACATGACCGGCGGACGAGTGGTCGTGCTCGGCAAGACGGGCCGCAACTTCGCGGCCGGCATGAGCGGCGGCGTCGCCTACGTGCTCGATGTCGATGGCCAGTTCGCACGGCGCTGCAACCGCGAGATGGTGGACCTGGAGACGCTGGTCGAGGCCGACGAGATCAGCCTGCTGCAGGATCTCATCATGAGGCACGTGCGGCTGACGGGCAGTGCCTACGTCGAGGAGCTGCTCCGCGACTGGGCGGGCCTGCAGCGCCGAATCGTCAAGGTCATGCCGCGCGAGTACAAGCGGGCGCTGGCGGAGCAGGCGAAACGCGACCGCGAGGGGCGGCATGTGGCGCCGTCGTCAGCGCCGGCGGCGGTTCCCGTCGCCATCGTCGCAAAAAGCGCACACTAGTTTTTAACCACGAAGATCACGAAGCCGGTCGAAGCACACGAAGAATCTGGATTTTTTCTTCTTCGCGATCTTCGATACTCTTCGTGTCCTTCGTGGTTCAAGGTTCAGATGGGTAAGCCAACAGGTTTCATCGAAATCCAGCGGAAGAAGCATCCGACGCGGCCGGTCGAGGAGCGCGTCCAGGACTGGCGCGAGATCTATCTGCCCTATCCGACGGGCGAGCTCGAGATGCAGGGCGCGCGTTGCATGGACTGTGGCATTCCGTTCTGCCACCAGGGCTGCCCGCTCGGCAACCTGATTCCCGACTGGAACGACCTGGTGTATCGCGACCGCTGGCACGCGGCCATCGAGCGCCTGCATACGACCAACAATTTTCCGGAGTTCACCGGCAAGCTGTGCCCGGCGCCGTGCGAGGGCTCCTGCGTGCTGGGGATCAACGACTACCCGGTGACCATCAAGTCCATCGAGGCGGCGATCATCGATCGGGCGTGGGACGAGAACTGGGTGCTCGCACATCCGCCGGTGACGAGGACGTGGAAGAAGGTTGCGATCGTCGGGTCGGGCCCGGCCGGACTGGCTGCTGCGGATCAGTTGAATCACGCCGGCCATTCGGTGACGGTCTTCGAGAAGGCCGACCGGATCGGCGGGCTCCTGCGCTACGGCATTCCCGAGTTCAAGATGGAGAAGCACTTCCTCGATCGGCGCCTGACGCTGCTCGAGGAGGAAGGTGTCGTGTTCAGGGCCGGGATCAATGTCGGCGTCGACGTGCCGGTTGAGCGGCTGCGCGCCGACTACGATGCGATCCTGCTCGCGGGCGGTGCGGGCCAGCCACGAGATCTGCCTGTGCCTGGGCGCGATCTCAAGGGCATTCACTTCGCGATGGACTACCTGACGCTGCAGAACCGTCGCAACGAGGGGGATCAGATCCTCGACTCGGAGTTCATCACCGCGAAGGACAAGCACGTCATCATCATCGGCGGCGGTGATACCGGTGCGGACTGCCTGGGAACCGCCCACCGGCAGGGAGCGCTGGCCGTGCACCAGCTCGAGCTGCTGCCGATTCCGCCAGAAGCGCGCGCGGCGGACAATCCCTGGCCGCAGTGGCCGAATGTCTTCCGCGTCTCAGGGGCTCACGAGGAAGGCGGAGAGCGCCTCTACTCCGTGTCGACGCAACGCTTCAGCGGCGACGCCGACGGCAACGTCCGGCGGCTTCACGCTGTGCAGGTCGAAATGGTGAAGAGGGATGGGCGCACGGTGATCGAGGCCATGCCCGGTTCCGAGTTCGAATTGCAGGCGGATCTCGTCCTGCTGGCGATGGGCTTCGTCGGTCCCGAGAAGGGTGCGCTCCTCGACGACCTGCGCGTCAAGCGGACCGACCGCGGCAACGTCGCCCGCGACGCGAAGTGGATGACCAGCGTCCCCGGCGTCTTCACCGCCGGCGACATGCAGCGCGGCCAGTCGCTGATCGTCTGGGCGATCGCGGAGGGCCGCAGCGCCGCCCGCGCCATTGACGAATTCCTGATGGGCGAGTCGCAGCTCCCAGCGCCTTTACTTTGACGCTCCAGCGATCCGGGCCGCGGAGACGCTGAGACGCGGAGCGTCTGTAGGAATCGTCGCAATCTGGTCCGATTTCGAGATGTGGCAGGATCAGCTAACGATGTGGAGCGTACTCATCAGTCTGGCGATGGCTCTCCTCGCTGCCGGCCAGACCTCTGCTCCGGTAGCCACGGGTGTGGTCACCGGCCGCGTTGTTGATGCCGCTACCGGCGAACCGATTCCAGGTGCGATCGTTTCGCTGAGTCGGGTGCAACCATCGCCCGGTGCAGGCCGGACATCCGCTGCGGTTCCTGCGGAATCAGCAGTATTGCGATCGCTGACGAACCAAACCAATGTCAACGGGGCGTTCGAGATCGCGGGGGTGCCATCGGGGCGCTGGAGAGTTCAGGTACTGAAAGACGGCTATGTCGCGTTTGGCGCCACGTCTTCGCACGTAATCGAGGTCGGCGGCGGCGTCGTGCGAGTCAGGGACGTTCAAATCGATCGCGGAGGCGCGATCGAGGGTCGCGTGCGGGATGCGCGCGGCACCCCGATGGTGCGGGTCTCGGTTCTCGCGATGCAGCAGTTGCGCAATCGTGATGGAACCGTGCAGTTGACGAGCGGGGCTTCCGGACAGACGAACGATCTCGGTGAGTTCAGAGTTTCCGGTCTGGCACCCGGGCTGTACGTGGTACTTGCGGAGCCGCCCACAAGCTTTGTCAATCCCTTCACAGGCGGGTCACCCACCGCGGCTGCCACATCCCACGTTCGGACGGTATATCCGGGCTCATTCGATGTTGCGCAGCCAAGCCCCGTGACCGTTTCACGAGGCGGGACCACCACGGGGATCGATTTCTCGATGCTGTCGGTCCGCTCGTATCAGGTATTCGGCGTCGTTGTCGATACCGAGGGACGACCGGTTGGCGGCGCCGTCGTCTGGTTGGTGCAAGCCCGGCCGCCTTTGCCGGCGATAGTGTACCAAGCGTCACCGAGCGCGCTCGACGGCACATTCCTAGTCGTGAATGTGCCCGAGGGAACCTACTCTGCGCAGGCTGCGATCCCCCTCGTAACCCGGAACGCCAACGGCGGCATCTCCGCGTCTGTCCGCGGCGGGAGAGCAGGTGGCCCCGGCTCCGTCGAAGTCGTCGTCTGGGGCGCGAACCTTGAAGGGCTTCGGCTCGTCGCGACGCCTCCGTAGAGGCCATTCGTTCGAGTCATTCCGGATTGTGCTGAGCTATGGCAGGATCGTCGCGGCCATGGTCGTTCTGCTCGTCAATCTGCTGGTAGTCGCTCTCGCCGCTGGCGCGCAGTCCCTAACGCCGGGGACGGGCCGCATCGTCGGTCGAGTGGTCGATGCGGAAACTGGTGCCCCCGTTGCCGGAGTCCGCGTATACCTCAGCGGGCCCGTCTCGCCGACAGCTCCATGGCCGCCAGTTCTGCCTCCAGTTCCACCGCAGGGGCGGCAGACCCCCGCTACTCCGCCGCCGCCGCTCCCGGATCCGAGCATCTTCGTCATCCTCCAACGCCTGACGTCTGAAACACGAGCAGACGGCATGTTCGAGATTCGTGATGTACCGAACGGGCGCTGGGCAGTCGTCGCGCAGAAAGAGGGCTTCATCGCAAACAGGGGCCTGTCGGTGCCGTTAGTCGAGATGGTGGCTGGCCGGACACTCACCGCATCGGACATTCGACTTGATCGTGGCGGCGTCGTCACCGGCCGCGTCTTCGACGCGCGAGGCAATCCGATGAGCCGCGTACAGGTTCGCACAACGCAGTTCGACAAGCTGCCCGGCGGAACGATTCGGACGACGGGAGGCAGTTCGACTGTGGAGACGGACGACCGGGGTGAGTTCCGGCTGTCAGGCGTGCAACCCGGTGTTCACTACGTTGTCGCGCAACCGCCGCCGCAGATGATCCGCCTGATTGACGGCACCACGCCTCCGCAGGCTCCAACGACATATGGGACGACGTTTTATCCCGGACTCGCTGACGCTGCCGCTGCGAGCCCAGTGACCGTTGTGCGCGGCAAGACCACCAATGGAATCGACTTCTCGCTGCTCAGCGTCCCTGCTTATCAGGTCTCGGGCGTCGTCGTGGATGCCGGGGGACGACCGGTTGCCGGTGCCATTGTGCGGCTGGCCCCGCGGATGCCCTTCGCTCCCGCTTCTCCGATGAGTGCGGCCAGCGATTCAAATGGGAGATTCCGCGTCACCAACGTGCCAGCTGGCACCTACGGCCTCATGGCAGCCGTTCCTCGAGTGACGCGCAACGGCGGCGCCATCTCCGCCGGCCTCGGCTTCGGTGATGCCGCGCGCCCCGGCGTTGCGCCCGAAGTGACGATCCAAGGCGACACTGACAATCTTCGTGTTGTCGCCAGCCAGCCATAGAGAACTCGGAACGCCCCGAACGACCCGAACGATCCGAACGATATGATCGCTGGATGTCCGTCCGTGACGTCCTGATCGTCGGAGCCGGTCCCTCCGGCCTCGCCACTGCCATTGCCGCGAAGCAGCGCGGCCTCGACTACGTCATCGTCGAGAAAGGCATCCTCGT
>DATLLQ010000279.1:0-4176 GCA_035537775.1 Vicinamibacterales bacterium | reverse complement strand
CACCGTGCCGGGCGATCCGTCGAAGCCGTTCGAGAATCCGGCGCTGAAGAAGGCGGCGGAGACGTGGGACAAGGAGTGGTGGACGCGTGGCGGCGGCGGCGCGGTGTGGGACGGCATGGCCTACGACCCGGACGCCGAGCTCGTCTACGTCGGCACGGGCAACGCGGAGCCCTGGACGTTCCACCTCCGCTCGTCGAAGGACAAGGACAACCTCTACGTCGCGTCGATTCTCGCCGTCCATGTCGATACCGGCGAGCTGCGATGGCACTACCAGGTGGTCCCCGGCGACAACTGGGACTTCGACAGCGTGCAGCACCTGGTGCTTGCCGACCTGGTGATCAACGGCCGGACGCGCAAAGTGATCATGCAGGCGAACAAGAACGCCTTCTTCTACGTCATCGATCGCCTGACCGGGCAGTTCATCTCGGCGCAGCCGTTTTCCTACGTGACGTGGGCGAAGGGAATCGATCAGAAGACCGGGCGCCCAATCGTGAACGACGAGGCGTTCTACGGCACGGACGCGATCCTCATCTCGCCAGGCGGTGGCGGCGCGCACAACTGGTCGCCGATGTCGTTCAATCCAACGTCAGGTCTCGTCTACATCCCGACGTCCACGAACAACAGCTTTTCGTACGCGGCCGAACAGACATTCAACCCGCGGCCCGGAACGACGACGGGAACCGTTCGGCCCGCGCCGGTACCGGTGCGTCCTCCACCGCCGTCCATCGGTCCTCCACCGATCGAGGGACCCGGCGGGCGCGGCGCGCTGGTCGCGTGGGACCCGGCGAAACAGGAGATGCGGTGGCGCAAGCCTGGAGGCGGCGGCATCGGCGGCGGCACGCTCACGACCGCGGGCAATCTCGTGTTCCAGGTTCTCAGCGACGGCCGCCTCGTCGCCTACAGCGCCGACAAAGGTGACAAGCTGCTCGACCTGCAAACCGGACTTCGCAGCGGCATGGGTCCACCGATCACGTATCGACTCGACGGCCGGCAGTACGTCGCGTTGATGGGCGGTGTCGGAACCGTGAGCGGAGGAAACGCCGGTCCGGGCAACCAGGCCACGACGTTCGCTCCAAAGCTGATGGTCCTCGCGCTCGACGGCGCGCCGATTCCGACACCAGCCGCTAGTAGTGCCACCAAGTAGCCAGACCCTGAGACGCGGCGTCGTCCGCGTACCACGGTTGCGATGGAAACGATCGAAGGTCGTCCTCGTGACGTTCCTCTCGGCCCTCGCGCTCACGGCTGTGGCGGGAGCGCTGTACGAACGGTATGCCGTGCGCCGCGACGCACGACGGTTCCCGCCGCCCGGTCAGCTCGTCGACGTTGGTGGACGACGGCTGCATCTGATCTGCATTGGCAGCGGCAGGCCGGTCGTCCTCTTCGAGCAGGCGGGCTTCGCCAATTCAGCGAGCTTCACCGTCGCCCGCACGGCGCTCGCCCAGCACACGCGCGTCTGCTCTTACGATCGCGTCGGGATCGGATGGAGCGATCCAGGTCCGCGAACGATCACCGTGGGCCTGATGGCCGAAGATCTTCGCCGGCTGCTCGACGCCGGCAAAATCGACCAGCCCATCGTCCTCGTCGCGTCCTCGATTGGCGGCGTGACCGCTGAGTACTTCGCGCGACGCCATCCCGATCGGGTCGCGGGTCTCGTCTTCCTCGACGCCGGGAACGGTGAGGCCGCCGCGCGCATCAGCACGAGCAACATCCCGCTCCTTGTCAGCCTTGGCTGCAGCATCGCGAAGACCGCCGGCTCCGTCGGTTTCCTGCGCCTGATCGACCCGTGGGATCTCAGGCGCGAGAAGACCGTGCAGAGCGAACGCTCGGCCGCGTTGATGTACGGCGCCAAGCCATGGGTGATGCTGTGTGGAATCGTTCGCGGCGGGCCCGACACGCTCGCGGAGTTCGCCGCGGCGCCGGCGCTTCGGCGGGAGTTGCCGGTGACGGCGCTCAGCGCGGAGACACGGGAGAGCCTTCTGCCACCGCGCCTCGCGCTTCTCATCGGCACGCCTGGCGGAGATACCGCCGCACTCCGCGCGACACACCAGCATCTGGCGCAGGGCTCAGCGCACGGGAAATGGAAGGTTGTTCCTGGAAGCGACCACCTGATCGCCGGCAGTCAGCCGCAGGCGGTGGTCGATGCAGTGCGCGAGATGATCCTCGCCCCCTGAGTTTCGTTCTATCCGTGGTCTCTCGGCACCGGAGCTGTATTCTGTGGCGGCACGCCATGCGTGAGAGACACTCCGCCGGAGGTCTGATGATTCGCCCGCTTTTGGTGTTCGCTATGCTTGGCCTCGCAACGCCGGCGTCGCCATGTGACGTGATCGGACCTTCGCCGTCAGCCAAGCGCCTCGTGGCCGACGCCGAGGTCATTGCGCGCGTGCGAGCCGAAGGCCTCTCGCCGACACCTGGTCGCGCGGGCGTCCAGGCTGGAAGTCCAACACAAGTCAGGTTTGCGATCCTGTCGGTGCTCAAGGGTCGCCTGTCGTCGTCCATTATCGAATTCACGGGCACACTGACGGATCGTGATGACCGCAATGACCGTCAGATACCGTACGACTTCATCCGACCAGGAGGCCGTGCGGGTAGCTGCTTTGCGCTCGCTTATCGGGCTGGCGCGGAGTACTTGTTACTCCTGCGGCGCGGGGGTTTCGCCGCATACGCGCAGCCGAACGTTCTGACGCCGTATTGGGCGCCTCTCAGTCCTACGAACGAACAGCTGTTTGACGGTGCAAACGACGCCTGGCTCCTCTGGGTGAGTCAGGAGCTACGGCGACGATAGGCGTCCGAAACCGATGATGAGAATCAACGCACGAATCGCATTGCGCATAGCCCTAGGAGGCTGTGCGCATGAGACGAGGACCACGCCAAAAGACCAGCGGATCTGACAACGATTGGCTTTCTAAACGCTGGCGAAGACTTTTCGGTCTTTGGAACCGCCCTGGCTACGGCAAATCCGTTAAACGGCAAATGGCACGTCGGCGACGCAAAGAGCCAATCCCGAACGACTCGAACGGCTTGAACGACTTGAACGATCCGAACGACTCGAACGATCCGAACGATTCGAACGATTCCTAGTGAGTCATCGCGTAGAGGAGCACGTTGATCCCTAGGGCATAGCCCTTCGGGCTGAACGCGTAGAAGTAGCTCGCGTCCTCGCCCTCACGCTCCCACGAATCCGAGATGTCGGTGTTGTGCGTCATCAGCACCATCGCGCGCCCGTCGGCGTCGGCGATGATCTTCGCGGTCGGTATCGCGCTGTCCGAACCGCGCTCCGACGTGTCGCCGCCGGACCGGCGGTAGTAGCCGATGTTGGGAATCTGCGGAATCTCAGTGACGATGAACTGCGAGCGCAGCATCGGGTGGTCCATCGGGAGCTCGACGATCTCGCCGTCGGATTCCGGAACGACCTTGCGGATCTCCTCTTCCCACTGCTCCCACTGAGCGGTGCCCCAGAAGTCGTCGGCCCAGATAAAGCCGCCCTTGTCCAGATACGTCCGCAGCGCTTCCGCTTCCTCGTCGTCGAAAATTGCGCTGCCCGGTGCGGTCAGGATCACCAGCGGACACTTGAAGAGGCTCTCGGACGTCGGCCTGACCAGCAGGTGCTTCGGCTCTCCGGTTGGATAGAACGCCACGCGCGTCTTTGTCAGCTCCGAGAACCGGATCGACATGTTGATGTCGGCGTTCGGGTAGTCGGTCTGCCAGCTGCCGCCGTTCCTGTTGCCGTCGTAGACCAGGCGGCAGAAGTTGAACCGGCCGTCGAAGTCGCCTGGCGTCGCGATGCGCTGCCCGCGAACGAGCGCACGCCCGAACTGCGCGGCACTCACGACGCCCGCACACAGAACGAGCGCGAGAACGATTCGAACGATCCGAACGAAGCGAACGATCCGAACGTCTCGAACGCCTCGAACGATTCGAACGACTCCCACGACTATCCCTTGAGAAACGCCTGAAGCTCCGTGAGCACCTGATTCCACACAGGCTCTTCTTCCTGCAGGTTGTGCCCGCCGGGAAGACCTTTACCAGTGACCTTGTTCCCGCGCTCCTTCCACACTGCGAGTATGTCGTAGAGCCGGCCCATCGGCCCGCGCTCGCCCCACAGCGTCAGCAGCGGCGCGGCGATCTTCTTGTTCAGATCCGCTTCGTCGTGCTTCAGGTCGATCGACGCGGCGGCGC
>DATLLQ010000278.1:0-5532 GCA_035537775.1 Vicinamibacterales bacterium | reverse complement strand
GTCGTCCGGGCACGCGCGTGGGAGCCATCCCTCGTCGAGGGGCGCAGGATGGACGGCACGGTGCTCAAGCGCGCCGAGATCCCGCGGGGCCTTCTCGGCGGCCCATTCGTCATGGCGATGCGGCCGGACCTGTACGGCGCGTTACTCGACGCGGTCGGTCCGGACACGGTAACCGCCGGCGCCGAAGCGAGGGGACTCTCGCTCAACGGATCAGTGGTCGCTTTGCACCTGGCAGACGGCACCAGCGTTGAAGGCGACCTCCTCGTTGGTGCTGAAGGTGTCCACTCGATGGTCCGTCGTCACTTCCACCCCTCGGAGCCTCCACCTCGCCTGAGCCGTGTCGTCTCAGTGCGCGGAGGGGTCGAGGGCGCGCTTGCACACCTCGGTGGACTGGACGCCGTCTACTATCTCGGCCCCGGCGTAGAGTCGATGTTCATTCGTGCCAGCGCCACCGGCATCTACTGGTTCCTTGCGCTTGCGGAGGAGCTTCTGCCGCCTGATCTGGTCCGCCTGAAGGCGGACACTACGTCGGGCCTGAACGCGGACGCTACGTCGGGCGCCACGGCACTGCTGGCGTATGTGGCTCCGCGTTTCGATGCGACATTTCGGGCTATCACGTCGGCGACGTCCGAACTTCGCTTTGATGTCCTCGTCGATCGCGATCCGTTGCCTCATTGGGGCTCCGGCGTCGTGACGCTGATTGGCGACGCCGCTCATCCGATGCTTCCTCACACGGGGCAGGGCGCCGCGCAGGCGATCGTCGACGCGGTGACGCTGGGAAAGATGCTCACGCCGAAGGTTGACGTCGAATCGACGCTGCGCGCATTCGAGGCAGAACGACAGTCGAAGACGTCCGCGCTCGTCCGCCAGGGCCGACGGACCGCGAGCTTCATGCGGATCCGGAATCCGGTGGCGTGCTACCTGCGTGAGACGGCGCTCCGGATGCTTCCTCTGAAGCCGCTGATGAAGGCGTACCTTCGAGTCAATCGCCGCGCGGGAACAGATGTCGAGTCCTGACGCGCGCTAGAGCTGCATCCCGCGCAGCATCCGGAGAACGCGGCGGATCGTCGATTCACTTCCAGTCAGCAGGTAGCGGTGCCAGTCGTCGCGGTGCGACGTGACGTGCACCGGGCCAAGCGCAAGCAGGCCCGTGCGGCCGATGGACGAGCGCAGGTAGCGGATCTCCTCCACCGCGGCCCGGGCGTCCGGATGCTCAGGCATGGCCACCCCGGCATCGCGCGCGATCAGGACACCCTTCGCCTGGATCGACAGCTCCAGTTCCACGCGCAGCAGGCACAGCATGTCCGCGACGACCGGGCCAGGGAATCGCGCTCGAAGTTCCTTCAGATAGGTGCCGAACCTCGTGTAGGCGAGCGCGTCCGACGCGAACGTATCGTGGAGCATCAGATCCAGGTCCAGGCCGGCCCCGACCCACTCGCGCGTGGCCTGTTCGCTACGCTGGAACACCCACAGGACGATCAGCGGCAGCACGATCAGCAGCGTCGCGGTCATCACCACCGGCGACACCGGAAGCAGGTTGAACGCCGCGTGGATGGCGATGGCGGCCAGAAGTCCAGGGAGGAAGACGACGAGACCTTTCTCGCTGTGCCGCTCTTTCGCCGTCTGCGACAGCATGGCGAAGACCGCCGTGGCCGCCCCGTGAAGCATTGCCGTGCCGAGTCCCCTGACCGCCCACAACACGAGGCCCGCATCCGACAGCACTCGCAGGTACTCGTAGTTTTCGACGACGGCGAAGCCGGTGCCGACGGCGAAGCCGAGCTGCGCGGCGTCGACCGGGAAGCCGATGCGGCGCCTGAGCAGCAGGTAGGCGATGAATGCTGCTTTCGACGACTCCTCGACGAGCGGCGCCACGAACTGACTGTACCGGGCGTCGGACAGGGACAGCACCGGCCCGAGCATCGCGTAGACGGCAGTGCTCAGCAGCGCGGCGAGAACGCCCCAAACGAGCGCCGTGGCAATTGCCGACGGGCGAGCCAGCTTGAAGCTGTCCATCAGGACCAGAACGCCCAGGAACAGGATCACGGGGAAAAAGGCGAGCGCTGCGGTGACCATCTGTTACCGGAACATTTTCAGCGAGATCATCGCTTCCCGCCGCGGGGCGAATCCACGTTCGTACGCGACCGCGCCTCCAGCGGACACCGTGAGGTCGAGCGTTGACAGCAGGTTCAGGCGGAAGTCGAGCTGGCCGCCAACGTTGGTCACCGTGCGGCGCAACCCTGTCGAGTCCAGGTTGGCGACCAGCCCGCCGGCGAAGACGGCCGGCCGCATCCAGGTCAGATAGAAGCCCGGCGTTCCCACTCGTGCGAAGTTCAGCGGCGGGAGGTTCCACTCGATCACCGACTTTGCGAAGTTACGCCCGCCGATTTCATTGAGCTCCGCCCCAGGCAGCGCGTAGGACTCCCGGTAACGCTTCTCAGGTCCATGGTCCACGTAGTTGTTGCCAAAGCCGCCGAAGTAGAAGTTCGCGAACGGCTCTGAAGCGTCCTGAGCCGAGAAGCCGGCCGACGACCGTACCCAGATCGAGGAATGCGGAATCGGCAGGGCCACGCCCTGGTCGTAGGTGCCGTATACCTTCGTGAAGAGCGACTCCGCCACGACGGTGCCGCGCGCGGCGAGGGACCAGCGGAATCCCTTCTCGTCGTCCACATTTCCCAGCGAGGACCGCACGTCGGTGTAGGTGAGCGCGCCGCCAAATGAGTACAGCCGGTCCACCTGCACCGCCACGTTCTGGTATTCCGGCAGCTGATCGAGCTCTCCGGCGACCCGTCCGTCGAGCGTGAGCGTCATGCGGCGCGGCTCGTCGAAGATCAGCAGGTCGGTATGGCCGAGTCCGAAGTCGTAGCCGCGCCGGCTTGTCTTCGTCGGGCCAAACAGATCGTAGAAGTCGGCGTTGTTCCACGCGGCGTGCGCGTTCCAGTCGTAGCGGCGGTAGTCGGCCCGCAGGTGGACCCGCTCTCTCGCTGGCAGATCCTGGCCGGGCGAGACCGACGCGGTCACGCTTGCACCGTTGAACGAGAGCGGGTCGGAGAAGCGGGCATGCAGACCGACCGCGAATGTGTCCTTGTATCCCTCGACCACCGGATAGATCGACTCGTGTCCAAGCCGGCGCACTGGCGAATACGGGCGCGTGCGCGTGATCATCGACTCGATCGGCACCTTGCCGGGTGAGCCGGCCGCCCACTCCTTCAGGACCGGATGCTTCTCGACGAGCTGGTTGCCGAAGAACGAGATGGCGTTGACGTCCTTGATCGGCTGCGCTGGGATGATCGACGGAACGAAGCCGCCGCCGGTGTAGCGGAAGACGAGCAGCGAACCATCGTCCAGCGGCACGGGCCTGAAGAATCCGGTCTCCGCATTCGTGAGCGCTTCCACCTCGCCGGTGGCGATTTCGTAGCGGAAGACGTTCGAGACGCCGGTGAAATACGAGCTGCCGAACAGATACCGGCTGTCCTTGCTGAAGACGAAGTTCGATGGCACCGCCGTGCCGAAATCGAACTGTTTCAACGGTGTGGCGTCTTTCTGGAGCAGGGCGGCAGACCGCATCACGCGCACCGTCTGCTTGCCATCGATCTCGCCGACCGACGCCGAGACCAGCTCGCCGTTGGGCGAGACGTCGAGGTCATAGGCCACCTCGCCGTACGGCCAGGAGTACAGCGCGTTCCAGTCAGTGTAGGGATACGGAATTCGCACCAGCGTGCAGATGCCGTTAAAGGTGCGGATGCCCCACAACGACCGATCGGCCGGGTTGAACGCGAGGTCGCCGATTCGCGCGTCCTTCAACAGCGTCCGCTGCTTCTTCGTGGCGAGGTCGATGGCGACGATGTCGCGCTCGGCGGTGTTGTCGGCGGTATAGAAGAGCGTGTTTGCGCCGTCGTACGCGAGCGACGTCACCGTGTAGATGCGCGGCAGCTTGATGTCCTGCAGATGCTCGACGCTGCCGCCCTCCATGTGGATGGCGCCAACGTAGGCCACCGTGCCTGGATAGTTGAGGCCAGCGTAGATCGTCCGGCGCTCAGGGTCGACGAAGGCGCGTGAGAGCGAGCCCAGGGCCTCGCGGGAGATGTCTCGATAGGGCGTCGGCGGAAACTGCCGGATCGTCGCGATGTTCTTCTTTTGGTACTCGCGTTCGAAGGCGATCCAGTCGGCCCAGGCCTTCTCGATCGGCATGCCGAACACCTGGCGGAAACTCGACGCGTAGTAGGCCTTCGAATCGTTCGTCCGCGTGACCCACCGCATGACCGACTGCGGCGTCTGCGTGTACGCCAGGTAGTTCATGAAGCGTGTGCCGTACAGGTACGAATTCGCTTCCACCTGGAAGTCGGTCTTCGTCAGCTCTGATGCCAGCCCGAGAGGGTCGTAGAAGCGGCTGCCGTCGAGCACCATCGAGCGGAAGACCATCTCGTCGTACGGGCCCTGCGCGCGTCCGATCCCGCCAGCCATCCAGGTGTCGAGAAAGACGGCGATCCCTTCGAGAAACCAGCGAGGCGAGGCGCGCCGCGGCGTGGTCAGCAGCATGTAGCCGACCGACTCGGGGTGTTCGGGAACCGGCGCCACTTTCCCCCGGAACAGGTTCCGGAACAACCGATCGCGCGGTGCCGCCCGATCCAGCGTCACCACGTGCACCAGTTCGTGGTTCATCAGGTACGACATCCGCTCGCTGGCCGTGAACGTCTCGAACGCGAAGTTCATCGGCGCAATCCGCAGCGTCACGAAATCTCGGGGGACCGCGTCTGCCGAGGCGTTGCCAGCGTCGGAGAAGTCGGTGAGGAGCACCGTCACCTTCTCGAGCGGCATGAAGTCGAAGAGCTTCCGGTGGAAGGCCCACGCGTTCTCGAACGAACGCCCGACGTGCGGAACGATAAATGACTGCGTTGGTTCCAGGTAGACCAGGTTCAGGCTGCTGGTTTCGGTGGATGTGAGTTGGGCGTGACTGTCGGTAGCACCGGCTGCCAGCGCGAGCAGGCTCGCGACAGCAACCACCAGGGTTCGGGTCCGCATTTCCGGCTGAAGGGTATCCCAGGGTTGAGAGAGGTCAAAACGCAGAACGGGGAGCGGCGCTCCCCGTTCTGATTACTGAGTGTCCGTCAGCCGGACCCGAAGGTACTACTTGTATTTGGCGGCGTTGGCCGCGGCGTTCGCGGAGACGTTGGCGGCCGCATCAGTGAGGGCGTTGGCCGAGGCATGCCGGATCGCGTTGAGAACGGCGTTATTCGAGATGGCCAGCGCCGCGTCTGGTCGGGCGAGGACACGGGCGAGCGACGATTTGGCGAGCGCGTCAGCGACGTTTGCCTGGCTGATGGCAGCGACGAGGGCCGGGCTGGCCTCGAGCGCCGCTTCCAGGGCTGCCCGCAATTTGGCGTCGAGCTTGAGCTGCGCGATCGCTTCTCGCCGGGCGTCTGCGCGGACCAGGTACCGTGCGTTATTCGCAACAGCGAGGCGCGCTTCATTGTTCGCCAGCACCGCTCGTACGTTCGCGTCGGCCAGTGCCTTCTGCAGGTCCGGGTTCTGCAC
>DATLLQ010000277.1:0-6143 GCA_035537775.1 Vicinamibacterales bacterium | reverse complement strand
CGTCGGCGCCGAGCCGCTCGACAGCATCCCCAACCCGCGAACCCGCGACGCCACCTGGGTCACCGACATGCCCGGGGCGCTGCGTCCGGACACGATTGCCCGGCTCAACGCCAGCATCGGCGAACTCGAACGCACGCACGGCGTGGAGATGGCGGTCGTCGTGGTCCGATCGCTCGATGGCCTGACGGTCGAGGAAACAGCGGTCAAGCTGTTCGAGCTCTGGGGCATCGGGAAGAAGAGCAAGGACAACGGGCTGCTGCTGCTCTGGTCCACGGGCGATCGCCGCGTCCGCGTCGAAGTCGGCTACGGGCTCGAAGGCGTGCTGCCCGACAGCAAGGTGGGGGCGATTCTCGATACCTACGTGATCTCGAAGTTCAAGTCGGGCGAGTTCGATGAGGGCGTGCTGGCGGGGGTCGATGCCCTCCTGCGTGCGGCTCGTGAGGAGCCGGTCGAACTCCCGTCTCAGCGGAGCGAGTCGTATGAAAGCGGTTCGCCTGGCATCGTTGCGGCTGTGATTGGCCTGCTGGCCGGGATCCCGCTCAGCATCGGCTCGCTGTTCGGCTTGCGGAAGTGGCGGCGCTATCGCCGCCGCCGCTGCCCTGCGTGTCAGATGCCGATGACCCGGCTCGGCGAGACGGCCGACGACGCGCTGCTCGAGCAGGGACAGCAGGCGGAAGAGCGGATCGGGAGCGTGAATTACGACGTGTGGAGGTGCGGGACGTGCGGGCATCATTTCACGCTGCGGTATCCCAAATGGATCACCAGCTACGAGAAGTGCCCGCAGTGTCACAACCGCACGAAGTCGTCCGCCGAAACGGTCATCAACGCGGCGACCACCATGAGCAGCGGCAGCGCGCGTGTCGTCGAGACGTGCGCGTTCTGCACGTTCCGCCGCGAGCACACGAAGGTCCTTCCCCGCATCGAGTCGAGCAGCTCGTCGTCAGGTTCCGGAAGTTTTGGCGGCGGTTCGGGTGGTGGGTCCGGCAGCTTTGGCGGCGGCAGCTCGGGTGGCGGCGGAGCCAGCAGAGGCTACTAGTCCCGCTCCTCTTCCAGCGCTAGCGCCGCGGGGGGCTCCACGGCCGTACAGGAATATCGATGTAATGCGGTCTGACCTCGTAGGGCGCGGATGACCCTCGCACAAGCTCCCTGTACGCCGTGAGTGTGAGCCGGCGGGCGCGATACTTTTCGGTCGCGGGAACGTCGACGTACTTGTCGAACGGCACGAACACAGAGGCGATTTGCCGCTCCGATACCACACGTGACGGTTCGGACACGCTGACCGCGAACACCAGGACCCGCACGCCTTCCGCTTCGTGCCATGCGCGAATGCGAAACTCCGGCACCGTTGGCTCGTCCCCGGTCTTTATCGACCGGGCCGGGATCATCACCGATGGCCAGTCCGTCGTGTAGGGGACGCCTGCGGCGGGCATCTCGGCACGGAGCACTCCATCGCTGACGACGACTCGCGCGCCGCCGTATACCGGCTGAGGAGCAGGCACCGGGCGCTGAGCAAACGCCGTCGAGGCACTGCCGAGGATCAGAACGGCCGCGAGCAGGATTCGCATGGTGTCTACTGAGCTGGAACAGGATACGCCTGAACGCAAGTCCAATCCGGCCGGCCAACCAGAAACCACCCGCCTCCGTCCAAGGGCTGTGGTGAGGGTCAGCGCAGGCGAAATGCGTGTACGGCCGCTTGTCGGAGTGCTGTGCCTGATCGCCGGCATCGCCACGGCTCGTGGGCAGGACGCGGCCTTCGAAATTGCCTCCGTCAAGGTCAACACATCTGACGCTCCCGTGTCGCGCATGACGGCGCCTGACGGCACCGGCCGGTTCGAGGCGACCAACGTGCCAGTGCGCATGCTCATTCTGAACGCGTACGGGATTCCCGGGTTCCAGCTCGCCGGGGGGCCATCATGGGTGGACTCGCTGCGCGTGGACGTTCTCGGCCGCGGCGCTGCAAACGCCTCACGGGCGGAGATCTCGGCGATGGTGCGCACGCTGCTCGCCGAGCGTTTCAATCTGGTGGTCCGGCGGGACAGGCGTGAGATGCCGGTGTATGCGCTGGTCATCGCGCGCACCGACCGGCGGCTCGGGCCGCGCATGCAGGGCTCAACGACAGACTGCACCGCCGCTGCGGCACCTGGAGCTCCGGCGCCCCAGACTGCGTCCGGACAGCTGCTCTGCACCACACGGATGTCCCCGTTCACGATCAACGCTGGCGGTATGACGATGGCGCGGCTCGCTCAAACGCTCAGCGGCATCGTTGACCGCGTGGTGACGGACGAGACGAAGTTGCCGGGAGGCTACGACCTGCAGCTCTCGTTCACACCCGAGCGTACGCCGCCGCCCGGCGCGCAGCCACCAGCGGACCCGGATGCGCCGTCGATTTTTGCCGCGCTGCAGGAGCAGCTCGGCCTCAAGCTCGATGCGCGCCGCGGGATGGTCGAGATGCTGGTGATCGATCGCATCGATCAGCCGAAGGAGAACTGACAACTCAGTCCCGAGTACTATCTCCTGTGTTTTCCATCTCGGCCAAAGACCGCCTCACCGACCATGACCTGGGGCGGTTTCCGACAGACTCGCTCTTCGATCGTCTGGCGCGCGCCGTATGCCACGCGGGGTGCCTGCCTCGCAAGGAGATGTACGAGGCGTGGGAGATGGCGCGTCGCGTGCGCCGCGTCTTCCGCGGCGGCCGCATCGTCGATCTGGCGGGAGGACACGGGCTGCTCGCGCACGTCCTGCTGATCCTCGATAACTCGTCGCCCCACGCGCTGGTCGTCGACACCGCGCTGCCGCCGTCCAGTGGCAAGCTTCACGACGCGCTCGTAGCGGTATGGCCGCGGCTGGATGGACGGATCGTCTTCGAGCAACAGCCGCTCGACTCCGTGCCGATCTTCGGCGATGACCTCGTCGTCTCCGCCCATGCTTGCGGAGCGCTCGCAGATCTCGTGCTCGAGCGCGCGGCGGCCGCTCGGGCACGAGTGGCCGTGCTGCCCTGTTGCCACGATCTGGACGTGAACGATGTCGGGCCGCTGGCTGGGTGGATGGATGGTCCGCTGGCTGTGGATGCCATGCGCGCCGTACGGCTCGAGCAGCGCGGCTATCGTGTCCGCGCGCAGATGATTCCGCACGCGATCACGCCCAAGAACCGGCTGCTGCTCGGCGAGCCGACTGGCGACTGAAAGAAACCGTCGCGCAGGTCTATCTGCGGCGACGTCTGATTCGCGCGGCGACTGCGGCGAGGCCGCTGCCCACGAGCACGAGACTCGCCGGTTCCGGCACGGCGCTGACGCTATCGGCCGACACCTGGTCGTCAATCGTCAAACGCGAGTAGTCGATGATGAAGCCGTCGGTTCCGAGCAGGCCGCTGTAGGAGACGATGTCGTTGCCAGTCAGCAGACTCACCGGCACCGAGAAGAGATACGTCAGCACTTCCTGATACCCATTGTTTGACGCGTTCGCGGCAATCGGGCCAAGGACGGTGCCGTTGAAGAGAAGGCTGTAGGAAGTCGACAGGTTGATATCGTGGATGCCGGCGATCCGCGTCTCCAGCGTCGCCGACTGGGCCGGACCGAGCACGTAGGTGTGGTTGTAGCTCACCACACTGGCAGGGGTCCACGAATCGGTGAAGGACGGATCCCCCGGCCCTTGATTGTTCGCAAAAAAGAACCCGCCCAGCTGGTCTCTGTACAGGCTTCCGTCCGGGCACGATCCACCCAGGCCGAAGCAGTCGACGTCTCCAACCAGGCTGATGGTGCTCGCGTGGGCAGGCGACGAGTTGAGAGCGAGTGAGACGAGAACCGCCAGGCCGAACCCGATCGCGTGACGCATAGTTTTCGGGATGTTACTAGAGGGTCAGAGGGGCTTTTGCACGGAGAGGGGGCCCAACTCGGCCGTGGGGCGATCAATCTGTGCAACGGACCCCCGTACATGAATCGAGGGACGCTGATCGAGCTCGACCAGCGTCCCTCTTTTTCGGTCCGCCTAAAGGCGGACACTACGCATTCGGTCCGTCTGAAGGCGGACGCTACGTTAGTGCCGCATCTGATTGGTGATGTCCTGCGTTTCGTAGACCTCGCAGTGCGAGCGCTCCGGAAGAATCGCTGGGTCGCCACCGCCGAGACGCAGCGTTCGCGCCGGCATGACCCAGGGTTCGACGAACGACTCGGGGTCGTGGATGGTCATTTCGTAGAGGATCTCGTTGCCCTTACGCGTGAGCCTCTCCACGATGCGCATGTCGCCGGAATGGAAGAGGCCGCCGCGTCCCAGCCAGGTGGAATCGACGAAGGAAATGGAGTCGAGCACCAGCGTGTCGCCCTCCCAGTTTCCAACGGTGTAGCCAAAATACTTCGCCTGTCTTGCGGTGTTGTCATTGTGCTTTCGGCCGTCAATCGGGATATCGCGGAACTCGGTGTTTCCGCCCCCGTAATCGGCATACTCGCGATAGAAGAAGATGATGTCCTTGTCGGTCTGGATGATCCGCGCGGGTGTGCCCTGTCGCGGAATGCCCAGCGGCTGACATGTCATGACGGGATCGAACTTGTTCGTCCACATGTCGAGCTCCTGGACCTTATCCCAGTACTCGGGTTTGTAGATCGGGCCGTTCTGGCCCATCCAAAACCGCGAGGGCGAGATCCACGCATAGTCCACCACGAAGTTGTCGTTCGGCTCTTTGCAACGGGTCTGCGTTGGACCACATCGGCGGTTGCCACCACCGGGAGGGCCCGAACCGCCGCCACCCCAGTTACCCGTCAAGTCAGGCTTCCCATTGGCGAGCCTTGGCGTCGGGACCTCAGCTGCGGCCGCTTGCGCCGGCGGCGCCTGTTGACGGAATGCATACACCCAGTTGGGTGGCTGCAGCGTGGGCTTGATCGCTGCTCTGACGCTGGCGGGCACCGGCATCACGACATACATCTGCCCGGTCTCCGTCAACGTGGTCTGGATATCGCGCACGACCGTCCCATTCCGGCGCTCGATCATCCTGCCGGCCATGAACGCCTCGGCCGGGTGGAGCGGGTTGTTCCAGTCCTTGTAGTCGCTGTAGGTGAACTCGGTGGTGTTCGTGCCGTCCTTCACCACCACTTTTTCAGCCATGAACTTCGCGTCGAGCGTCGCGGTTCCGGTGGCCCCGGGAACGCCCGGGATCGCGAACGTCACCACGGGCTTGGCGCCCTCCCACGCGACCGACGTCTTGCCCGCCGTCATGACATCAGCTGGGACCTGCGTGGCCGGCCTGACTGAGAAGAGCGGCTGATCCTGGATCCCCGCCAGCGCGGACTTGAGCGCCCCCTGCGGACTGGCCCACAGGCGAATCATCCGCTCACGCGTGGCAGCCGCCATGGGCGTCGCTTTGCCCTTGCCCTTGATCAACTCGGCGCCGGGGATGTCTTCGTTCCACGCATACGCGCCACCGAGGACTTCGATCGTGTTGCAGCTCTGACCATTCGGCCGGGTGCCGGTGATCTGAATCCGCTCACCCGACGTCTGGTAGCTGATGCTGCTCCGGTACTTCGTCACGTTGCAGGGCTGCCCACCGACTTGCATGGTGCCCTTGCCCTGATATTCGAGCGACGCAATCAGATCGAGCTCCTGATCGCTGCGCAGCATGCCCATATGCCAGCCCCAGTTGAAGAGCACGGAGCGCAGGTCGCGGGCGCCTGGCGCGGGCACGTACGGCGGGGCCCCGCCGCGACCACGACCGCCGCCTCCACCGCCCGGCTGTCCGGCGCCAGCCGGGCCCGGGCCGCCCTGTCGAGGAGCCGCTGGTTGCGCGCCCCCGCCGGCGCCTTGCGCACTGGCAGTGAGCGGGGCGGCAAGCGCGAACGCGACTCCCAGCGCGATAGATGTACAGATCATTCCCTGTCGAGACGTCATAACTACTCTCCTACGTCAGCTAACCGCGCTGTCAGTTGGGTACGAACTCGACTTCTTTCTTGTCCTGCAACACGATCGATCGGAGAAATCCAATGGTGGCGCCGTTGAGCGCTGGATTGAACGTGACAGTGATCTCGTCGCCGGTCTTGACCCGATTCGGGCCGGTCGCGGTGACCCCGGCGTTCGTCAGCACGTTGGCCGACCCCGTGGTCAGCTGCCACACCTTCGCCTCGCCATTCTTGTCCTTGATGGCGATGTGCAGCGCGCCG
>DATLLQ010000276.1:0-22477 GCA_035537775.1 Vicinamibacterales bacterium | reverse complement strand
AACAGCCGCAGCAGCGTCGACAGCGCCACCAGCATCGCGCTGTTGGCCGACGCCGCGCCCTCGGGCCCGAAGTCACCGTACCGCCGCGACTTCACCAGCTCCAGGTAGTCGTCGCAGAACGACCAGAAGAACGCCTCGGTCTGCTCCAGCACGCGCGCGTAGTCGTACGCCTCGAGATTCCGCGTTGCATCGTTGACGAGCACGGCAAGACGCGTGAGCATCCCGCGATCGAGCGGCTCGGTGATCGGACCGCGCGGTTCGGCCTGCATGAGGGCGAAGCGTGCCGCGTTGAGGATCTTGATCGACAGTCGCCGGCCCACTTTCATCTGCGCCGGGTCGAAGGCGGTGTCGGTGCCCGGACGGCCGCTCGCGGCCCAGTAGCGAACGCCGTCCGAGCCGTGCTCCTCGAGGAGCGCCTTGGGCGTGACGACGTTCCCCTTCGACTTCGACATCTTCTTGCGGTCCGGATCGAGCACCCAGCCGGAGATGCCGGCGTTCGTCCAGGGAAGACTCCCGTGCTCGAGCTCGGACCGCAGTACCGTCGAGAACAGCCACGTACGGATGATGTCGTGCGCCTGCGGTCGCAGGTCCATCGGGAACACGCGCGTGAACAGGTCCGGATCCTCCAGCCAGCCGCTGGCGATCTGCGGCGTCAGCGACGAGGTGGCCCATGTGTCCATCACGTCGGGATCGCCGATGAACCCGTTCGGCACGCCGCGCTGCTCCGCCGTGAAGCCGTCCGGCACATCGGTCGACGGGTCGATCGGCAGCCGCGACTCCTCCGGGACGAGCGGCTGCGCGTAGTCCACCGTCCCGTCCGCGCGCACCGGATACCACACCGGGAACCCGACGCCGAAGAACCGCTGCCGGCTGATGCACCAGTCACCCGCGAGGCCGTTCACCCAGTTCTCGTACCGATGCCGCATGTACTCGGGATGCCACTGCAGCGCGCGGCCGCGCGCCACCAGCTGTTCGCGGAAGTCCATCGTCTTGATGAACCACTGGCGGCTGGTGATGATCTCGAGTGGCCGATCGCCCTTTTCGTAGAACTTCACCGGGTGCGTGATCGGCCGCGGCTCGCCGATCAGATCGCCGGATTGCTGGAGCAGTTCCACCACCCGGGCGCGTGCCTTGACGGCGGACAGGTTGGCGAGCTGGTCGTAGGCGTCCTGCGCGGCGGCGGCGTTGCGCGACTCCCAACCCTCGGCCCCCCATTGCACCTGCCGGAATGCGCCGTTCGGAAGAAGCACGGCACGCACGGGCAACGAGAGCTCGCGCCACCAGGTCACGTCGGTGATGTCGCCGAACGTGCAGATCATCGCGATGCCGCTGCCCTTTTCGGGATCGGCCAGCGGATGCGGTTTGACCGGCACCGGCACACCAAAGAGCGGCGTGATCACATTCCGACCAAAGAGCGGACGATACCGTTCGTCGTCCGGGTGCGCCACGAGCGCCACACAGGCCGGAATCAGCTCAGGCCGTGTCGTCTCGATCTCCACGTAGCGTCCGGCTTTAGCCGGACCTGCACCACCGCCTTCAGCCGGACCCGCGCCTTCGATCTCAAACCGAATCCGGTGATACGCGCCCGGATGCTCTCGATCTTCGAGCTCCGCCTGCGCCACTGCGGTACGGAAGTCGACATCCCAGAGCGTCGGCGCCTCGAGCTGGTAGGCGATCCCTCGTTTCAGCAGCCGGAGGAACGCCGCCTGCGAGACCCGCTGTGCGGAGCGCCCAATCGTCGCGTACGTTCGCGTCCAGTCAACGGACAGCCCGAGGTATCGCCACAGGTGCTCGAACACCTTCTCGTCTTCCGCCGTCAGCCGGGCACAGAGCTCGATGAAATTCGGGCGCGAGACGGAAATGGGTGGCTTCGGTGGCTTGTCGGGCGGTTGAAACGACGGGTCGTACGGCAGCGACGGATCGCATCTGACGCCGTAGTAGTTCTGCACGCGGCGCTCGGTTGGCAGCCCGTTATCGTCCCATCCCATTGGATAGAACACGGCCTTGCCCCGCATCCGCTGAAAGCGGGCGATGACGTCTGTGTGTGTATACGAAAAGACGTGGCCGATGTGCAGCGAACCGCTTACCGTCGGCGGCGGGGTGTCGATCGAATAGACGTCCTTTCGATCACGGGCCCCATCGAACTGATAGGTGCTGTCCCCTTCCCATCGTGCGTTCCATTTCGCTTCAAGGCCTTCGAGCGCCGGCTTTTCCGGGAGGGAAATCGGCTGTGGGGTCTCCGGCATCACTCGATTCTATTGCTCCTTCGGATCCGCTCGATCTCCTCAGGGACGCGGATCGAGTCGGCATCACGCTCCCCTTGCTCCAGCTCGAAGAGCTGCTGGAACAGATCCGCGATGACGCTGCGGGAACCGGCGCCGGCCTCCGCTCTGGCCGGCGCGCCTGCTGTCTCAGTACGATCGGCGGCCGGCGGGGCAAGATGCGGAAAGGGGCGCGGTTGATTGTGTGCACGTGCCGCGAACGCCACGTCAAGGCGATCGAAGTAGGCGTCAAGCGACTCGTTGTCCGAGGTCGACGCCGCAGCGGCAGGCGCTGCCGATGGAGCCGGACTCGGAGCCGCCGCCGGAACGGGACTCGGAATGACCGCCGGAGCCTGCGGCGGCGCCGGGGGCGGGGCCGGAGCCGGAGCGATGACCCGCGGCGGCGCTTCGACGACCTCTCGCACCGGCACCGGTTCGGGAGATGACGGCGCAACCGGCTGCGCAGGACGCTCCCTCTCGATCAGCTCGCGCACGCGGGTGATGACCTCGTGCGTCTCGAATGGCTTCACCAGCACGCCGTCGCACTTCACGCGCTTCGCGCGCTCCTCGTCGACCGGCTCGAACGCTCCAGCCAGCAGCAGCACCGGCACATGAGCGAGCGCCGGATTGTCTTTCACGAATGCCGCCACCTCGTAGCCGTTCTTCTTCGGCATCGCGATATCGGCAAGCACGATGTCGGGCGGATCCGACGAGATCCGCGCAATGGCCTGCTCGCCATCGCTCACCGTCACGACCTCGATGTCTTCGCCCGAAAACGTCAGCTCGACGACGCGTTGGATGGTGACGCTGTCGTCGGCCAGCAGCAGCTTACGCTTCACGAGTACGGTCCCCCTGGTTTGCTCCCGCGCCTTCAGCCAGACCGGCGCGCGCACGCGCACGGCGCGTGATGAAGTCCACAATCGCCTGCATCGGGGTTCCCGGCAGGAAAATCCCCGTAATGCCAAGTGCGTTCAGTTTCGGAATATCGACGTCGGGAATGATGCCACCGACCACCACCTGCACGTCGTCCAGGCGCTGCTCGTGCAGGAGCTCCATCACCCGGGGGCAGATGTGCATGTGGGCGCCGGACAGGATCGACAGTCCGATGAAGTCGGCGTCCTCCTGCAGCGCAGCCGACACGATCTGTTCCGGCGTCTGGCGGAGGCCCGTGTAGATCACCTCCATGCCCGCGTCACGCAACGCGCGCGCAATGACCTTTGCCCCTCGATCGTGGCCGTCGAGGCCAGGCTTCGCAATGACGACTCGGATGGCTGCCATGAGATGAGATAGGTACTTTAAATCACCGCGTCCTCGACGTACTCACCCCAGACCGCCCTGAGCGCGTCGCACATCTCCCCGATTGTGGCGTACGCGCGGACAGCGTCGAGCAGCAGCGGCATCGTGTTGGCGGTGCCGTTCGCACCGCTGCGCAGCGCTTCCAGCGCCTGCTCCACGCGACGGTTGTCACGCCGGCTCCGCAGCGCCGCCAGCTTGGCCAGCTGGGTCTCACCCGCGGACTCGTCGATGTAGAGGATTCCGACCGGCGGCTCGTCTTCGGCCACGAAGTCGTTGACGCCGACGACGATGCGCTCGCGAGCCTCGAGCGCCTGCTGGAAGCGATAGGAGCTCTCGGCGATTTCGCGCTGCGGGTAGCCGCGCTCGATGGCCTCGACCATGCCGCCCATCGCGTCGATTCTCGAAAAGTACTCGAGCGCCTCGGCTTCGAGCTGGTTCGTGAGCGTCTCGACGAAGTACGAGCCGCCGAAGGGATCGGCGACGCCGGTCACCCCCGTTTCGTGGGCGATGATCTGTTGGGTCCTCAGCGCCAGGGTCGCCGCCTCGGCGGTGGGAAGCGCCAGCGCCTCGTCCAGCCCGTTGGTGTGCAGCGATTGCGTGCCACCAAGCACCGCCGCCATCGCCTGGAGCGCCGTCCGGACGACGTTGTTGTACGGCTGTTGCGCCGTCAGCGACACTCCGGCGGTCTGCGTATGGAAGCGCAGCTGCCAGGACCGCGGATTCTTCGCGCGGAAGCGGTCGCGCATCACGCGAGCCCAGATGCGCCGGGCCGCCCGGAACTTGGCAATCTCCTCGAAGAAATCGCTGTGCGAGTTGAAGAAGAAGGACATCCGCGGGACAAAGGCGTCCACATCCAGGCCGGCGTCCACGCCGTACTGGACGTATTCGATCCCGTCGCGCAGCGTGAAGGCGAGCTCCTGCGCCGCCGTCGCCCCGGCTTCCCGGATGTGGTACCCGCTGACCGAGATCGTGTTCCACCGCGGCACGTGTTCCGCACAGAACGCGAACACATCGGTAATGAGACGCATCGACTCGCGCGGCGGGTAGATGAACTCCTTCTGGGCGATGAACTCCTTGAGGATGTCGTTCTGAATCGTGCCCGAGAGCGTCTTCCAGCCCGCGCCGTGCTGCTCGGCCACCACGAGATACATCGCGAAAATCATCGGCGCCGGCGAGTTGATCGTCATCGACGTCGTGATGGCTCCGACATCGATGCCGTCGAACAGACGCTCCATGTCGGCAAGCGACGTGACGTTCACGCCGCACTTGCCGACCTCGCCTCTCGACAGTTCGTGGTCCGGATCGCGACCCATCAGGGTCGGCAGATCGAAGGCGACGCTCAGGCCCGTCCCTCCGGCCTTCAACAGCTGCTTGTAACGCGCATTCGTCTCTTCCGGCGTCCCGAACCCGGAAAACTGCCGCATCGTCCACAGCTTGCCGCGGTAGCCGGTTGGATGGATGCCGCGCGTGTACGGGAACTGCCCTGGGTCCGCCAGATCGCGCTCATAGTCGAGGGCGTCGATGCTCTCGGCCGTGTACAACTCGTCAATTACGCGACCCGAGACGGTTGCAAAGGACCGAGTCGCGGATGGAGGAGGCACCTACGAATTGTACCGTTCACGCTTCCGGGTTCTCACTTCTCAGTTCGTGTTCGGGTTCGGGTTCGGTTCTCAGTTTGGGGTTCTGGGTTCGGGGTTCGGGAGTTCGGGATGGCCCGACGCAGGAAATGCGTACCTCGAGGTGCCACACGCGTTCACAGACTGCGTACGTTGCCGCCGCGCGGCGGTGGACAGGCCGGTTTCCTCGTGGCACGGCCGGTGCCCTGCGCACAGGCATGGGCCATGGAGTCCGGCGATTTACGGATCTGCGTGCGTGGCAGGTCTGCGAGACCTACAAGAAGGCGGTATATCGGCTCTGCGAGGAGGCGCCGATCGCGTCCGACTGGAAACGCCGACGCCAGCTCGAAGAGTCGGTGCGAGGTCCAGGCGCTCATATTGCCGAAGGGTTCGGACGGTTCAATCCGCCTGATTTCGCACGCTTCGTCGTCATGGCGCGCGCATCTTTGATGGAGTCCCAGAACCATCTGTTTGATCTGGTCGATCGCCGCTATATAAGCGAAGAGCAAAGGGTGCCTTTCAATGCGCTTGCGGAAGCAGCGCTCGAGGAGACGACAGGATTACTGGAGTACCTGCAATCACCGGAAGCGCTTCGAAACGCCCGCCGGGCGCGCGAACGGCGCATCGCGACACGCCACGAACGCCGAACCTCGAACCACGAACTGAACCCCGAACTGAACCCCGAACCAAACCCCGAACCCGAACACGAACCGAGCACAGAGAACCCGGAAGAGTGAACGATAATGTCGTTCTGTGCCTGAACACGGCCCCATCTTTGCCGCGATGCTCAAGGAGTTCGACGGCGCCGCGCGCATCCTCAATCTCGACCCCGGCATCTGGCGGATTCTCACGCGCCCCAAGCGGCAGATTGTCGTCTCCTGCCCCGTGCAGATGGACAACGGCGAGATCGAGGTGTTCACCGGTTATCGCGTCCAGTACAACATCACGCTCGGTCCGGCCAAGGGCGGCATCCGCTATCACCCCGATGTCTCGCTCGACGAAGTCACGGCCCTCGCCGCCTGGATGACCTGGAAGTGCGCGGTGGCGCACATCCCCTTCGGCGGCGGCAAGGGCGGCATCGTCTGCGATCCGACGAAGATGTCGAAGCGCGAGCTGGAAGCGCTGACGCGGCGCTATATCGCCGAGATCATCGACGCCATCGGTCCTGAGAAGGACGTGCCTGCTCCCGACGTCAACACCAACGACCAGGTGATGGCGTGGATCATGGACACCTACAGCATGCACGTCGGTCATACGGCGACGGCTGTCGTCACCGGGAAGCCGATCGAGATGGGCGGGTCGCTCGGGCGGCGCGAGGCCACGGGCCGCGGCGTCATGATCGTCACGCGTGAGGCGGCCAGGCACGTCGGCTTCGACATCAACGGCGCGACGATTGCCATCCAGGGCTTCGGCAACGTCGGCTCCGTGTCAGCCGAGCTCCTCGCAGGCATCGGCGCACGCGTCGTCGCGGTCACCGACTGGAAGGGCGGCGTCTACAACGAAAAGGGGCTCGACGTCGCCGCGCTCGTCGAGCACACGAGGCAGCACAAGACGGTCGCCGGCTTCGCCGGCGGGACCGTGCTCTCCAATGACGACCTCTGGGGTCTCGACGTGGACATCCTGATTCCAGCTGCGCTCGAGAATCAGATCACCATGGAGAACGCTCCGGCAATCCGCGCGAAGGTGCTGACGGAGGGCGCCAATGGTCCAACCACACCCGAGGCGCACGATCACCTTCACCAGCGGGGTGTCTTCGTCATCCCCGACATCCTGGCCAACGCCGGCGGGGTGACGACCTCGTACTTCGAGTGGGTGCAGGATCGGTACGGCTACTTCTGGGATCTCGCCGACGTCAATGCACGCCTCGAGAAGAAGATGTGCGAGGCGTTCGACGACGTGCTGCAGACGTCGCTGAAGTACAACGTGGACATGCGGACGGCTGCGTACATCGTGGCGATCTCGCGCGTCGGAACGGTGACGCGGATGCGGGGCATGTACGCATGAACTCCGCGCCAGGCCTGCGGGTGATTACGGCTCGAACAGCACGCGATTGAGCTCGCGCGCGCGCTCGGGTGTCATCGCGGCGGGCGCAAATTGTTCGATCGTGTCCCCAAGCACAGACTCAATCCGGCCCTTCAAGACCGGGCCGTCTACGGTGCGCGTCGTGAGCCTGGCGCCGGCATCCTCAGGCGCAAACTCGATGTAGACAACCTGCTGCGGCATTTTCGACTCTGTCAAAGCCTGAAGTGTCGTCTTCCTCGCTTCCCACCATTGCGGTGGCGGGCAGCAATAGACCTCGGCCTGCTCGACGATCCGGAACTTCTGGTTGAGGTCTTCTCCGGTGAACGGAGCCTGCACCGCAAACGGCGTCGCGAACGACCAGAACCACCCTTCCCGGTGCCACCACGGCACATCCACGAACACGATGCTGCCGCGTGGCACTGACCCCAGGAGGCGTGGCAATGCTGATGCGAACTTCCCGGATTCGACGCCGCTGGCAACCCACCAGGCCACGTTCCAGATCGAGGCCACGGCATAGAGCACGACCAGCGTACCGGCCATCGCCTTTCGAATCTTCACCCGCCGGGGCTCTTCAACGAGCCCGCCGGGGAGAACGAGCGACGCCAGCATGATGCTGACGCCTGCGGCCGTAATGTAGAGATGCCGGGCCGACAGATACGTCACGATCATCGGAGCGATCGTCACGACCCACCACACCACGCCAAAAAAGAGCACGCGTCTGGCAACATACCCCTGTGCGCGCCTTCCGGTGGCCATCCACCACAGGCAGACGGCTGCGACGAGCACGGTCACCACTTCGCCGAGGGTCTTCAGGACCTTCGGCGCTCTGTTCGGGCTCGGCAGCAGCTCCGTGGCATACCGCTCCTGGCGGTTGATGAACTCCTTCACCGTCGCAAGGGTCAGCAGGTCTTCACGCACGGCGTTGCTGAAGAGCGCCTGCCGCAGCGCGAGATACGCCGCCGCGATCCCGAAGAACAGCAGGTGCGGCCACAAGCGGACAGCCCGGCGTCCTCGCCCTTCGGGGCCCGGAACGATCCCGATCGCGTCGAAGGCGGCGACGAGCAGCGGAAAGGTCACCGCCGACTGCTTCGTGAACAATCCGCCGACGAACAAGAGCAGCGCCCCGCACAGCCACGGCAGGCGGTTGGAGAGCCTGAACCTGACGAAGCAGAGGAACGCCCCCAGATAGAACACCGCCACAAGCGAATCGACGCGGCCGCTGATCCAGGCGATCGGTTCCGCGTGGCTCGACGTGAGCGCAAACAGTGACGCGGCCAGAACCGCGAACAACGGCTCGCGCGGCGCGACGGATCGGGCAATCGCCAGCACCAGCAGCGCGTTCAGGAGATGCAGGAGGACGTTGGTAACGTGGTAGCCGGTCGCGTTCAGCGTGCCGAAGATGTGCGCATCGAGCCAGTACGAAAACGCGAGAACCGGCCGCAGCTCGTCGAGCTGAGTCCCGTAGATCCCCTCCGTCCAGTCCGAGGTGAAGTACGAGAGCAACCGTTCGGCTGGAAGGTCGTGCAGATGCTGCACGAGCCCGAAGTCGTCGGCGAAAAAGTAGTTGTCAGTCCGGATTGTCGGAAGGCCGACCGCAAGGGCCAGGACCACGACGGCAGCCCACGGCCAGCGCACGCCTACGCGCCGACTCGGAACGGTACCAGCGTGCTCGCTTCTCCGGTGGCGCTCTTCACGGCGATTTCGACGAGGTATTCACCCGCGGGGATGGGGGCCAGACTGAGATTGATCTGATGCGTTCCGCCCGCCTGGGCGGCGGTCACCGGCACATCCGACATCTTCACTCCGGCACGATTGAGCAGGACCGCAGTCGGTTGCACCTGCTCGCTGCCGGCCGCATAGGCGTCGAACCGGATCAGCAGCCGCTCGGTTCGAGAGAACTCCCGGGCTGCGCTGGGCAATGCCGACGCGTCCGCAACGAGCGCCTGATAGTCGCGCGCCGTGCGCGCGCGGAACACGCGTGGTGTGCTGAGAGCCGCCTGCGTCGAGGTCAGATCGGGCACGTCGATCGTCCTGATCTCCTGGTCGAGCGTTCCGCCGGTGCTGGCGTCGTGAACGGTCATCCGAAGCTCGAGCTTGCCAGGGGGCGAGTCGAATGCCAGGCGCTGCGGCTGCGCACCAGAGGACGGCACCGGGCCAGCCTGTTCCGGCGAGGCTCCACGGAAGACGAGATCGCCCGCGGCATTGGCGGCCAGCAGCGCCACCCGGCCCGCCTGCTCACGCCGTCCAGAGCCTGGCGGCGCCGACAACGGCTCCCAGATGAACGTGACATGCGTCCGCCCGTCAGTGCCCCGCTCGGTGCCCACCCACGTGCGGACGTATTTCCCGGCCTGCACGGACGGCGCGATCGACGCGAGCGCGGTCATCACCGGCTTGGCGACGTCCGGCGCCTTGCTCGTTACCCGCTTCACGTCATCAGCGGTCAGCGCCCAGTATCCCCGTCGCGCGCGGACGTCGATGCCGGACCGCTTCACGCGCACCTTGATCTCGTGGAACTTGCCGTCGTTCTGCGCCTGCGTGGAGTTGTACCCAAGCAGGTAGTAGAAGCTGGAATCGCGGACGATCTGCGCCAGTCCCTGGCTCAGCCCGTTGCGGTTGACGATGGCGCGGCCGTCCGTCTGCTCGGCGAGCACCCGGAGCGTGTCCTGCGTCATCTGGAGCGCGCGGCGATCCGAGTCGAGGCTGATGGTCGCGCCGCCCGGCACGGCGTCGATGTCGTATTCGAACGGTGTCAGCCCGCGCGGGTCGAGCGCGTAGATCGCCGTGTTGTTGCGGTTGGCGTCGCGGAACACCTCGCGCATCCTGAGGTCGAGCGCGGCCTGATTGAACATCTCGGCCGACTGCTGACGCATGCTGTCCTGCGCGGTCGCCGCCACGGAGGCCTGGAGTGGATCCACCGGGTTCTGGGCGTTCTGCCGCTGCATCTGCGGCGGCAGCAGCACGTTGAATCCCTCGCTCACGAAGATGATCGACTTGCGGCCCTGCCGCATCGCGCCCATCCGGATCGACGCCGCCGAGAGCGCATCCATCACCACGTCGTTGCGGATGCGCTCGATTTCCTGCGTCGGATAGCGCGAGTATTCCTCTTCGAACCGGTTGCGGGGCGTGTAATCGAACTTCCGTCCCTCGAAGCGCTGCACCGCGCGGACGATGGAGGCGTGATCGTTGGTGAAGAACAGCTCGCTCACAGGCAGGAGCGGCGTCATGACCGCCACGAGATCGTTCGGTGCCAGCTGTGTCTCGAGGAACTTCGTGAGCGGCTCCTTGACGCCGAGTGCCGTCAGCTTCCGCGTGTGGTAATCGTCGAGGAAGATGACAAAGACGCGCACGTCTTCGCGGCTCGCCTCCGCCTGCTCATCGTCACGGGTGCGGACGCGCCGCGGAGCCGGGTCATCGGGTCCCGGGATCCGGTCGATCTTGATCAGACGGAACTGCTCGATCGGCTGCGGCCGGCCATCCTCGAACACCTCGAAGTCTTCCTTCCGCAGATCGATGACGGGAGCATCCTTCCTGTCGGTGACGATGACGTCCACGGCGACGTAGTTGATGCCGGCGCGAAAGGTGGGCTGATCGGACGCCGGCGTCTGTGCCGGAGTCTGTGCTGGTGCCGGCGCGGGCGCCGGCTGCGCGGGTGGCTGTTGTGCGGTGCCATGGATGGCAAGACCGACGAGCAGCACCACCAGGAGGCCGAGCCAACGCCGGTTCATCACCATTTGCCGCATATGTGCGTCCTGCACGCGATGATAGCAACCTTTGGGGTTAAATAGCCCCGTGACTACCGCACTCAGCAGTCTGTCAGATGACGAACGGCTGTTTCGCGACAGCGTGTACGAGTTTGCCGACCGCGAAATCCGCCCGCACGTGCGCGAAATGGACGAATCCGCGCACCTTCCCCGCGAGCTCATCGACAAGTTCTTCCAGCTCGGTGTCATGGGCATCGAAGTACCTGAGTCGTCCGGCGGCGCAGGCGGAACGTTTTTTCACGCGGTCCTGGCGGTGGAAGCGCTCTCGCGTGTGGATCCCGCGGTCGGGGTCCTCGTGGACGTGCAGAACACATTGGTCATCAACGCGCTGCTTCGCTGGGGCTCGGATGGGTTGAAACAGACCTATCTGCCCCGGCTCGCGGAGCGCTCCGTCGGCGCATACGCACTCTCGGAGGCGGGCTCGGGGAGCGACGCCTTCGCGCTGACCACGCGAGCCACCGAACAGGGCGACGGCTTCAGGATCACCGGGCGCAAGCTCTGGATCACCAACGCGAACGAAGCCGACCTGTTCGTCGTCTTTGCCAACCTGAATCCGGAGGCCGGATATCGCGGGATCACCGCGTTCATCGTCGAGCGCGGCTTCCCCGGATTCTCCGTGGGCAGAAAAGAGGACAAGCTCGGAATCAGGGCGAGCAGCACGTGCGAGCTGATCTTCGAGAGTTGCGAAGTGCCGCGCGCGAACGTCCTCGGCGAATCCGGCAAGGGCTACAAGGTGGCGATCGAGACACTGAACGAAGGACGGATCGGAATCGGCGCCCAGATGATCGGCCTGGCGCAGGGGGCGCTGGATCACACCACCCGGTACATCAGGGAGCGGAAGCAGTTCGGCAAGACCATCGCGGAGTTCCAGGGCGTTCAGTTTCAGATCGCCCGCGCGGCGACCGACGTCGAGGCTGCGCGGCTGCTCGTCTACAACGCCGCGCGACTGCGGGAGACCGGGCAACCGTTCGTCACCGAGGCCGCGATGTGCAAGCTGTTCTCATCGGAGGTCGCCGAGCGAGTCGCCTCGCTCGCCGTCAACCTCTATGGTGGGTATGGATTCGTGAAGGACTATCCCGTCGAGAAGTTGTACCGCGACGCCAAGATCGGGCAGATCTACGAAGGCACCTCCAACCTCCAGTTGCAGACGATCGCCAAACACCTGCTTGGATGAATCAGCGCGGCAGCGTTTCGCCGGCGACGGCCTCGCGCAACGCTTCCGTACGGCCCGCAAACAACTCGAGCGCGCGCACGTCCTGCGTCAGACTCTCGACGACATGCCCGCGGCGAAAGGAATCGACGCCGATCACTTGAGTGGCGCGCGTCACGGCGCGAAGTGTCGCGTCGGTTGCGGCCAGCTTCGCCATGGACGACTCCGCCAGCGACACGCGCGCGGCCGACGCCGCTTTCCAGGTGAGCAGCATCGCGGCGTCCAGTTCCGTCGCCGCATCGGCGAGAAGCCCCTGCACCGTCTGTTCGCCGCCCGCACCACGTCCACGCAACGCGTGCGCGGCGTGGAGCGCTTCGTTCAAGGCGCGCCGCCCCATGCCGAGCCCGGCTGCCGCGAGCAGAATTCGTGCGCGGGTCATGAACGGTACCGTCGCTCCCACCAGGATCGCCGGCGCGTCGTCAATGGCGAGGTTGCCGCAGACGAAGCCGCGGAGCGCGGAGGTTTCGACCGTCTCGACCGTCACGCCGGGCGCGTCGAGCGAGACGGCGCCGGCGACGATCCCGTCACCCGATCGGGCGCCGACGATCGCGATGCCGCGATTGGTCAGCGGCCCGACCAGCGACGCGCGACCCGAGAGGCGGCCGCCAGACTCGGTGGGGACGTTCTCCGTCGAGAGCGCGATCGCGCCCACGATCTCGCCGCGAGCGAGCGCGGTGAACCGATCGTCAGAGGCGAGCGCAGTCAGAACGGCGGTATGCAGGCCGAGGGCGACACCGGCCGGCGCGGATTCATACGCCAGCGCCTCCACTGCGACAACCGCCGCGAGCAGATCGCCGGACGGATCGAGCAACCCTGCGCGCGCGGCCCCACGCATCACATCAGCGGCCGACGACTGCGCAGACAGCTCACGCCCGAGTAAGTGTCCTCGCTCGCGCCACGAACGCTGAACGTCAGTGAGGTTGAAGTCCACAGACGAATACTACGTGTTCACGCTTCCACGTGCCCGCATCTCCGTTCGTGTTCTTTACTCAAGCCGATAGAAGCGTATGCGAACGTCGTTTGGATACCGCTCGCCCATGCCTACGAAGACGGCGCGTGTCAGCCACTGCAGATCGGGGCTGGCCGTCTCGAACCTGGGGGTCGTCCTGAAATAGACGGTCGTCGGGTCCACGATCTCACCCGCCAGGAGGCGCTTCATCACCTCGGGAGCCGCGTGGCGCATGCCCGGATTCTGCACGTAGATGATCTGGCCCTTGTCTGTTTCGAGCGTATAACGCGTGTCGAGCTCGGTGAACCCGTCGGCGCGGATGATCTGCCAGTCCGCACCGCCGTTCATGACCTTGCCGCGGATGTTGGGGCCTTCGAACGTCCCGCCGGTGATCGGCACGATCCGCCGGCGTCCCTGCGCCACCTGGCCGACTTCCATCGGCGCACCCACAGTGGCGCGAACCTCAAATGCGAAGGTGAGTTTCGGCGCTGGCGTTTGTTGTGCGCCGGCAGTGACCGAGAGCAGCATGCATACGAGAGCCGCGAGACGCAATCTGGACATGGCCGCACTGTACATCTAGTCGGTAGTTGGTAGGTCGTGGTCGGTAGTTGGAATTTGGGAGTTGGGAGTTCGGACTTGGGAGTTTCTGTTTGCTAGACTCACCACTACGAACCACGATGACGCTCACGCCGCGCGTTCCAGTGAGGCTCGTCTTCGAAAGTCACGCGACAAGCCTCGACAATGAAGTTGGTCTCGCCTCCGGCTGGTTCGACGTTGCCCTGTCGGCCACCGGCGAAGAGCAAGCCCGTATGCTCGGCGCGCGTCGGCGTGACGATCACCCAGCTGTCGTATTCTGCTCGGATCTCTCCCGCTCGTTCTGCACCGCCGAGATCGCGTTCAGCGAGCGCTCGCTTCCGATTATCCGGGATGCTCGGCTTCGTGAATGCGACTACGGTGATCTGACGAGACAACCAACGTCGGAGATCGAGCAACGGCGCCTGCGACATCTTGTGGATCCGTTCCCCAACGGTGAAAGCTACCAGCAAGTAGTGGGCCGAGTCTCCGGATGGCTTGGTGAGGCAAGGCAGTACGTTGACGCCGGCACCGTCCTCATCATTGGGCATCGCGCGACGTACTACGCGCTCGAGCATCTCCTCAAGGGGGTTACGCTTCACGAAGCGGTGTCGTCACCCTGGACATGGCAGCCAGGATGGACCTATCACCTTCATGCATCCCCGGAGGGAGGTTCCCGCAGCAGTTTCACCACGAGCTGCTAGCCAAACCTAACTATCCAACAATCTAACTAGCCAACTACCAACTAACGAATAGGTCCCGTCTGCCCCTTGCCGACGCGGGGGCCGGCAAAGTCGCGCGCGGGCGCGCGCTCCAAGTTTCCCAAACGCGCCGCGGTGGCGTGCACCAGCTCCGCAATCCGCGCCATCTTGCCGAACTCGATCTTGTCCACTTCGTCCGTGACGGCGTGGTAGTCGCGATGCAATCCGGTCGTATAGAAGATCACCGGCACGCCCTTGGAGGCGTAGCTGTAGTGATCGCTCCGCGTGTAGATCGACTCCGGATCGGCGACGTCGTTGTACTCGTAGTCGAGCGTCAGCGGGCGCGGCAGCGCGGCATTGGCGGCTTCGCTCAGGTTGTGCAGCTCGGTGCTGATGCGTTCCGATCCCACCAGATAGACAGTGTTCGCCTGTGCCGGATCGTCGCAGCGATTGCGACCCACCATGTCGATATTGAGCATCCCGACCATTCGCTCGATCGGCATCACCGGATGATCCGCCATGTAGCGCGAGCCGAGCAGCCCGGCTTCCTCGCCGCTATGCCAGACAAAGAGGACGGAGCGCTTCGGCTTCTGACCGGTCGCGAACGCCTTCGCGATCGCCATCAGCGACACGATCCCTGAGCCATCGTCATCCGCGCCGTTGTTGATGTTGTCTCCCGGCCGCGGCATGGTCCGCGTCTGACCCCGGCAGACACCGCCGAACCCGGCCGTCCCACCCTGGCCGGGCGGCGCAAACTGCTGATAGCCGACGTGATCGAGATGTGCGCCCAGCGCCACGTACGTGTCGCGCAGTTTGGGGTCGGTGCCGCGGACGAGGCCGACCACGTTGCGGCTCATCTGCGTCTGCACGCGATCGTATTCAGCGTCCACGTTGATCGTGATCCGCACGTCGCGCAGCGACACCTGCGGCAGCGGCTCCTGCTTCGCCGCAAGCTCCTTCAGCGACTCGTAGCTGTGGCCGGATCCCGCGAAGACGAACTCGAAGAACGCATCGCTTGCGGTGAGTTGAGGCGGCACCGGCAGATCGAGGTTCCGCGTCGTCTGGAAATCCGTTCGTTGCGCCGCGTTCGTCGCCGGCGCAGGAGGTGTGGCAGGTGCAGCCGGCGCTGGAGCAGCTGGCCCCGCAGCCGCCGGGGCTGCGCCTCGTCCTGCATCCGGCGTCGTGGCAGCGGGCGCGGCGCCGCGTCCTCGCCCCGCGGCGGGAGCCACTGGCCCGATGGCGGCGACCGCGCGGTACAGCTCCACGGCGTCGCGGCCGCGGGCGTTGATCAGGCGATTCTGCGTCGCGTCCATCCCGCGGATTCCACGGCCAAGGAAGATCGCGATCTTGCCCTTCGCCTTGTCGCCTGCGAAGTCGTCGTGCTTGAGCGCCTTGATCTGGAGTCCGTAGCCGACGAACTCGACGTCCGCACTGACGACCTGCTTGCCGCCCTGGTTCCGCGGAAAGGTGACCCCTTCCCCGTCCTTGAAAATACGTGTCTGGCCGTTCACGGTGACGGCGACGCTCGAGTTGCTGCGCGTCCGCATGCCCAGCACGGTGACGTTCTGGAAATAGGTGCCTGAATCGCCGGCCGGCTGAACACCCCAGGCCTTGAGATGGTCCGCGATGTACGCGCCAGCAAGGCCGAAGCCTTCCGTGTAGACCTGCCTTCCCTGCAGCGAATCCGACGCGATGTAGGTGAGCCAGGACTTCATCTCATCCGGCGAGAACTGGCCACCGCGTTGGGCGGACGCGGTGAGTGTGAACGCCAGCGCCGCGGAAACGGATAGGAGAGCGCGGAAACGCATGGCAGATTATCGCCCGGGCTCACGTACCGGCAACATCCCTGTAGAATCGCGGCGTTCATGCGCATCTGGCTCGCCGCGCTCGCGTTCCTGGGCACCGCGACGGTCGTCGCCGCCCATCCAGACGTGACGTCCGTGCGTGCCAATGCGCAGCAACTCACCACCTGGGACGGCGTCTACACGACCACGCAGGCCGACCGCGGCGAGAAGCTCTACGCCGACCGCTGCGCGCGCTGCCACGGCGACGCCCTGCAGGGGGTCGAAGCTGCACCCGCACTGGCCGGGCCGTCCTTCTACGGAAACTGGGACGGCGAGACGCTCGATGCGCTCTTTCAACGGATGCGCACGTCGATGCCGCAGGACCGTCCCGGCTCGCTGACGCGCGCCGAGAACGCCGACGTCCTCGCCTACATGCTGCGCGTCGGGAAATACCCCGCCGGCATGGAGCCACTCGACGGCCAGGGCGGGACGCTGACGCGCATCCGTGTGTTGATGTATCGTCCGCAGCCATGACACGACGGCGCGTGCTGATCTGCGTTGCGGCCGCATTGATCGCCGCGTGGGCCACGGCGCCGCGCGGTCAAGGTGGCGCTCCGCGCGGTGAATGGCCGGCCTATGGCGGAGACCTCGGCCACACGCGCTACGCGCCGCTCGATCAGATCACCGCGGCCAACTTCAACGACCTCGAGGTGGCCTGGCGATTCAAGACCGACAACCTCGGCCCGAGGCCCGAGTTCAATCTGCAATCGACGCCGCTGATGGTGCGCGGCCGCCTCTACTCCACCGGCGGGACGCGACGCGCGGTCGTGGCGCTCGACGCCGCCACCGGCGAGCTGCTGTGGGTGCACAGCGAGGACGAGGGAGCGCGCGCCGCCGCGTCGCCGCGGCAGCTATCGGGTCGCGGCCTCGCCTACTGGAGCGACGGCAAGGAAGAGCGCATCCTCTACGTCACGACCGGCTACCGGCTGGTAGCCCTCGACGCGCGCACGGGCAACCCGATCCCGGGCTTCGGCCGGAACGGTGTGGTCGACCTGAAGGCGGATCTCGATCCGGGCCTCGATCTCACCACGGCACCGATCGGCCTGCACGCGACTCCCACCATTGCCGGCAATGTCGTCATCGTCGGCGCGGCGTTCGAGACCGGTGCGAATCCGAAGAGCCGCCGCAACGTGAAGGGAGCCGTTCGCGGCTTCGACGTGCGGTCGGGTAAACGCCTGTGGATGTTCAAGACGATTCCCGAGCCCGGCGAGGTGGGACACGAATCGTGGGAGAACGATTCATGGGCATACACCGGCAATACCGGCGTCTGGGCGCAGATCTCCGCCGACGAGGAACTCGGGCTCGCCTATCTACCCGTGGAGCTGCCGACACACGACTATTACGGCGGCGCGCGTCCCGGCAACGGCCTGTTCGGAGAATCGCTCGTCGCCATCGACTACCGCACGGGCGAGCGCAAGTGGCACTTTCAGCTCGTGCACCACGGGATCTGGGACATGGACATCCCGTGCGCACCGATCCTCGCCGACATCCGCGTGAACGGCCGGACGATCAAGGCCATCGCGCAGCCGACGAAGCAAGGGTTTCTCTACGTGTTCGATCGCGTCACCGGCGAACCGGTCTGGCCGATCGAGGAGCGGCCGGTGCCGCAGGGCGATACGCCAGGCGAGAAATACTCGCCGACGCAGCCCTTCCCGACTCGTCCCGCGGCGTACGACCGGCAGGGCCTGTCGGTTGACGATCTGATCGACTTCACGCCGGCGCTGCGTGCGGAAGCCGTGAAGACCGTCGCGCAGTACCGCATCGGCTCGCTGTTCACGCCGCCGGCGGTCAGCCGCGCGGAAGGGCCGATTGCCACGCTGGCCATGGCCACGCAGGCGCCGGCGACGAACTGGCCCGGCGGGTCGTATGACCCTGAGACGCACGTGGTGTATCTGCACTCGCAGAGCGCCGTCGCAACGCTCGGCCTCGTTCCTCCGGCTGAAGGGACGGCGGACGGCGTGCGCTATCACCAGGGAACGGTGCTGACCGGGGCTCGCCGCACCGGCGGGTCCGGCTCCGCCACCGGACAGGCCGGTGGCGCCGCAACTGCACCGACCGTGCAGGGACTTCCGCTCGTCAAGCCGCCGTACGGCCGCATCAGCGCGATCAACCTCGACTCGGGGAGCATCCTCTGGCAGGTGCCGCACGGCGAGACGCCAGACGCGATTCGCAATCACCCCGCGCTCAAGAGCCTGAACATCCCGCGCACCGGCCGTCCCGGCAACGTCGGCACGCTCGTCACGCGGACGCTGGTCATCGCCGGCGAGCCCGGCTTCGGCCCGACGCCATCGGGCCAGCGCGGATCGCTGCTCCGCGCCTACGACAAGCGCACCGGCGCCGACGCCGGCGCTGTCTTCCTGCCGGCGCCGCAGACCGGTTCGCCGATGACCTACATGCTGAACGGGCGGCAGTACCTGATCGTCGCAATCAGCGGTGGGAGTTACAGCGGTGAGCTACTCGCCTTCAGACTTCCCTGATAAAAACCTTAACCACGAAGGCACGAAGGAAGAACCTTCGAGAGCATGATCACGAAAACGAGCAAAACAGGTTCTTCTTCGTGTTCTTCGTGGTTCACACCAAGAGAATCTTCGTGACCTTGCTCTGAGAAGGTTTCAGGCTTCGTGACCTTCGTGGTTTATCCGTCTGCCAGGCGCTCAAAAATAGGACGCAGGCGCGCTGCGGTCGCCGCAAGTTCTTCCGGCAGCACGCGCGTCTGGCCGACGACGGTCATGAAGTTGGTGTCGCCGTTCCACCTCGGCACCAGGTGCAGGTGGACGTGCTCTTCGATCCCCGCGCCGGCCGGCGCCCCGAGGTTAACGCCTACGTTGATCCCTTCGAGCTTGTAGGCCTCGCGCAGCGCCGCCTCACAGCGCTGCGTCAGCAGGCCGACCTCGTTCATCTCATCACGGGTCAGCCCTGCGAGAGACGACTCATGGCGGTACGGCACGACCATCAGGTGGCCGTTGTTGTACGGATAGAGATTGAGGATGACGTAGGCGAGCGTGCCGGTGTGAACGACGAGCGGGTCAGGATGCGACGGATCGGGTGCGTGACAGAACACGCACCCGTCCGGTTTCTTCGAAATCACGTACTCGAGTCGCCACGGCGACCAGAGATGATCCAATGGCTACACGGCAGCGGCGCCAGGCACCGAAGGCATCGCACCGGGCACGGCCTCGGCTTCTGCCTCCGCCTCGCGATTGATGAGATCCTTCAGCTCCTTGCCCGGTTTGAAGTAGGGCACCTTCTTCGGCGGCACGTCCACCTTGTCGCCGGTCTTCGGATTGCGCCCCTTCCGCGGCTCGCGCTTCCGCAGGCGGAAGCTGCCGAACCCGCGCAGCTCGATCTTCTCGCCCCGGTGCAGCGCATCGATGATGCTCTTGAACACCGTGTCCACGATGACCTCGGAGTGCTTCTTCGTGAGGTCCGACACGCGCGAGACCTCCTCGACGAGCTCCGCCTTGGTCATGCTGCCGGCGCCGTTGCCATTACCAATCGTCACTGAAGGCTCCTCGGTTGTGTCACCGATTCCGGAAGTGATCGCCCAACGTCGCCGTTCCGGTTCCCTCGCTCTCCTGATAAGCCTCCCAGTCGCTCCGGAACTGGTCGTCCTTCATGGCGCGGATGCTCAGGCCGATCTTCCGCTCCTGCGGACTGAGCTTGATGATCTTCATCTGATAGGTGCTGCCCACCTGCAGATCGATCTTCTCGGCGCCCGCGGCCGGGCTGCCGTGCGAGTCGTCGAACTCGGACACGTGAATGAGCCCCTCGATCCCCTCATCCAGCTCGACGAAGGCGCCGAAGTTCGTCATCCGCGTCACCTTCCCCTCGACCACGCTGCCGACCTGGTGGCGTGAGAAGAAGTCGTCCCAGATATCGGTGGCGAGCTGCTTGAGGCCCAGGGAGAGACGCTGGTTGTCGGCGTCGATGCTGAGCACCATCGCCTCGACGACGTCACCCTTCTTGAGCACTTCGGAGGGATGCTTGACCCGCTTGCTCCACGACATGTCGGAGATGTGGATCAGGCCATCGATGTCCTCCTCGACCTCGACGAACGCGCCGAACTCGGTGAGGTTGCGGACCTTGCCCTTGATCTTCGTGCCGACCGGATACTTCTCCGCCAGCTCGTTCCACGGGTTGCTCTCGACCTGCTTGAGGCCGAGCGAGATCCGGCGCGCCGCGGGATCCACGCCGAGCACCATCGCCTCGACGGTGTCGCCGACGTTCAGGATCTTCGACGGGTGCTTCACGCGCTTGCTCCACGACATCTCGCTGACGTGGATCAGGCCCTCGACGCCGGGCTCGAGCTCGATGAAGGCGCCGTAGTCGGTCAGGCTGACCGCCTTGCCGCTGACGCGGGCGCCGGCCGGATAGCGGTCCATGACCGTCGTCCAGGGATCGGCGACGAGTTGCTTGTGGCCGAGCGAGACGCGCTCGGTGGCCTGGTCGTACTTGAGGACCACGACCTCGATGTTCTCGTTGACCTTGAGCACTTCCGACGGGTGGCCGACGCGGCCCCACGACATGTCGGTGATGTGCAGCAGGCCGTCGATGCCGCCCAGATCGATGAACGCGCCGTAGTCGGTGATGTTCTTGACCACGCCGGTGAGCACCTTGCCCTCCGACAGCGTCTCGAGGGTGTGCTTCTTCTTCTCGGCGTTCTCCTCCTCGAGGAGGACCTTGCGCGAGAGCACGATGTTGCCGCGCTTCTTGTTGACCTTGATGACGCGCATGCGCAGCTCCTGCCCGCGCAGCGCGTCGAGGTTGCGAACCGGGCGCACGTCGATCTGCGATCCGGGGAGGAATGCGCGGACGCCGATGTCGACGGCCAGCCCGCCCTTGATGCGTTCGATGACGCGGCCGATGACGACCTTCCGCTCGGCGTAGGCCTTCTCGACCTCGTCCCAGATTTTCATCTTCTCCGCTTTTTCGCGGGACAGGACGACGTAGCCTTCGCGGTCTTCGGTGCGCTCGAGCAGGACATCGACGATGTCGCCGGCCTGCACGGTGATCTCGCCAGCCTCGTCGAGGAATTCCGCAAGCTGGATGATGCCTTCGGACTTGTACCCGACGTCGACGATGACCTCCGACGCCGTTACCTTGAGAACAGTGCCCTTGACGACCTCGCCTTCCGCGATGTTGCGGAAGCTGTTATCGTAGACGTCCAGGAGCCGGGCGTATTCGTCCGGATCGACCTGATCGTCGTCGTCGCGCACGCGCGGTTTCAGCGTGTTTTTGTCCGTGGGGTCCGGACGTCGGACACGCTCGGGTCGCTCGGGGGTTGCGACGCCACCGCGGGCCGCATCGGGGGTGTTCTCGTCTTCTACGTTCGCCATGCCGTACAGGTCCTCCTGGTCGATCGATTACCGGTTTGGTCCTTACCGGATTCGGGCGCACTCGCCAGTGCCCCGCAAGTGGTGGGCTCCGGCCTGACCCGGGGCCTTATCTGCGTTTTCCAAAATTCCGATAAGCAACAGAGAGTACGACACTTATCGCAAAACTGTCAAGGTTCGAAAGGACAAAGTCCGATGGCCAAGCGCAAGGCTCAGAAGCGAAAAGGGGCCACCTCGACGGCTCGCAAACGGGCTCCTGCACGCGCTTCGGGGAAGCGACCCACCAAAAAACCCCAGGCCAAGGCACGTGTCGTAAAGAAGCGCCCGAGGGCCATCGCCAAGCAGCGCCCCAAGGCCATCGCCAAGCAGCGCCCCAGGGCCATCGCCAAACAGCGCCCAAGGGCCATCACCAGAAAGCGGGCCATTCCCAAGGCCACGCGGCTCGACCGGGCGCGCCGTATCCTCGAGGAGTCGGTGCCCATGCCCCCGTCTTCACTGGACATGAAGCGCCGGGGAACGGCGGTTCGAAGCGGCCGCGCCGAGGTGGCCGAGCGCCTTCAAGAACACCGGGGCATGTCGTCCGACATCACGGCCGGCGACGTGGATGTGGACGTCGAGGATGCGTACTTTACCGGCGACGAAGCGCCCGGTGGTGACAACTCCACCCCGGACCAGGATATCGTCGATGATATCGGGAAGGCGCTTGGCGTGGAGTACCAGGACAACGAGGAACTGAAGGGCGCCGATAAAGTCGAAGAGCGAGACCGCAAGCGCTGGGAGTTGGATCCCGCTTCGTCGGAGGACTATAAAGAACGGGAGTAGAGGTTGGAGGTTAGAGGTTAGAGGTAGGAGGTTAGAGGTAGGAGGTTAGAGGTAGGAGGAGGTTAGAGGTAGGAGGTTAGGGGCTGTGA
>DATLLQ010000275.1:0-3104 GCA_035537775.1 Vicinamibacterales bacterium | reverse complement strand
GGCGTCGCTTCGAAGCCGCGACCGATCGCCATCCCCTCGGCCTGGAAGGTCCACTGCGGCACGAGGCGGCGAACATTTTCCGGCGTGATTTGTTTGAGCGGACTGTGGCGTTGCCCGCTGTAGTTCCCGGAGAACGTCAGCCAGCGCGACGGATTCTTGAACCCATCGAGGATGTCTTGTGAGGTGACGGCAGGAAGCTTCGGATGCGGGAGCGGCGGGAGCTTGGTGTCTGGCGGCGGCCCCTGACCGGCGAGCGGAACGGCAATGACAATGGCGAGTGCGAAGGCGACAACGATCCTGGCAGTCAGGCGCATCACTTCTTTCCCAGATACTGTTCGTCGGTGACCGGGTCTTTCCAATCGAGGGTGCCGCTGTAGACGCTGAACTGCAGTGCGGCCTGATCGGGCGCCGCGCCATGCCAGTGCAACACGTTCGGCTTGGTGAGGACAGGTTGACCAGCGGGGATATCAACGATCGCGCTGCCCATCTCTTGCAGGCGCCCTTTGCCTTCCTCGACGAGCAGCAACTGCCCCGCCGAATGTATGTGCCAGTTCGTGCGCGCGCCGGCTGCGAACCTGATACGCGACATGTTCATGTTCTTGGTGTCACCGACTTCGATGTTGCCGGTCATGAATGCGCCAAGGCCACGGCCTCGTCCCGCTCCGGCCGGTGCCTGCCCGGGCGGAGGCTGTTGAGCGGCGGCACCGCCGATCATCACGGCGAGACCGAGCGCGACCAGACCTGTCAGCACGACACTTCTCTTTGTAGTCATCGTCAGTCCTCGGGCTCTCCAGTCCTCAGTCCTCAGTCTCCAGTCCTCGGTCTTCGAACTTACTTTGACCTTTGACCTTTGACCCTTGACCTTCGCTTCAACGCGCGGTGAACTGTATCTGTTTCAGGCCGGCCGATTCCAGCGGCATGTCGTTCGCGCCCGCCTGACTCCCGTTGACGCTGAGCAGATAGCTCACGAGATCCACGTACGCCGGCGTGCCGAGACTGTCTGGCGCGTCCTGCGGCATCGATCGCCTGATCGTCGTCAGCAGATCGTCGATGTTCGATCCGACCCAGCGCTGTGAGAACTCGGGACCGGCCAGGGGAGGGGCCGCGGATTCTCCGAGGAGATCCGCTTTGTGGCACGAGGCGCACGACTTTCGATACTGATCGCGCCCACGATCGGCCTGCGCCTGCGTGAACACGCCGTCCCAGATCGTTCGCGTTGCCGGTGGTGTCGATTGAGCGGCGGGAGGCGCAACCTCAGGGCTGTGCGTCCCCTCCGGAACTGGAAGCCCGCGGTCACGCATCGTCTTGCGCAGCAGTGCAGCCGCCTCCGGATAGCGCTTCAACACGGCCGGCGTGTATTCGACACCGTCGGCCACTGTCAGCGGAATCCAGCCTTTGGCGTTGCGCACATCGAGCTGCGCGCCTTTGTCGATCAGGAATTGAATCGCGGTAATGTTCCCACCGCGATAGACCGCGCCATGCAGGGCGGTTTCGCCATCCATGTCGACGTCGTTGACGTCACCGCCACCCACTTCGAGCGCGAGCTTCATTGCCGCAAGCGCTTCCTCGTGCGTGCCGGGATTCTCTCCGGGTGCCCAGATGCCGACGCCAGCCGCCACCATCAACGCCGTCGTCCCGCGGTTGGTCGTCAATGACGGGTCCGCGCCGACCTCGAGCAGCACGCGCATCATCGGCACATCGTCGTTCTTCGCTGCCATGAGAAACGCCGTCGAACCGAGGCGATTCAGCATGTTGCGATTACCGTCGCGCGGCTCTTTCGTCGTGCGTGCATTCACGTTGGCGCCGCGTTTCACCAGTTGCCGCACCAGTTCGAGGCTGTCGAGATTTCCTGTCTGCACCGGCCCAGGCAGATTGAAACCGGCGTTGTGACGTCGCGACCAGGCGATCTGATGAAGGGCGCTCCAGCCCTGCGCGTCAGCGTTCGGGTTTGCTCCACGTTCGAGAAGCAGGCCGGCAAGCTCGTAGTGCGCGTTCATCACCGCGAGGACCAGGGGGCTGGTTCCGTCCGACAGCGGCTGATTGCCATCGACTCCGGCATCGAGCAATGCGCGCGACGAATCGAGGTGGCCGCCGCGGACGGCGAAGAGGAATGGCGTGAATGCTCCGCCATTCGAGCGGCTATCTCGATCGGCGCCTGCTTCGATCAATGCCGTGACAGCCGCGGCATTGTTCTCGGTCGCTGCCCACATCAGCGCGTCCTGCCCTTTGCGTCGTTCGCGCGCTCGGACATTCGCGCCTCGCGCGACGAGCGCCTTGATCACCGCGACGTTGCCGGTGCGTGCCGCCGTCATCAACACCGTCTCGCCGTCAGGAAGAGACGTGTTCGGGTCAGCGCCTGCGTCGAGCAGTCGCGCAACCGTGACAGCATCGCCGTTCGCGCTTGCGAGATAGAGCGGGGTGACGCCGTAGCGATTCGCGGTGGACGCCTTCGCTCCAGCCTTCAGCAATAGATCGACGGTTGCCAGATCCCCACGACGCACGGCCCAATGGAGCGCGGTCGTGCCATCGGCCTCCGCGCTGTTGCCATCGGCCTTCGCCTGGAGCAATGCCTTTACCGCCGCGGCATCGCCGCTCTTGACCGCCTCGACAAGCGTCGCATCCGCGACGAGGCTGGCGCCGAGAGACAAGAGCAGAGCAGCGAACGCGAATCCCGAAACGCGAATCCCGGATCCCGGCTTCTTCATACGCCTGACAACAACTCCAGCCGTCCCGTGCTGTCTCCGATCTTCTCCGCCGGGACGCCAGCCTTCTCGAGCAGGCTGAGGAGCAGGTTCGTCATCGGGGTTTCGGTCCGGTAGACCAGGTGCCGACCTCCACGCAACGTTCCTGCGCCGCCTCCAACCACGGCGATCGGCAGATCGTAGTGCGCATGGAGATTCGGGTTACTGAGGCTCGCGCCGTACAGGAACATCGAGTGGTCGAGCAGCGTGCCGTCGCCCTCTGGCGTTGACTGCAGCTTGTCCAGGAACCAGGCGAAGAGTTCGGTCTGATACGTATTGAGCCGTGCGTACTTCGCAAGCTGCGTGGGGTTGTCCTGATGGTGCGAGAGCCCGTGATGCCCTTCGGTGATGCCGATCTCCGGA
>DATLLQ010000274.1:0-3211 GCA_035537775.1 Vicinamibacterales bacterium | reverse complement strand
CGCTGGCGAGTGCAGCAGCGCCTGCGCGATTTCCAGCCGTCGCACCATCCCGCCGGAATAGGTGCGAGCGAGCGCATGGGCCGCACCCGACAGTCCCATGAACTCGAGCACTTCCTTGATTCGCGCACCGCAGCGGCGCGCGGGAATGTCATAGAGCGCCGCCGAGAGCGACAGGTTCTCGATGCCGGTGAGGCCGCCATCGGCTGACACAAGCTGTGGCACGTAGCCAATCGCCCGACGGACTTGCCCGGGCTCGCGCGCCACGTCCCAGCCCGCTATCCGCGCCGTTCCCGAGCTTGGCGGAAGCAGCGTCGTCAACATCTTGATCGTCGTCGACTTACCAGCCCCGTTCGGGCCCAGGAGGCCGAAGATGGTCCCGGCCTCGACAGTCAGGTCGATATGGTCCACCGCGATCAATGCATCGAAGCGGCGCGTCAGCCCAACCGTAGTGATGGCAGCAGAGGGTGTTGTTCCAGATGGCACGATAACCGTTCGGCGGACCTCAATCCTACCGTACGACACCCTTTGCCTCGTGCGTCCATGACACGGGGAAATCGATCGCATCCCAACCTGGGATGCGCCGAATCACTGAAGCGGTATCCGATAGAGATTGCGCGTGCCCGTGGTGCGTGAGAACGCGTATACGTCCGGCGAAGGCCCGGGCGCGAAATCGCCGAGTTCGACGACCTTCGACCCGGGGACAGCCGCAATCTCGACCTCCGACTGAAAGCCGCCGGCCGGCACGCGTGGAAGCGTTGAACCCGGAGACACGGGCAAGATGTACGTACGGCCGACAGCAAACGCAGACGCTTCGCCGAACTGGAGCGAGAGATACACGTGAGTCATGTCGGCGCCCCACCGTAATCGAGCAGATTGCGACGTCGCCAGGACGGGGACCAGCGGGTCGCCGAGCACTGACGCGGCGTGCAGCCCGTTTGCGCCGCCACCTTGGCTCAACCATCGGCCGTCCGGTGACACCGTGCCCCAGACGGTGCTGCCGGAAGCCGGCTCAATCCTCCGCTGTCCGGTGCCGTCCTGGCCGATGCCGGTCACGACCCACGAACCATTTTCGAGCGAGCGGAAGATGATTTCGCCAACCCCGAATCGCGGGTTGTCGCCCTCGGCGCCGGGAATGCGCCTTGGGGGGGCTCGACCGTCGAGCCACGCCAGCCACAAGCTCGTCCTGCCCGCCGGCTCCACGACTGCGGCGACGATCTGATCGTCGGGCGAGATGTCGTAACCCGTGACTAACTGGCCCGGCAAGATTCGGTCGCTGCGTCCGGAACCCACATCCGTGACCCAGAGCTCGCTGGGACTCTGTCCGCTGCCGACTCCCTGTGTGACGCGGTAGTACACCTTCGTCCCGTCGGCGGAGAGCAGCGGCCAGAAGGCGTACCCTTCGAGCGAAATCTGCCGTTCTTTCCCCGAGGCGTCATGGAACCAAACGGCCCGCTGCTGCAGCCCGACCGATGTGATCAGCGACTCGCCATCGGGAGCGATGGCCACGCCCTCTTCCTCGGTTGGCCCCGACGTGAGTTGTTCGGGAATGCCATCAGGAAACCGCTGCCGCCAGAGGTGGAAGCCGTCCCCCGCATCTGCGCTGAAGTACATCCAGGCGCCGTCCGGGGACCACGCGGCGCTCGTGCAGCGCGAACGCGGCGGACCAACGGTGCGCCCGCTCGAGCTGCCGTCGAATGGTATAAGCCGGCACGGCAACCACAGAGACCGGTCGTCCATTTCGGCCGCCAGCACCGCCGCCCCATCCGGCGATCGATACGATCGATGCGCCATTCCTGCCACCGGCAGGCGCGGGAAATACAGCTCACGGGGATCCGCACGGTTCTCGAACGAGGTGACGAGTCCCATGTGGCTGCCCGTCTTGATCTCAGAAAAGAGGACCTGGCTGGGACCAATCCACGTGAGGCCTGAGGCGTTGCGTAACCAGGGACGAGCCTCTCCTCTCAGTGTCGGAACGGCCCAGGTATCCCATGTGTCGCCCGCGCCATTGACGGTGTAGGCGATTCGGGCGCTGTCGGGCGCGAACACAGGGCTCATCTTCTGAAAAGCATCCTGGGTGAGCGGGGTCGGCTCACCGCTGGGCAGGAGCTTGATGTAGATCTGTCCTGACGTCGTGAACGTTCCGGCACCGCGCACGAATGCCAGCATGCGTCCATCGGGCGACAGTGCGGGTTGCGTCGCGGAATCCAGGTTGGTCAGCTGTACCCACTGTGACCGGTCTGCCGGTTGCTGGCGAGGGGACTGAAACCACGCGACGCCACCGAGAACGGCTGCTGCACCGAGCACTAGTGCGAGGGCGGCGCCCACCAGCGTCCGCGCGCCGACCGTGAGTCGTGGATAAGAGCGAGGCGCAAGGAGCTCCTCGAGCTCGAGCCGGGCGTCGGCGATGTCGTGCAGACGCTGCGCCGGATCCTTCTGGAGGCAGCGTCGTAGAAGTCTGCGTGCGCGGTCAGGTGTCGCACCTGGCAACGCGCTCCAGTCGGGCTCCCGCTCGAGGATTCTGCCGAGCGACTCCGGGACGCTGTCAGCTCCGAATGCCGCCCGGCCGGTCAGCATTTCGTAGAGCACGCAACCGAAAGACCAGATGTCGCTCCGCTTGTCGGCGGGCTTGCCCCGCGCCTGCTCGGGGCTCATATACGCGGCAGTGCCGAGGATCACGCCCGCCTGCGTCATCATCGCGGGGCTCGTCATGGTCTCGGCCTGCGACAGACCGCTCGGAGGTACCGCGGGATCGAGCGCTTTCGCGAGCCCGAAATCGAGGACCTTGACGGCGCCGTCCTGGCGGATCTTGACGTTGGCCGGTTTCAAATCCCGATGGACGACGTTTGCCGCGTGCGCGGCCTCGAGCGCCTGCGCAATCTCCCGCGCGATGGCGAGGGCCTTCCCGACCGGCAGCCCCCCGGCCACGCTGTCGGCGAGCGTCTCGCCGTCGACAAGCTCCATGACGAGGGCTGGAATGCCCGTCGAGTCCTCGAGGCCGTGAATATGCGCGATGTTCGGATGATTGAGCGTCGCGAGGAGCTGGGCCTCCCGGTGGAACCGCGCGAGCCGATCGGCGTCGCCGGCGACGGCGGAAGGGAGCACCTTGATGGCGACATCGCGGTTCAGCTTGATGTCGCGCGCACGGTACACCTCGCCCATCCCGCCGGCGCCAATGGCCGCGAGGACTTCATAAGGACCAATGCGCGAACCA
>DATLLQ010000273.1:0-3514 GCA_035537775.1 Vicinamibacterales bacterium | reverse complement strand
ACTTCAGCCTGGATTTTCTTTCGCCGGCGCGATCACCAACGCGGCCAGGCAGCCGGACGCCGCTCGCGCGCTGCTTCGCTTCCTTGCTTCGCCGCAGGCGGACTCGACGATCGTGACGTCCGGGCTGACACCGATTTCCCGACGGTAGTTCGCGCGCCCACGGAACTGGAAGCAGAGCCCGGCCAGGCCGAAGGGCTCAATCGGCGGAGAAACGATAGAAAGACTCGGTGCAGGTACAAAACAGGTACAGTCGGGCCAGCAGGGCCCGGCCGAGGAATCCGTAGCGGCCAGCGTCGCGTCGCGAACCAAAAGGAGACGACATGAAGGTCGTTGTGGATTTGAGCATATGCGACCTCCACGGGCTTTGCGTGGAGGCAGCGCCTGAGGTATTCGAGATCGGCGACGACGGGGCACTGCACGTCCTGATCGAGACGCCGCCCGACGGGCTGCGCGCGAAAGTGGACAAGGCCGTGCGGGAGTGCCCAACCGGTGCGATCTCAATCGAAGAGTGATGTGCTCAGATGCTTCGCCGAGTCGCCATCGTTGGCGCGTCGCTCGCGGGCCTGCGTGCGGCCGAGACACTGCGCGACCGAGGCTTCGATGGTGAGCTCACGCTGATTGGCGACGAGCCACATCGCCCTTACGACCGCCCGCCGCTCTCGAAAGAGGTGCTCCAAGGCGCCTGGGAGCCGGAACAGACCTTTTTCCGGAAGAAGGACGGATACGACGCGCTCGCGCTCGACATGCGGCTTGGCGTGCGCGCGGTGTCGATCGACCTCCGCGCCAGGCGCGTCGCGCTTGCCGATAGCACGTCCGCAGACTACGACCGCCTGATCATCGCGACAGGTGCGCGCGTCCGGACCCTCCCGGTCATTGCGCCACGGGCAGGCCTGCTCGCCTTACGCGGTCTGGACGACGCGATCGTGCTGCGGCGGGCACTGATGGACGCGCCTCATGTTGCGATCGTAGGCGCAGGGTTCATCGGCCTCGAGGTCGCCGCCTCCTGCCGCGCTCGCGGCTTGCCAGTCACCGTGATCGAGACGCTTCCCGTCCCGCTTTCCCCAATCCTTGGGCCGACGTTCGGCGACATGGTCGCGGCCATGCACCGGGACCACGGCGTGGACCTTCGCACCGGGGTTGTGGTGACCGACGTCCTCGGCGAGTCGCGCGTCGCCGGGGTCGCGCTCTCCGACGGCTCACGGATCGACGCCGACGTGGTGGTTGTCGGCATCGGCGTGACTCCAAACACGGAATGGCTCGAACACAGCGGCCTCACGATCGACAACGGCATCGTCTGCAACGGCTCCGGTGAAGCCGCACCAGGTGTGTATGCGGCCGGGGACGTGGCCCGGGTCGCAAACCGGTGGCACGGCGGCTCCCCGCGAATCGAGCATTGGACCAACGCGGTCGAGCAGGCAGTGCATGCGGCGGAGAACGCGCTCGCGGGCCCCGAGGCGTCTACGAGTTTCTCGTCCGTGCCGTACTTCTGGTCGGACCAGTACGACCGCAAAATCCAGTTCATTGGTGCCGCGAGGCCGCACGACGAGATGGTGATTGTCGACGGGTCGCTCGCCGACCGAAGACTGACGGCGCTCTACCGGCGAGACGATCGCGTCGTGGCGTGTCTCGCCGTGAATCAGCCGCGCGCGCTAATCAAGTACAGGAAGCTGCTCGCCGCCGGCGCATCGTGGGACGCTGCCCTTTCGGGAACGGCCGCTTCCTAGCCCCCTACGGTTTTTGCGGTTTCTCGGGAGCGACTGGCGCCTTTTCGTAGATGTCTCGTATACGCGGTCTTGTCCCATCCGTGGAAACGCCTGCCGCCGCCATGAGGCGTTGTATGGCATCAATAGTCGGGCGGGAAGGCTGGGGTCGTCCCGCTTTGTAGCCCTCGGCGATAAAGAGCGGTGTCCTTCCCTCCGTGTCGGTCTGCTTCCAGATGTTGATGTCGGCACCGCGGTCCGCCAGCAACCGCACAATCGTCGGAAAGTTGCCGTACGCCGCGCCGTGCATGACGGTGTCGCCCTTGTTGTCCACGGCGTTGATGTCCGCGCCAAGGTCAAGCAGCATCTTCACGGCTTCCAGCGCTTCGTCCTCGGTGCCCGCCTCTTCCAGCGGGTCCGAGGTGCCGAGGCCCGCTGCGGCCATGAGCGGCGTGCTCTTGTCGCCGTTCGACAGGAACGGGTCCGCGCCCGCCTTCAGGAGCTCGCGCATCAACGGGACGTCCGCCCGGTCGGCAGCCATCAGAAACGGCGTCGCGCCCTCTGTACCGAGCATCGTTGCCGACGCCGGTGGGCGCGGGACGCCCTTGCCCAGACGCGCATTCACGTTGGCGCCCTGGGCCACGAGCGCGTGAACAAACTGAAGGCTCGTCAGCCGTCCCGATCCGATTGGTGCGGGATCGCCGACGTCACTGGCATCCGGCTTCCGCACCCAGCTGATCGCGTGCAGCGGAGTGAATCCTGAGCGTTGATCGTTTGGATCGGCTCCAGCCTCGACCAATGCCATCGCCAACTCGAAGTGGCCGTTCTCCACCGCGAGCAGCAACGGACTGGTGCCGTTTCTGACTGGCTTGTAACTCGTGCCGACTGGCGGCACGGGTTTATCCTCTTTGGGCTTCAACGGCTCGTTCACGTTCACCCCTGCCTGGAGGAGCACACGCACCACATCGATGTGACCCTCGCGCACCGCGAAGAAGAGTGGCGTGAATCCGGACGCGAGCGTTGCATTGGTCGTGGATCCCGCCTCGATGAGGGCGCTCACGACCGTCGCGTGTCCTTCGGCGGCGGCCCACATCAGCGCTGTCTGGTTGCGCCGCTCCTGCGCATTGGGATTGGCGCCGCGGGCAAGCAGCGCCTTGACGGCTTCGAGATTTCCCACGCGGGCTGCAGTCATGAGAACGGTCTCCCCGCCTGGAAGGAAGGCGTTCGCATTGGCGCCAGCGTCGAGCAGCAGCCTTACCACGGTTGCGTTGCCGTTCGTGCAGGCGATGAACAGTGGAGGCACGCCGTATCGATTCGTGGCGTTCACGTTGGCGCGCGAGCGCACCAGCAGTCCTGCCGTCTCCGCGTCGTCGTTGTAGACCGCCCAGTGCAGCGCCGTCATCCCATCGACCTGCGCTGCATTGACGTCGGCGCCTGTCGCGAGAAGCTCGCGGATGGCCGCTCGGTTGCGTTGCTCGGCCGCGTCCGCAAGCGTCGCCTTGTCCGCCGCCTGGGCGGTGCCGGCCAAGGCGAACATCAGCAGAGAGAGTCGAGCGATTCGTCCGTAATCCATGTGACGTCTCCAGCAGCTTGAAATAGTGTGGGGTCTGACCCCTTCGCACTATTTCTACAGGGACATTGGATCGAAGAGGTCGTCGATCTTGCCTTTGCTGTCGCCGAACGAATCCTGATGGACTCCCACCCGGTCCAACAACGTGAGATGGAGATTGGCCAGCGGCGTGCCCTCTTTGTACTGGATGTGCCGCCCACCCCTCATGCCGCACGCCGCGCCACCCGCGACCAGAATGGGAAGG
>DATLLQ010000272.1:0-29210 GCA_035537775.1 Vicinamibacterales bacterium | reverse complement strand
CTGGCATCGACAACCCGCTCTTCTATCTCGACAAGACGATGATGGTGTTCGGCGACGCGAAGAAAGTCGTCGAGGATATCGTCAAAGCGATCGAGTAACCGTCAGTCCAGATACTGCGCGCGCTCGGAGAGCAGCGCGACATCTTCGCGCATGCCCGGCACGTCCACGCCGGCATCGATCTGCTGGGATCGCGGATTATCGTGAAGAGATATTGCAGAGTCAAACGGACTCTTTGGACATTCGTCACAAAACACGCGGCCCGCTGCCGCGTATCCTGTCATTCATGGTCAAGACATCACGTCGACGCTACGTTCGCCGCCCCGACCGGCCGGTGGCCGCGGTCTGCCTCACGCTCGATACCAAAGGCCTGGTGTACCGGAAGTGGGGTCACCGACAGCGCGCAAGGCGGGGTGACTGGATCGTGGACAACAACGGCGACGTGTATACGGTCGCTGCCGCTGTTTTCAGAAAGACTTACCGGCAAACCGCCGTCGGTGCGTACGTGAAGAAGACTCCGGTGTGGGCGGAACGGGCGACGCGCGGCGGAAGCGTCAAAACCAAGGAAGGCCGCACGAAGTACAAGGCCGGCTACTACCTGGTTTCGAATAACCGCGACGGTTCGGATTCGTATGCGATGACGGCACGGCAATTCACGTCCTTGTACACCACCGCCCGCTGACGCTCAGAAATGTGAGCGATTCCCGTACCGCAGGTACAAGCGGTCGAACCAGAGCAAGTGGATGCCAACGATCGCCCATCCGGCGATCGCCGCACCGACGCCGATCGCCGCGCGCTTCAACCACCCGGGTGCGTCCAGGATGCGTCCAACGACGCGGCCAAGGACGGCCGTCAGCACAAACAGCACAAGAGTCGTCAGCAGCCCTCCCACAGTGAGGAGCGGGATGTCCTTCGCCGGGTCCCGCATCGTCCACGCGGCGTAGACGGCGACGGCGAATGCGAGCGCGAGCAGAACGACGCCGACCATACGGAGCGGCCGCGACAACCGCCAGATCTTGAACGCGAGGCCGTCGGACTGCTCCAGGATGTCCATCAATCGCTGGTTGCCGGTCCGCATGGCCTGCTCGATGTACAGGAACTTCCAGTCGTGCTCGCCAGCCAACTTGAATCCTCGCTGCTTGAGGTTGTGCGCGGTCATCCGGTATCCGCTCGTCATCAATGCGTGCGCTTCGGCGTCGCAGAAGGAGTCAAGGTCCGTCCGGATGTCGGCCAGCAACCGCTGCACGTCCTCGCGGACGTCGTAGGCGGTGAACCGCACGGCGGTACTGGTCGCCAGCGGATTCTCCTTGGGGTCATCGCATTCAACCCAATCCTTCGGCGTCACCTGCAGTCCCTGCTTCAGGTGCATGTACGTCGCGCTGACGACACCGCCACGGACACGGCTGGCGAGATCGCGATACGCGAGGTCGCGCATGCGCGTCTGGAAGATCGCGTCGCTGCGATACAGGACCGGCAGCGGACCGACGCCCGGCTCGTCCACCTCGCCCATCTGGCCGCTCGCGTCGCTGATGATCAGGTGATCGCAGTCCTGTTCGAGCAGGCTGAGGATGCCCTGGTTATCGTGCACGCCTCCATCGACCAGCGTGACCGCGATGTCCTTGAACATCCCGTGGAACTGCAATGGTTCGAAGAGGCCCGGCACGCATGACGAAGCGCCGACCGCGTACCCGAGCCGAATCTGTCCGTATGGCGCCGGTGCCTGGTCGTAATACATGCGGCGGAGGCGGTAATTGCCATCCACCTTCGTGTTGATGATGCTGGGCGGTTCCCCCATGAACGACGTCGTGAACTGCCACTGGTGCCCGGAGTTGAGCGAGCTGGTGTTGACGACAAGTGCGGGCACCTTCGCTGCTCGACGCCAGTTTTCATCACGCGGGTGAAATCCGGGCGACGTTTCCGCCGGCCGTATGCGAAGGTCGCCGATGAATCGCGCCGGCCGCCCCCCGTTGCGTGCGACGCGGGAGTACAGATGTCTCTCGTACATCTCTCCAACCTTGTGCGTCCTGGAGTAGGCCCGGCTGAAGAACATCCGCAGGTTGTCCCACGGGTTCCCGAAGGTCCGCATCCGGATGTTCTGCTGCACGCCCTCGAGGAAAGAGGACGCCACACGGTCGACGATGTCAACGTAGTCTTCGCGCGTGATCGCAGCGTCCGGCTTTGTTTCGAGCAACCGTTGCAGCTCGAGATAGTAGTGCGTCCCGAGGATGGAGCCACCCGACACGCACGACAGCACTTCGACGTGGCGCAGCAGATCGTGTTCGGCCAGCGAGGCCAGCACGCCGATATGAAAGAGCGAGGCGCGGAAACCGCCGCCTGACAGCGCCAACCCCACCTTCCCGAGCGCCGAGGACCGGATCGCCATCGGCGAGATGCCGAGGAACTGCTGCAGGAGCTGCCACGCCGGCGACTCGGTCACGCTCTGTGGATCGCACAGCGGATCCCCGGACACATGCCCGGCGGACCTGGTGACTGACATCTTCGACTGGAGACGCGCGAGCATCGCGAGCTGCCGTGCCGTCGAGTTGAACTCCCACACGGGGATGTCCTTGATTTGCTGTCCGACTGCCAGCCACTTCCCGGCATTCTCGAACTCCTCGAGGCCGAAATAGGCTTCTGCGAGCGTCGCCACACACCACCACTTCGAATCGAACGGCTTGTTCGGTGGCGGCGACTGTTGCGTTTCCTTGTCCCGCTTGGCGAGAAGCGCCTTGATGACCTCGTGACGGATGGCGGTGGCCTGAGGCTTCCTGTCTTGCACCTGTGACGTGTTTCCGCCCGTGCGCACCGCCTGGCGCACTTCGATATCCCCCAGCAGATCCAGCACGCAGGCGGCGTTGATACCGGTGTAACCGTCGTCTTGGTCGGGACCGACGTCGTAGCCGCGCCGGTAGTACTCGAAGGACGTCTCGAGGTTCTCCTTGCGACCGTCGGCCTGCCAGCGGCGTTTGAAGATGGCGCCGGCGATGCCCAGCGTCTCCTGATCGGTTGTCGTGCGGAGGTCCTCTTCCTCTTCGAGTAGCCGCAGCGCGTCTTCAAGGCGTTCAACGAGCGGCGCGTCGGGGTTCTTGTAGGTACACAGCGCATGCGTCTGGGCGAGTTCGCGCCGGAGCTTTTTGTCGTGGGTCGGCTTCTGACGTGCGCGTGCCAGGAGCCGGCACGCAAAATCGAAGAGGTCGTGCTTCTTCAGTTTTATCGCGAGGTCGTGATCCTCCTCAGGAGTGCCGCCGCCCGAACGCAGCGCCGCTTTTGCGTCTTCCATGAGACTGCGCCGCTCTGCGGCGCGTTTCTGATACGCAACCGTCGTGGCATCCAACACCTGAGCGTCCATCGGGACTCCTCTCCTGGAAGGTCAATGAATCTGGCGTGTCACTCGTGGGCCCACAGCCCGAACGACCGGAACTGCTGACCGGCCCACCAGCGCGACGAGCCGCACGAACAGCAACTGTTCGTGGTGCCCGCCTGGCTCTGGAGCGGTAGATGCACCCGATCCTCGACTCTCTTCGCCGCCGCCGATTCCGTCTCGGGAACGACGATGACAATGTGGCCGGAGCGGCCCAGATCGGTCCGCTGCGCGACGATGACGCCGATGCCTCCCGCGTTCGCCGCCTGCTGCACCTGGTCGAGATCAGCCGCGCGCCGCCATCCGAACTGTCCCCCGAAGTCAGCGAACCAGTCGTGCAACCCGTTCGCGTTCAGCTCGCGCACCGTATCGTCGTACTTGACCTGCACCGACCGCCCTCCTGCAAGGTCGACCAGCGCCCGCGACGTCCACCACACACGAGGCACGTACGCCCCGGCGAGGTAGCAGAAATCGTACGCGTAGATGTTGCAGTAGGTCGCACCCGGCGTCTTCTGATAGCGCGCGTGGGTTTCGACGTCCAGGTACTCGATGATCTCGTGCAACTGGCGGACTCGCGCGTCGGCCGTCTGGCCGTCGCGCTGCGGCCGATTCGCCTCGCCAAGCGGAAAGGCTCGCCCCGTCGTGACCGTGCGTGTCACATCGGGACGATCTGCTGGCAAATGGACCGCGGTGACGCCGGTGGCCGCCGGTGCCGGTTGCGTTGACGCCTCGGTGCCCAGAAAGCGGCTGGCCGCGAACCCTTCGAGCGGCGCACCACTGAGCGTGGTCTGTACTTTCGACCACTCGGGGCCCGCATCGGCGAGCTTCTCGACGCGGTGGCCCTGCGGCAGCGTCGCAATGCGATTGGTCGGAACGACGCGCGGCTCAGAACGCAGGTTGAGACTTGGCGCAGTAACGACGTGAAACATAGCTCGACTCAAGCGCCAACGGCTGCCTATTCCAGCCGGCGCACCGACAGCGATAACTGACCACGGTTGTTGTCGTACTTGAACGACGCGTCGTTCGCGAAGCATCCGAATTCGCCGCTGCTCGTCGGCCGATGCTCGCACACGCGGCCTATCGCAAAGAGCTCCTCCCGATCGACCGCGCCAACGAGCTGGAACCAGCGAGCACCCGGCAGGCGCGCCAGGTGCTTGAAGGGCTTCAGCGCGGCAAGCTCGTACCCGTCGGCGCCGTTGGTCTCTTTGACGTCGCCGTCGATCCAATCAACGGGATCGCCGACGACCTCGAATCGATAGAGTCCGGCCTTCTCGAGATAGACGGACGGCGTCTCGTTCCACTGCTCCTGCGCAAGCACCGGCATCACGTGCGCGGCACCGCCGGCAGTCAGCCGGACACGCTCGCGTAAGGCGTCCTTCCAGTCGATGTCGAACGGCCACGCCATCTGGCCTGGATAGCTGCCACGCACGTCGCCGAGATCATCGACCACCAGACAACCCTCGGTTGGCGGATTCAGATGCTCGGGCCGTTCGACAACCGAGCAGTGCACATGGTCGCCCGCGCGAGGCTCGCGCTTCTTGATCTTCCTGTCGAACCCGGCGCGAATGATCGCGGCGGCGGCGTCACGGCCGTCAGCCGCCGCCTTCACGTCGTCCGCGTCGAATGCGAGCCCGGACGCAGCCGCGCGCCGCAGCATCCAGACGAGTGCGATATTCGCCAGCGCGTCATGGTGCTCGCCACCGCCGATGTCCGAGTGGCAACCGCGGAACCACACTTCCTCGATCGTCCCGTCGGGAAGCTGCCCGCCATGTGACTTGACCCGATGCACATGGAACGATGCGCGGCTCTCGTCGAGGGCCATCGCATGGCAGCACTTGTCGACGTTGGGCGGCAGTTCGAGATCGAGATTGATGTCGATCTTTCCCGGCAGCACTCCGGTGGAGGCGACCGTATCGAACAGCCCGACAAACCGGATCCGCGGCGCATCGGGTTTCCTCTGACCGAGCTTCTCCCAGACTTCGTTGGCAAAGTGCAGCGCCGACGCTGCGCCACGACTGAAGCCGACGACGTCGATGATCGTGTCGCCACGGGCGATGTTCTTTTTCAGTTCGTCGAGGGCGTCGCCCACGCGATCGTGCAGGCCGATCCCCATCCAGCCGCCGAGCACCTTCCCGATCGCGCCGAAGCGCGTGCCGACGCCGGACTTGTACACACGCCGGCCGCGGTACGCGCGCGCGAAGCGGACCACATTGCTGTCGGTCGTATCGTCGATGTCGTCTTCTTTACTGGTGCCGTCGAATGCATAGAGAGCCATGGCGCGGGATTATAGGCGCTGTCATTACGGTCGTGGTGGCGATTTCTCGGAGATGCAAATACGGGAAGAACGACGTGACTCTTTATGACAAACACGGACTCTTTATGACAACAACGAACAGGTCAGCGGTCTAGTTCGCCGCCGCCTTCTGCGACCAGAGAAACACCGACAGGAACCCGTCCGACGTGTTCGCGGTCGTCACCGGCCTGAACGTGCCAAACCCGCCGTCGCTGAGGAGCTTCCCCAGTTCGCCCATCGCACGTGCTTCAGACGCGGCGCTGTAGCGAATCTGGTTTTCCTTCGGCGCACGATTCCCCGTAAAGAACTTGCCGTCGCGTTCGAGCAGTTCCACCTTCTGCCCTTTTGCCTCCAGGTACTTCCTGATGTCCCTGGCAAGGCCTGCATCCTGCGGCAGATGGTAGAGACCGACGCGCAGTTCGTTGAGCAGCGGCAGCCGCGCCACAACGACGTTGATCTTGGTGCCGGGAGCGACGAGGGCACCAGGAGATGGGTCCTGGGACGCGACTTTGTCGATCGCCGCGTTCGGAACGTAACGCAGTTCCGTCTCACCAACCTCCAACTGCTGGTTTCGCAACACGCCCGAGGCTGCGGACAGATCTGACCCGGCGAGCTGCGGGACTGACACCGTCGCAACGGCAACCTTCAAGCGTATTGGCTGTGATGACGGGGCCATCGTGTCGGCGGGCGGATCCTGCGACACGACGATGACATTCTCGATGAAATCGCGATCGGCCGCGGTGCCGTCGCTCATGAGCAGCGTGAAACGGGCTTCAGTCGCCCGGTCGCGTGCCTCGACGCTGGTCAGCCCTTCGAGCTTCGGCACACGCGCCAGTGGCGGCGTGTCCGCGGCTGATGACTTCCCAAGATTGAGTGAACCGCCCCCGAACCAGGCCACGGCGGCAATCGAAACGACTGCGAGCGCTAACCAGGCGAATCCGAGCCGGGACCTGACGGCCGCCGGGGCAGGGGCAGGCGGTGTCCAACTCTTGCTCCGCTCGATGAACTCGATCTCCACATCGTTGAGATCGGCCTTGCGACGGCCGAGCCAGCGATCAGCTTCAAACAACGACCGCCCGGAAAGCAGGCTGCGGTCGTCGCGCTCATTTCGAAGCCAGTGGGTGAGAAATCCGCGCAGTTCCTGGCGCCACGCCAGAAAATCCTGATCGTCCCGGATCCACTGGATGAGTGTTGACCAGGACGTCAGCAGCGTCGGTTCCAGTCCCACTGACGGTTCCGCGCCACGAGACTCGGATCCGATCACAAGGACGCCGAAGCCAGCCAGCCTTTCGGCAACTGCGCGCTCGTCCTCCCTGAACTCGGTGAGACGTGATCGAATCGGAAAGTAACCAGTCCCTTCACTTTCCGGACTGACCCTCACCAGGCGGAGGAGTACGCGTCGCGCAACGATCCGCTCCGGCTCCGACAGAGCCGCGAGCGCACCGTCAGCTTTTCGAGCGAGCGCCTGCTCGGTCGTCTCCTGATTCGCTTCTGACCGCTGCGGCGCTGGCATGCCTTGCGTCGTTGCGGCATAGGCGTCCAGATACGTCTTCTGCTCTTCCGGGGACAGGAGCTGCTTGAATTCGGTGACGTCGTCGTCCGTGATGAATTTCGTCAGCCTGACCTGCGACGCCAGGACCGAACGCGGGCTTCGCGGATCATCCTTGAACGGCGACAGCACCTCTTCGTACGCATAGAAGACGCGATACGGGACCTGAACCTGCTGCCAGTACTCCAGGATCTCATTGGGTTTGATGTGATCGACCAGGTCCTTGAATGTCTCCCGCGCGAATGCCTCACGGAGGGCGAGGCGATCACTCTCTCCGTCGTCGACGCGCATCGGTACGGGAAACACCCGGAACGGGAGCGTCTGGCTCTGCACGTTCGATGACACCCGCGGCGCACTGGCCGAGCGCAGCAGCGCCTGGCGCTCGTCAACGATCTTCCTGTGCGTCGCGCGCGCGGATCGGGCAACCGCCGCGGCACCCTTGATGCTCTGGTTGTTGTACGTGAAACAGACGACGAGCGTGTCGGGCATCTGCACCGAACAGATGCCAGCGGTATCGCTGACGCCGGTCCGGCTGTCGATGAGGACGTAGTCGTACTTGTCGCGCGCCCGCTGCTTGAACGCCTCGAAAAAGCCGCCGCCACCAAGTCGATCGTAGAAGTTCTGCCAGTTGAACGAGCTGACCGCCAGCGCATAGTGATCGCCCTGCCGTCCTGCCGGAAGGAAATCGATGCTGCCGCCGGTGGGAAACTTCTTGAAATTGACGGTGACGACGTACTTCGAGAAATCGGTGTAGGGGCGGAACCATTCCGGATCGGTCGCGGCACCTTGCTGCGCCGGTCCGATTGCGGCATTCGAATAGTCATCGACGAGATCAATCAGGCCTTTCGAGGCCGTGACCTCGTCGTCGATCAGGAACGGCGCGAAGTACCGATGAAGACCGGGCGCTTCGAGATCCCAGTCGATGACCAGTACCCGCCGGCCGGCGCTGGCGAGCACCCAGGCGACGTTCGAGAGGGCCATCGAACGGCCCGTGCCGCCCTTGTAGGAGTAGAACGTGAGGATCCGCCCGAGGGGAGGTCTCCCGGTGTCGGCAGACATCGGCTACGTCTTCGTCGCCTGTCCACGAACGACGGCGCGCGACGGGCCTGCCGGCACGGGCATCTCGACACTCGCGCGCTTCTTGACTTCTTCCTTGAGCTTGATGAGAACGTCGGCCAGTTCCTTTTTCAGATCGTCGGTGGACTTGATGTTGGTGCGAAAGAACAGCGGATTGCCGAGAGCGACGTGCCGGCCGAATGAGGCATTGAGCGCCGCGTCAATCTGTGGGCGCACGCTCGCGGAATCTGGCTGGTATTCGTCGTTGTTCGGCACGATCACGCACCAGTGATAGTCGAGCCTCCGATCGAGTGCGTCCAGAATCTGTCTGAAGCTCTGATCGAACTGAAGGCTCCAGCCATCGACGAAGAGGACGACCAGTTGTCGCTTCTTCTCGGCTTCTTCGACGTTCTGAATGAAATCGTCCCCGACGGGGAGCTCGTCGCTGGTGAACTCCAGTTCCGGACTATTCACGAATTGTTGCAGCTCGGTATGCAGCGAGGTCGGGCTCTTCGGGTAGAAGGGCCGCCAGTCGGCTCCGCCTGAGCTCTGGTAAGGCGCGGCGTCGCGCGCGGCACCGAAGACGCTTGGATCGGAGGCCATGTAGGCGAACTTGACTCGCTTCGGACCGATCTGCGCCGGCGCGTTCGGCATCCATTCGGGGTCAATGCTCGCCAGTTTCGGAACGTCAGCGAGCGGATTCAATGCCTGCGCCTGGCCGGCGTCGATGATCTCTCCCGCAAGGTCGAGGATCAGTCGATCCCACAGATCTTCGTGTTCAACGAACCGCTGCAACAGGAATCTGTAGCCCTCGGTGTTCTGAACAGCGGTGAGATCCCCGCGTAACAGTTGCGCCGCCTGAAAGATTGGCGGCGCGGTCGCGAAGTTGAAGGGGCTCCAGTAGATCGGCTTGACCAGCGGTGATGGCAGCGTCCGCCCGGCACCTTCCAGGCGCTGACGGAAGATCTTGCACTCCTTCGCGCAATAGAGGCTCTTGAAGTACTCGGGCGACACGACTGCGATGAAGACGCTGCTCGTCTGAAGTCCGTCGACGATCGAGGCGTCCCAATCCTCACCAAGCTCGAGCTCGCGCTGATCAAAGAAGCCGATGGCCGGCGGGATCGGGAGTTGCCGGGCGGTCCGAACTTTCGTGATTGCCTGCTGCAGCGAGACGTAGAACTTCCGTAAGAACGCGTCGTTGTTCGCGCGCGTGTAGCTCAGAAAAAAATCGTAGGCCATGGAAAAGCCTCTGGGGTGGCGCTACTATACCCGACTCGCGTTCCCTCTTACTGATCGTATTGCTGCGCAATCGACAGTACCTGCCGCTCAAGAGGAGCGCTCCGGCGAGATGTCCAGGAAGAAGTCGTTCCATCCGTTTTCGGCGAGCCAAGGGCTCACCGCAACGGCGGAGACGCTTACATTTCCGCAATCGCGCAACTCCAGGGCCGTGTGAGGATTCGTTGCACCGCCTTTCCAACCGGGGCGAAGGCAACGGGGACGCGACAGCGGTCCTCCACCTCGCCGGTCCAGACGGCGGGGCGAGTCAGGTCGTGTCAGGCCGTGACACATCGTGTCCGGCAAGCTGCCCATCGCATTGTTGGATTGGCGAACAAGCCCGGCGTTACGGGAATCTCGTTCTGTCCGTGGTTCACTGACTTGAGCTTGCAGATCGCGAACGCATCGAACAGTCGTTTGCCGACTGGGCCGCTTGTCTGGATGAAAGGACGCTGACGTATCGTCAAAGCGATCAAGTAACATCGCCCGTGGCATGCTGCCACGGGCGAGTGCCTTCATCACCGCGTGCGTGGCTGTCTGTGCAGCCACTCTTCTCGCACAGGACTCCGCGCCGCCAGCCCCGCAACAGCCGACGTTCCGCACCGCGACACAATCGGTGCGGGTCGACATCTACGCCTCAGCGAACGGCTCCCCGATCACTGACCTACGCCAGGATGAGATCCGGCTTTTCGAAGACGGCTCGCCGCAGAAGATTCAGACATTCGAGCGCATAACCTTCGCGTCGCCATCGGCGGTCAGGCCGGAGGAACCGAGAACGCTGGAGGAGAGCCGCCGTCTTGCGACCGATCCGCACACGCGGCTGTTCGTCCTGTTTCTCCCGACTCCCGACGCTGGCTTCAGTCTTGGACCGACGGGTGTCACTCGACGCCTGCTGGCCGAACCGGTGAACGAGCTGCTCGGCCCCGATGACCTGGTCGCGGTGATGACGCCGTACACACGTATCGCCGACCTCACCTTTAACCGCCGCATTCCGCTCAACGCCTCGCGTTTCCTGTCGGACGCTGACCTGGTCGATCCCAAGCACAGGCTCTGGGACGTCTGCTACCCGCCACGTGAGCCGGGCAGCCCAAACGGCGAGATGAGGGCACGTCACCTGGAGCTGATCACATTCGAGGCGCTCGACGCGCTGGTCGAGCATCTCGGCGGCCTGCGCGAGGAGCGGAAGCACATCCTGCTCGAAACCGACGGCTTCCGGCTCTTCACCGAGAACCCGGCGCTTGCCGCAAGGGGTGAACGCGCGCCTCCCGGGTTTCCCGTCGGTCGCGGCCCTCAAGGCCCTGTTCCGGGCGTTCGTGCCTCAACTCCCGTGACATCCGAGACGCTGCGCGAATGCGAAGCAGACCTCAACGCTCTGGCCTCGATCAACCATCGGGATCGGCTCGAAGAACTCGCCCGGCATGCCAGCCGCAACAACGTGTCGTTCTCGCCCGTGTCGCTGGCACGGATGGCGACGGGTCCCGGAGCGACGGGGGCCGGGCGATCCCAGACAGCCGAGAACACAACGACCCTCTCGATCCAGTCGTCGCTGCGCGGGCTTGCCGAAGAGACCGGCGGCGTGGCCATCGTCAACACCAACGACATTCGTGGGCGCCTCAAGGAGATGATGACGGTCACGTCCGCCTATTACCTCCTGGGATACACGCCGGCGAACGCCGCGCTCGACGGCAGGTTCCACCGTATCGAGGTCAAGATCGATCGCCCGGGCGTCCGGGTTCATGCGAGGCCTGGCTACGTTGCGGCAAAGGCACCACCGGACGTCAGCCGCGTCCCGACGCGGGAGCCAGCTAGACCTCCGAACGCGATCGAGTCTGCGGTCGCCGCAATCACGGGATCAGCGGCTGGCAGAGCGCTGCACGTGCAGACAGCAACGTGGGTGCGTCAGGGCGCGGATGGACGACGCGCGAGCACGATCTGGGTCGTGGGAGAGCTGAACGCACGGCAACGTGTCGGACTGCGCACCACCGGTTCTTTGTCCGCGCAATTGATGATCCAGCACCAGGGCTCCAACTCCACGTTCTCGAAACGGGTTGAGGTCTCCCCCGGTGGATCGTTCGACGTCGAGCTCACCGAACCACTCGCCCCCGGCGATTACATCGCGCGCATCACGGTGACGGGCGCGGATATGGAGCCGCTCCGCGAGACAGTCCGACTGACGGTGACCGAGGAGATGCCCGCACTCGGAGAGCCCCTCCTGTTGCGCCGCGGGCCCGCAACCGGCCAACGCTATGTCCGGACAGCCGACTCGTCGTTTCAACGGAGCGAGCGTCTGCGGATTGAGCTTCCAACGACGGGCACGGAGTCGGCGGCCGCGACCCTGCGCGACAGCAAGGGGGCGGTGATCCCCGTTCCCGTGACGGTGACTGAGCGGCCGGACGGTTCGGGTCTGTGGCGCTGGATTAGCGTGGAACTGCCGCTTGCACCGCTCGCTCCCGCCGTCTATGCCATCGAGCTGACGCAGGGCAGCACAGCGCGAGTCACCGCATTCCGCGTTGTTCCGTAGTGGGTTCTAATAGGCCGGGGGTTCCGATGCGTTCCTATCTTCGCGTGTATCTGTTCGTCGGGATTGGCGCTGCGCTCGGCGTCGCAGCCATCGCCGGCCAGGCGCAATCCCCTCCCCAGACTCCGAGCCGGGAGGACTACCTCAAGCGGTCGCGCGAGTTCAGCACGCGCATGGAGACCACCGGCCTCAAGGAGCCGTTCAGGGGCATTACGACGAACGGCACCGTCGCATCCAATCTCTTTTCCATCCGGTCCACCGGCGTCTCGACCGAGCCGGTCCGCGTCGCTGCCGCCGCTTTCTTGAAGTCGCTCGACGAACCGCAACGCAGGAAGACGATGTTTCGCGCAGACGATGTGGAATGGCGGAAATGGGCCAATCAGCACATCTACTACCGCGACGGTGTGTCGTTCGAGGAAATGAGCCCTGTGCAGCGTGAAGCCGCTTTCCGCATGATCGAGGCGTCGTTGAGCGCCAAAGGGCTGAAGCTGACGCGCGACATCATGCGACTGAACGAAACCCTCGGCGAGCTGAACGGCAACAACTTCGTCGAGTACGGCGAGTGGAAATACTGGGTCACTGTGATGGGTGAACCTTCGGCGCGCGAGCCGTGGGGCTGGCAGCTCGACGGCCACCACCTGAACCTGAATTACTTCGTGCTCGGCGATCAGGTGGTGATGACGCCCGCGTTCTGGGGATCGGAGCCGACGGTGGCGAAGTCCGGGAAGTACGCCGGGACGTCGATCCTCGTTGATGAACAGGACCGCGGGCTCCAGATGATCCGCGCGCTGACACCGGATCAGCGCAAGCAGGCGGTCATCCAGACGTCGAAGACCGGCAATAACATTCTCACGCAGGCGTTCAGTGACAACGTCGTTCTGGACTACGCCGGCGTGCGCGTGTCGTCGTTTTCACCAGCACAGAAGAAGCAGCTGCTCGACCTGGCCGGCCTCTACATCGGCAACCTTCGGGACGGCCACGCACGCGTACAGCTCTCGGAGGTCGAACGGCACCTCGATGCGACCACCTTCGCCTGGGTTGGCGGCACCGACGACGGGTCGGTCTACTACTACCGGATTCACAGCCCGGTCATCCTGATCGAGTTCGACCATCAGACGCCGGTGAACCTCCGGCACCTGTATCCCGGCGGCCAGCCCTACCGTGAGCACATTCACTCGGTCGTGCGGACGCCGAACGGCAACGACTACGGCAAGGACCTGTTGCGACTACACTACCAGCAGCATCCACACTGATTTCCCATGGCCTGGCGGTTCATCCCCGGCGTCTGTCTGTTCGTGGCTGTTGCCGCCGCGTCGATTCCCGCGGCACAGGATCAGACCGCCAGCCCGCAGCAGCCAACCTTCCGGGGCAGCATCCAGTCCGTCCGCGTTGACCTCTACGCGACACGCGACGGGAAGCCGGTAACAGACCTCCGCCGCGACGAGGTCCAGCTGTTCGAGGACGGTACGCCGCAGGCGATTCAGACATTCGAGCCCATCGCTTTTGCCGCGCCGAAGCCTGGTGCGGCGCTCGAGCCGCGGACGCCGGACGAGAACAGGCAGATGGTCACGGATCCGCGCTCGCGCCTGTTCGTCATCTTCGTTCCCGGTCGAAGCACGACACCAGCCGGAGCCAACCTCGCGCAGATCCGGATCCCGGTAATCCGTTACATCAACACTCTGCTAGGCCCGGACGACCTCGTGGCGGTCATGACCCCCGACACACGGATCGGTGAATTGACGTTTCACCGGCGGCTTCCGGTCGATTCACGGACGTGGTTCGAGGAGATGCCGGAGGACCCCAGGCTTACGTCGTGGGACCTCTGCTATCCGTCCTACATTCCGGGCAGCCCGAACGCGGAGATGAAGGGGCGTCTCCGCGAGTTGATGACGTTCGAGGCGCTCGACGCCCTGATCGACCATCTGGCAGGGCTCCGCGAAGAGCGCAAGCACGTCTTCCTGCTGACCGAGGGGTTCAGGCTGTATCAACGGAACCCGAATCTCGGCGCGGCTCTGCGGGCAGCAGGCAGGACGCCTGCCGACCCCGCCCCGGCGCCGAGAGTCGGCGAATCCACCACGACGCTGTCGACACGCCAGTGCGAGTCCGACCTCGCTGACCTCGCATCGCTCGAGCATGCCAACAGGCTCAACGAGATTGAGGCGCACGCGAAGCGCTCCAATGTGTCGTTCTATCCGATCTCTCCGGCGGGGCTGACGCCGGCGTCCAACCGTCGTGGCCGAATCGGCGCTGGCGGGTTCAGCAGCAACAGGACTCTATCTGAGCGGCAATCGGCGTTGCGTAGCCTCGCCGAGGACACAGGCGGCATCCCGATCGTCAACACCGACGACGTCGAAGGCCATCTGCAGAAGATCATGACCGCCACCTCCTCGTACTACCTGATCGGTTATTCGCCGACACGCTCGGACATTGATGGACGGTTGCGCCGGATCACCGTGAAAGTCAGCCGCCCGAATGTCCAGGTACGCGCGAGGACGGCGTACGTGGCGCTGCCGCCAATCGAGTCGCGCTCGATGCCGGTGATCGACACGGCCAGGCCACAGGTTCCGATCGAGACGGCGATGCAGGCCCTGAGCGTTTCGAGGAGCAGCCTGCTGAACTTCCGCTCCTCGGCCTGGACGAGGAGCAACAGTTCCGGCGCGTCGGCCGTCGCGTTGTGGATTGTCGCCGAGCTCGACCCGCAGTCCCGCCCGGAGTCGTCGAAAGCAGGCGCGACAGCGGAGTTGACGCTGCGGCCGGTTCGAAGCGGTCCCTCACCTTCTCTCAGGGCCGGGCAGACAGTCTCGCGGCAGGTCAGCGTGTCGCCCGGCGACTCTGAGGTCGTGTTCGAGCTGAGAGACTCCGATGGTCCGCTGGTCAGCGGCGACTATTCAGCGCAGCTGACCGTCACCAGCGCGAGCGGCGATCCGGTCGGCGAGTTCGGACGCGTCACCGTGCCCGAGACGCCCAGCCCGCTCGGAGAGGCGGTGCTGCTACGACGGACCGCGGCCTCGGGCCAGCGTTTCGTCCGCACGGCGGATCCTCGATTCCAGCGGACCGACCGGCTGCGCCTGGAGTTGCCCACGGATGCGACCGGGGCACCGACCGCGGTCCTGCGAGACAGGCGGGGCGCCGAACTTCCCGTTCCGCTGCAGGTGACGACACGCCCCGACGAATCGCGCGGATTCCGCTGGATCGTCGTCGACGTGCCGGTCCTCTCCCTCGCCCCAGGGGACTACGCCGTGGAATCTGCCGTCGGCGGCGCGACGCAGCTGACCGCGTTCCGGCTCACGCCGTAGAGAGTAGTGATGATGAAGATTCGATTGCTTGTGTCGCTGTGTACTCTTGCCCTCCTGACGGGTTCGGGGGCACTTGGACAGTCACCTGCTGCACCGCCTTCTCCCGCTGCGGCCGCGCCTGCCAAACCACCGACCGAGATGCGGATGTACTACATGGTCTTCCTGCGCCGGGGCCCGGCGTGGACCGCCGCGGCAACCCCGGAAGCCACGAAGGTGTCGCAGGCCCACCGCGCGAATATCGACCGCCTCACCAAAGAGGGGTTGATGGTGGTGGCCGGGCCGTTCGAAGGCACATCCGGGGATCGCGCCCTTGCCGGCATCTTCATCCTGCGAGTCGAATCGATGGATGCAGCCAGGGCGGCGGTCGATAGCGACCCGGCCGTGAAGGCCGGTCGGTTCGTCTACGAGATCGTGCCGTGGTGGGGGCCCACTACCCTCCGGTACTAGGCGTCCTGCACCCCTTCAGCTCCAGCGGCCGTATTTGAAGCAGATGGTCACAGCGGCCCCGTTTGGACGCACAGACACCCCGGCAGCCGCGCTTCGGCCGGCAGCGGTTCCCACGGCGTCACCGCATTGCGCGGCAGCCGAGACCGCCAGCCCGGACCTGCTGACGCTGGCAAAGGCCGGCGACCAGGCGGCGTTTTCCGCCCTCATCCGCCGCCACCAGAACATGGTGTTCAGCGTCGCCCTGCACATGCTGCGGAGCCGGCCGGCCGCCGAAGATATGGCGCAGGAGGTCTTCCTCGAGCTGTACCGCAGCCTGGGCCGGCTGGAGTCGGAGGCCCATGTGGTCTCGTGGCTGCGCCGGGTTGCCAGCCATCGCTGCATCGACGAGATCCGGCGCCGCAACCATCGCCAGGAGTTTGGGACCGACACGCTCCCCGAGACCGGACACGTGCCGCAGACGCGGGAAATCTTCGTCGCCGACCGGCTGCAGGCGCTGGTGGCCGACCTGCCGGCGCGGGCGCGGATGGTCGTCGTGCTCCGGTATCAGGAAGAAATGGATCCGACGGAAATCGCGGATGCGCTCGGCATGCCGGTGAACACGGTGAAGAGTCACCTGCGGCGGTCGATCGCGGCACTGCGTGAACGTCTCATGGGTAGGGGTCAGCAATGAATATCGATCACGAACTGCGCGACGCGCTGCGGCGAAAGCAGGCACCTCCGGACCTCGCGGATCGCGTGCTCGACCGGATCAACACGAGCGCCGCGCCAGCGCCGCGCGCCGGACACGGTTCGAGCATGGTGATGCGCTGGCTCGCTGCAGCCGCCATCGTGACGCTCACCGTCGGCGGAGCGGAGCGCTACTACACGAGTCAGAAGGCCGCCGAAGCGGCGCGCGTGCAGAAAGAACTTCGAATGGCGCTGCAAATCACGAGCGAGACGCTCGCGGTGGTGCAGAGCAAGCTATCGCAACCAGCCGATAACGGCGGTCGGTAAGGGGAACCCATGAAGACTACGCTCGCTCTCGTCGCATTCACACTGCTTGTTCCGGTTGCCGCCAGCGCACAGGGCGCCCGGCTGAATCTGTCGTTTCTCGACCGTCTCGGCGAGCGTGCAACCGAAAAGCAGGAGATCACGATCGATCGCTCGATGCTGTCCACCGCCGGCTCTGCGCTTGTTGGCGATGGGCCGAATTCGGCAGTCGTGAAGCAACTCCTCTCCGAGCTCGAGGGCGTCTACGTCCGAAGCTATGAATTCGACGACCAGAAGGCGTTCTCGATGGACGACATCTTGGCGATTCGCAAGCAGTTGGCGGCTCCCGGCTGGTCGCGAATCGTGGCGAACGAGGAGAAGGACAAAGGCGGAAACTGGGAGCTGCAGGAGATCTGGCTGTTCAACCCTGGCGGCAAGGTCGGCGGCATCTTCATCATCAATGCCGAACCCGGTGAGCTGCAGGTCGTCAACATCATCGGCCCCATCGACCTCTTGAAGCTTCGCGGGCTCGGAGGCGTCCTCGGCATCCCGCGCAACATCGGCATCAACTAGGTCAAGACGCGAATGATGTCAGACCGCGTGATGATGAACGTCTTCTGAGTCTTGAAATCCCTGATCAGGAGCGCCGACTGCTCCGGCGTAATCATCGTCGACAGGAAGTGCACCGGCGTTGAGGCGTCCACGAACGGAAACGCCGGCTGCATGATCTCCTCGACCGACCTGGACTTGCAGGTCGGGTCGCGGACGAACTCCTCGTAGAGGTGCGCCTCGTTCAACGACCCGATGATGCGGCCGGCCTTCGTCACGCAGATCTGCGAGAAGTCGTGGTCGCTCATCACCCGGATTGCCTCTTCCACCGGCCGTGCCGCCTCGATGGTGTAGAGCTCGCCGGAGACACCGAACTCCACGAGGTCGCGGGCGGTCATGCCCGACACCTCGAGGAAGCCCTTCGAGCGCATCCACTCGTCGTTGAACATCTTGCCCATGTAGCGTGAACCGTGGTCGTGGAACACCACCACGACCATGTCATCGGGCCCGAAGTTGTCGGCGAGCTGGACGACGCCGGCCATGGCGGCGCCGGCGGAGTTGCCGACCCAGATGCCCTCCTCGCGCGCCAGCCGCCGGGTCATGATGGCGGCGTCCTTGTCGGTGACCTTTTCGAAGTGGTCGATGATCGCGAAGTCGACGTTGGCCGGCAGGAAGTCCTCGCCGATGCCCTCCGTGATGTACGGATAGATCTCGTTCTTGTCGAAGATTCCCGTGTCCTTGTACTTCTTGAACACCGATCCGTAGGTGTCGACGCCCCAGACCTTGACGGCGGGGTTCCGCTCCTTGAAGTAGCGTCCGATGCCGCTGATCGTCCCGCCGGTGCCGACGCCGATGACCAGATGCGTGGCTTGCCCTCCCGTCTGCTCCCAGATCTCAGGACCCGTCCATTCGTAGTGCGCGGTGGTATTGGACAGGTTGTCGTACTGATTGGCCTTCCAGGCCCCTGGAACTTCCCTGGCCAGCCGCGACGAGACTGAATAGTACGAGCGCGGATCCTCCGGATCCACGTCGGTCGGGCAGATGATCACCTCGGCGCCGAACGCCTTCAGCGCGTCGATCTTCTCCTTCGACTGCTTGTCCGTCGTGGTGAAGATGCAGCGATAGCCCTTGATGACGGCGGTGATGGCGAGGCCCATGCCGGTGTTGCCGGAGGTCCCTTCGATGATCGTTCCGCCAGGCTGCAGGAGCCCCTGCCGCTCGGCGTCCTCGATCATCCGGAGCGCCATGCGATCCTTCAGCGAGTTCCCCGGGTTGAAGGTCTCGAGCTTGGCGAGGACCGTCGCCTCGGTCACGCCGCGGGTGATGGCGTTGATGCGCACGAGCGGCGTGTTGCCGATCGTGTCGAGGATGCTGTCGGAAATGCCGCGCAGGACCACGCGTTGAATTGTAGTCCGCGGCTGGTGGTTCAACCGAACCACCAGCCAACGACGAACTACCAACTACCGACTACCGACTATTTGCCGTCCCTGTCCGTATCCCGGTCGTCGTCCGTGAAGACGTCCTTCAGTCCCTTGCCGACCTTCTTGGCGCCTTCCTTGGTTTTCTCTGCGCCTTCCTTGACGCCTTCAACCGTTTTATCCGCGCCGCGCTCGATGACGTTGCCGGTCTTTTCCGCGCCCCTCTTGACGGCGCCGGCGGTCTCATCGGCGTCTCTCTTCACGTCGGCCTTGAGTCCGTGGTCTATGTCAACCGCGACGCCGGTCGTGGCCGCCGTGGGACTGACCTGCAGGTGGTCGATGACGTTCGAAACGCCTCGCGTGTTGCGCGCGATCATGACCGCGTGCTCGCGCTGCGCCGCGGTCTCCACCTCGCCGCTCAGCGTTACGACCTTGTGCTGCGTGTCCACGTCGACCTTGTACGCCTTGACCATGTCGTCCGCCGCCAGTTTCGACTTCACGGCCGTGGTAATCCCCGCATCCGTCTGACTGCAGGCAACCGTGAAGGCAAGCACGACGGTGGAGAGAGCACCTAAGAATGCCTTCATCACACCCCTCCCTGATGAGTTCACTGGAACTCACACACGCCTGTTACTTTGAGGAGCATGGAATGTGCCGAATTTGCAGGGAGCCGGACCTGTGCTACTTGCGCATGTACTTCCAGTTGCGCGGCTTTCCTTCGCTCATCCACTCCAGTGCCTGGCCGACGCGGCGCTGACGGGTTTCTGCCGTCTTCGCCTCTACGATCCATTCGACGTATTCGCGTTTGTGGCTGGGAGAAAAGCTCTCGAATGTGGTCCGAGCCTTCGCGTTCAGCTTGAGTGCCTTGATGAGGTCTGCAGGTGCGACGACGGGCTTGGAAGCAGCACGTGGTTTCCGATCGACGGTAATGCCTTCCTCATTGAGCCTGGCGGCGTCCTTCACGAGCTTCAGGAGCTTCGACCGGGAAGGAAGATCCTTGATGCTTGTCAGCTTTCCAAACTGACCCGCGCCGGACTCCAGCTCTTTGCTGACCGGCTTCCCGTCGAGGATCAGGAGCGGCGCCTTCCAGAAGCCGAGCACGCAGTACTGTTTGAACGCCGAAAAGCCAACCATGATTCCGTGGTGGTCGAACGTCGGATTACTCCACTTCACCGTCTCGACGACGTCGGGACAGGCCTCGTGAACGATCTCGCGGAGGTATTTCAGGATCGGCTGCGCGAAGTCCGGCGACTTCGAGATGTAGGCGTCGATGCGCGGATCTTTCTTTCCCATAAACAAAGGCCTGAACCAGCGCCAGCAGGCTCCAGGGCCCCCGGCGCCGGGGGTTGTGAAAACTTCGAGACAGGCGATTCTACCCGCGCCTGGATGGGTTAACCTGCCGTTACATGCGTAACGTCCACCGTCTGGCGCACCTGGCAGCAATCCTCGCCGTGGCAATGGCGATCTTTTTCGCGACCGTCCAGGCGCAGAACCCGCAGCTGCCGCCGGGCGGATTCCCGGGCATGCCGCTCGACCTGGACGCGATGTTCCGGGAGCGCCCGATCCTGTCGCAGTTCGACGCATCCAAGAATGGCCGCCTCGAGCGTGCCGAACGCCAGGCCGCTCGCGAGTGGCTGGCGAAGCAGCCCCCCAGCGGGCTGGCGGCTGTCGTTGGACGATTCGCCGGCCCTGGCGGCGGACCTCCAGGCGGGTTCCCCCCGGGAGGCCCACCCGCGGGCCTGCCTCCGTTCGGCGGCCGCGGTTTCGCGTCCGGCTCGCCCGGCCAGAAGCTGGCACCCGACGCGGTGCGTACCTACCGCGATGAGCCGTTCTACGACACGAACGTGTTGCGGACGCTCTTCCTCCAGTTCGAAAACGCCGACTGGGAGAAGGAGATGGCGGACTTCTACAACACCGACGTCGACGTGCCGGCGCAACTGACCATGGACGGACGCACGTATCGTGACGTCGGCGTGCGCTTCAGGGGCATGTCGTCGTTCGCCTTCGTCTCGGAAGGATCCAAGCGCTCGCTCAACGTGTCCATCGACTTCGCGGACGATGACCAGCGCGTGCAGGGCTACCGGACGCTGAACCTGCTGAACGCCAACAGCGACCCGACGTTCACCCGCGCGCTGATCTACAGCCACATTGCGCGGCAGTACGTCCCGGCCGCCCGGATCAACTACCTGCGTGTCGTCATCAACGGCGAGAGCTGGGGAATCTATCTCAACGCCGAGCAGTTCAACTCGGACTTCGTGCGCGATCGGTTCAAGGGGGACAAGGGCGGCACACGCTGGAAGGTGCCGGGCAGCCCGATCGGCCGTGGCGGCATGGCCTATCTCGGCGAGAACATCGACGCCTATCGCGGCATCTACGACATCAAATCGCGCGACAGCGAGCAGCCGTGGCGCCGGCTGATCCAGATGTTCAAGGTGCTCAACGAAACGCCGGCAGACCGTCTGGAAGCGGCGCTGGCACCGCTCCTCGACGTCGACGGCGCCCTGAAGTTCCTCGCGGTCGAAATCGCGCTCGCCAACACGGACGGCTACTGGACGCGCGCCAGTGACTACAACATCTACCTCGATGGCCAGGGCCGCGTGCATGTCCTTCCGCACGACATGAACGAAGGGCTCGAAGAGGAGGGCGGCGGTCCCGGAGGTCCCGGCCGCGGGCGCGGTGGGCCGCCCGGAGGCCCCGGCGGTTTCCAGCTTCCTCCCGGCATTCAGCTGCCCCCGGGATTCCAGTTCCCGACGACGTTTGGTCAGGCCGGTTCGGAACTCGATCCGCTGATCGGCCTTGACGACGTGAACAAACCGTTGCGGTCGAAGCTGCTCGCGGTACCGGCGTTACGCACGCGTTATCTCGGATACGTGCGTGAGATTGCGGACAAATGGCTCGACTGGCGGACGCTGGAACCGATGATCCGGCAGTACCAGTCGGTGATCGCAGCAGACATCAAAGCTGACACGCGGAAGCTCTACTCGACCGAACAGTTCACGGCCGGCGTCGACCGGGGCGACGACAGCTTGAAAAGCTTCGTGGACCGGCGGCGCGCGTTCCTGTTGAAGACCATTCGCTAGAGCGAGTTCGCCGGGCCGATCGAGTATCGTGTCTACGATGCTCCGGCAGGGCGTGATCGCCATCCTCGCCGCCCTCGCGACGTGTGCCTGCGCGGGGGCGAATGCCCGCCCGGCAGTCGCCCCCGCATCGCCCACAATTACGCTGTCCATCATCGGGACGAACGATCTCCATGGCGGCATTCTCGCGCGTGGTGATCGCGGCGGCCTGGCCCTGCTCGGAAGCTACGTCGCCAATGTGCGTGCGGCACGGGCCCGCGACGGCGGCGGGGCGCTCCTGATCGACGCGGGCGACATGTTTCAGGGAACGCTCGAGTCCAACCTGAACGAGGGCGCGTCGGTCATCAATGCCTATAACGCGCTTGGCTATGCCGCGGCGGCCGTCGGCAACCACGACTTTGACTTCGGTCCGGCGGGACCGCCGGCGACGCCACAGCAGCAGGACGAGGACCCTCGCGGCGCGTTGAAGGCACGCGCGGCGCAGGCGTCGTTTCCGTTTCTGGCGGCCAACCTGATCGACACGAACACGAATCGTCCGGTGGACTGGCCGAACGTCAGGCCGTCGACGATGGTATCCGCGGCCGGGCTTCGCATCGGCATCGTCGGCGTCATGACCGCCCGCGCGCTGTCGGGCACGATCGCGGCCAACGTCGGCGGCCTGCGCGTCGCGCCGCTGGCAGAGACCATTGCGGCCGAGGCACGGCGGCTCCGCGCAGAAGGCGCGTCGATCATCATCGTGACGTCGCATGCCGGCGGACGATGCACGGCGTTCACCTCGCCAACCGACCTGAGCGCGTGCGAGCCGGCCGAGGAGATCATGCAGGTGGCCGCTGCCCTGCCCCGCGGCCTTGTTGACGTCATCGTCGCCGGCCATGCCCATTCCGGCATGGCGCACGAAGTCGCAGGCATCGCGATCATCGAGTCCTACATGGGCGGACGCTCGTTCGGCCGCGTCGACCTCATCGTCGATCGAGCGGCACGGCGTGTCGTCGAGCATCGCATCTTCCCGCCGCGCGATCTGTGCGCACGGGTCGACCCGGGGACGTCTCGGTGCGATCCGGAGGGAGCGAGCACGGGCCGGATCCGTGCCGAGTATGAGGGTGCGCCGATCGTGCCTGACCAGACGATCGCCAGGACGATAGCGCCGGCGGTGCAGGGAGCGGAGGCGCAGAAAAAGACGCCGCTCGGGGTCACGCTGGCCAGTCCGGTCCGCCGCGCCGGGAGTACGGATTCGCCGCTCGGCAATCTGTTTGCTGACGCATACCGCGCCGGCATGCCAGGCGCCGACGTGTCGATCAACAACACGTCAGGCGGGTTGCGCGCGGATCTGCCGGCAGGCCCCCTGACTTATGGCGCCGTATTCGAGGTGATGCCGTTCGACAATCGCCTCGTCGCCTTCCATCTGACCGGCGCCGAGTTGCGCACGGTGCTGGCGAATCAAATCTCGAGGAATGCGGCGCTGCTCGGCATCTCGGGCGTACACGCGCGCGTCACGTGCGAACGCGGCGCGGTCAACGTGGGCATGGTGCGGCCGAACGGCGCGCCCATCGCTGACACCGAACGCCTGCTCATCGCGACGAGCGACTTCCTGGCCACGGGCGGCGACAACATCTTCGCTCCCGTGACCCCCCGCGACGGATTCGAAATCGTCCGCGACATCGGCCTCGTTCGGGACGTCGTGGTCGACTCGCTCAAGCAGCGCGGTGGAACGCTGCGCGAAGAGCAGCTCGTCAGCACGACGAACCCACGCTGGACGATACCCGGCAAAGCCCCTGTGATCTGCCGCTGACCTGTTGGCTGGCTCGTGGAGTACAGTCGGGAGCAAGGAGACGCTCACACGATGCCAGCACGTACGGGAAAGGCAACATGGGAAGGCACCCTCAAGGGTGGCAAGGGGAAGATGGCTCTCGGGAGCGGCGCGTATGAAGGGCCGTTCACGTTTCTGTCGCGATTCGAGAGCGGGGCGGGAACAAACCCCGAGGAGCTGATTGGCGCCGCACTCGCCGGATGCTTTTCGATGGCGCTCTCGGCCAATCTTGAAAAAGCAGGCCACCCGGCAACACGCGTCAGCACCACCGCGAACGTGAAGCTGGAGATGCTGCCTCAGGGGCCGACGATCACGACGATCGAGCTCGAGAACGAATCAGAAGTGCCCGGAATCGACGCGGCAGCATTCCAGGAACAGGCCGAGGCCACGAAGAAGGGCTGCCCGGTGTCGCGGGCGCTCGCCGGGACCGAGATCAAGCTGAACGCGAAGCTGAAGTAGCGTGGCGCCCCTGAGGTAGCGTGGCGCCCCGGAAGGGGCGCCCTACGAGGCGCGTTCGATGGCGCCAATCATCCAGCGGCCATCGTCGCGCCGGACGTAGCGATTCTCGAAGAGCGCTGATTCCGTCGAGCGGAGCACGCCTTCACCCTGCAGGCGCGCCATTTCAACGAGCGTGCAGCTCGGCCCGATCGCGGCCTCCGTGTAGACGGTCCAGCGAACGCGAGCGACAGCGCTGCGCCGATCCGTCGCGATCTCGATCTCATCCTGCTCACCGAAACCGTCGGGGGCGATGCCACGGACGCCGGCTTCGACTCGAGCGTCAGCCGGGTCGGCAAAGAGCGCGCTCAACTCTTCATGCGCGCCGGCATTCACGTGCCGGGCATAGAGCTGGTTGAGCGCGTGAATCGCGTCCTTGTCCTCGAGCGCCGCGAGCCTGGCCTTCGCGTCGTCGGCCTCCGCAGGCAACGCCGCGCCAGCGGCCATCAGCGGTGCCGAAAGGGCCGCGCCAGCCACCGAAATGAACGAGCGCCGTGTCGAACGGTTTGTCACCATGTCTAGAGCTTCGCGCTGAAGTACTTCAGCGTGTTGAACCGGCCCGCATGCCGCGCGTACGCGCCGACGATACTCAGGCGCAGCCCCTTGGGCCCCGCGCCGTAGTCGATGCCGCAGTTGCGCATCGTCCGCATGTTGATGAGGATCGTGCCGAGCGTGCCGTTGCACGCTTCCTCGAGCCAGTAGGCGAAATAGAGCTCGTCTCGGATCTTCACGTACGACGCCGGCCCGCTCCACTCCAGTCCGCCGGCGCCGTTGCCCAGGAAGATGATCCAGGAGAGCGAGTGCGGCGTCGAGTAGAGGTGCATCGACGTCAGGCCCTGCTGGTAGTTCCACGTCATGGCGCGGCCCACGAGCTCGTCGGTGAACTGATGACGCCGGTACTTCGGTGGCGGCGTCAGCCCCTTCATCTCGACGACGCCGAACAGCGTCTTGACGGCTGATTCGTTGCCCATGTACGGCGTGCCCATCGTGCCGTGCAGCGTCGTCACGAGCGCGTGCTCGAAGTCGGCGACGATCGAGAAGGCGTCGTGATCGGGCGCGCCGCCCAGGAGGTGGCCGAACATGATGACGCCGGGCGCCGATTCCCAGGATTCGTACCGCTCGTCGCGCCAGGTGGTGTCGCCTTCGCGCCGCCAGCGCAGCCTGCCGACGTCGACGAACTGGTAGTTGTAGGCCTGGCCGTTGTCGTAGCGAAGGGTCAGTTCCTTGCCGGCGAGGAACGTGCTGGTCGGCCCCTTGTTTCCGGCCATGGCGTTGTTCGGCGCGAACAGCGTCTTGGTCTGTGCGACCGCCGCGTCCACCTGCGCCCTCGTCATGATCGGATTGGTCTTCAACGGCCGGTAGACCTGGCGCGCGCCCTTCCCTGCCGCCGGCGCCGCGCGATTGCCCTGCGCCTGGGTTGTCCCCACGTCGCCGAACGGCTCGAACTGGGCAATCTGGCCGACCCATTCACCGCGTCCGCGGAACAGGTAGTACTCGAGCGCATCGGCGTCGTCGAACCCGAGCCGGATGCCGATCTGCTCGACGCGGTTCGGATCCAGGACGTAGGTCGTCATCGTCCCCGAGAACTCCGCCTCGACGCGCGAGTAGATGTACTTGTCGTCGCTGATCTTGATGTAGTCGGACGGCGCGCAGAAGCTCAGCTCGCCGCCGAAGCGCGTGAGCTCGACGAAGTTCGAATAGAGCACCGTCGGATAGAACTCGAGCGTCTCGACGCCGTTGTCCTGCTTCCAGTAGAAGCCCTTGCCTTCGATGCGGTTGGTGATGGCGTGCCGTTCGGCTGGTGCCTGTCCGCCTGCGGTTTCGACGTAGCCGTAGTAGACCTGGCGCTGCACCTCGCGGTTGTCCTGGTAGCCGCTGAACCAGACCTCGAACACCGTCGCCAGATTGGTGTCCTGATCGACGACCACGGTGAAGCCACGCTCTGTCTTGGGCACCAGGTGCGTGAAGAGCACGAGGCGATCGAGCGTCAGCGCCCCGTATCCCGCCTGCACCGCCGCGCCCGCGCCTTCGGCCAGCGACAGGTGGCCGGGATCGGTGAACCGGTAGTTCAGCACCGGACCGTTGTCGAGCACGATCTTCATCGACTTGCCCGACAGCACCGTCGAGAGCGGCGACGCACTCGTCGGTGCATTCACCGCTGATAGCTTGCTCACGATCTGCTCCGGCGCAAGCTTCGTGTACTTGATGCGGTGCATCTGCTCTCTTGGATAACGGGTCGGCATGGGCGAATAGTACAAGAAATGTCGGTCTTAGGAGGCTGCGCTGTCGGTCCGAACGGACTACGCAGTCGGTCCGAACAGACTCGCGGGCGGTGCAGGACGTGGGAAGAAGCTCGTAGGCGAACTCGAACCCCGAACCGAACTCAGAACACGAACAGAGAAGTGAGAACCCGGAAGCGTGAACTGCGCAACCGAGTTCAGTGCGTCATCGCATACAGCATCACATTGATGCCGACGGCGTAACCCTTGGGCGAGAACTGGTAGAAGTAGCGCGGGTCTTCGCCCTCGCGCTCCCAGGCGTCGGAGATATCGGTGTTGTGCGACATGAACACCATCACGTTGCCGTTCTTGTCGAAGATCGCCTTGGCTTCCGGAGTCTGGCTGTCGACACCCCGCTCCGACGTATCCGTGTCGTTGCCGCGCCACGCCTGAATCGAAGGAATCTGCGGAAACTCGGTCACCGCGAACTGCGAGTGGAACAGTGGATGATCCATCGGCACGTCGACGATGGGGTACTCCGAGGGTGGCAGCACGCGGCCGATCTCCTCTTCCCACTGCTCCCACGCCGCGCTGCCCCAGAAATCATCGACCCAGAGGAAGCCGCCCTTCTTGAACCACATCTGCAGGGAGGCGATCTCGTCGCTGTCGAACTCGAGCGTGCCGACGTCCTCCATGTGGAGCTGCGGACACCGGAACAGCGCCTCGTCCGTCAGCCGGACCACGACGAAGTCCGGTGTCCGCGACTTGTCGAACGACACGCGCGCCCTGGTCAGCTCGGAGAAGCGGATGGAGAAGTTCAGCTCGGCGTCGGGATAGTCGGTTGACCAGCCCTGCCCACCAGCCTCGCGGTAGATCTGGTTGGCGTACATCCCGCGGCAGAAATTGAATCCGTGCCCGAAGGTGTCGGCAGTTGGAAACTTCGGTCGCGCGCCGCGGCCGAAGCCGCCGCGCGAGCCGAACTGCGCCGCTGCCGCGACGGTGAAGCTGAGGATGATGACGACCGCGAGAGTCAGCCGGGTTTTCATGGGGATGGATTCCCAGTCTCCAGCTCCCGGCTCCCAAAGCTGACTGGGAGCGTTTGGGAGCTGGAAGCTGGGAGACGGGACTTTCTTTCTTACGTTCTTACTTCTTGCCGCCGTTCGACAGCGACCGGAAATACTCTTCGTTCGCCGCCTTGTAGGCTTCCGGAGATTCGTCGGCGCCCGTCAGGGCGATGGCGTTCTGATCGCCTTCGACCTTGCGGCGGAGACCGAACTCGAACCGCTTCAGCCCTTCGGCGACCGATGACTGCAGCCGCGCGAGCTCAGCGACGTCCTTGTAGATACGCTCGTCCTGCAGACGCTGCAGGTCGCGCATCAGCGCCTCGATTTCGCGCGGGGTCATCTCCGTACCGCGCTGACGCGCAAGCAGGTCGCGGATGTCCGCGTCCAGCTGACGCGCCGAGTTGCGAAGCTGACGCTGGTCCTCTTCACTCAGCCGCGCGCCGTCGTACCAGCCGCCCCAGCCAAGGCCGTTCCACGTGCCGAGGCGATCGAGTCCGCCGCCGCCATTGGGACCGCCGTCACGATTTCCGTTGGCGAGGCCCTGCTGGCCGTTCTGACCACGCTGGCCGTTCTGGCCCTGCTGACCCTGACCGCCCTGTCCACCCTGACCCTGCTGGCCCTGTTGACCCTGCTGACCGGCCTGACCCTGCTGACCCTGTTGTCCTTGCTGGCCAGCCTGACCCTGCTGGCCTTGCTGGCCTTGCTGCCCCTGCTGACCCTGCTGACCGTTCTGGCCCTGCTGACCGTTCTGGCCCTGCTGACCCTGTTGGCCTTGCTGACCACGCTGAGCCTGCTGGCCTTGTTGCCCCTGCTGGCCGTTCTGACCCTGCTGACCCTGTTGACCGCGCTGTGCACGCTCACGGGTCTGCTCCTGAAGGGACTGCGCGGCCTGTGCGGCCCGGCGTGCACGCTCGAGATCATTCTCACGGGCGTTACGCTGCTGGCCGGCGCCGAGCGCACGTTGCGCCCCTTCGAGCGCCTGCTGGACGTTCTGGAGGCCTTCGCTGATCGCGCTCTCAGCGCTGTTGATCTGCTCCGGATCTCTGCCGCGGCTGACCAGCGCCTGCGACAGGCGAACCATCTCGGCCAGCTGGTTGTCGCTGATCTCGTCCGCGGCTTCGGAGAGCTTGCGCGACGCTTCGCGCTCGTCACGGCTGGCGGCGCGCGCCGCACGGTTCAGATCGGCCTCGAGCGACTTGATGCCCTGCTCGAGCGAGCCTTTCCGTTCGTTGATGTCAGCAGCTGCCTGCTGACGGCCGGCACCCGCCGGCAGCTTGCGCACCGCATCCTGGATCTCGCGCTGCTGGCGCGCGAGCTGGTCGGCCTTCTGCCTGGCCTCCTCGATATCGCGCTCGGTCCGCTGCGTCTGATCGCGTTCGAGACTGCGCTGTGCCCGGCGAAGTTCTTCGGTCGCCGCGGCCGCTTCGGCCTGCGCGCGGGAATCACCGGCTGCCGCACGGCGAAGCGCATCCGCGGCGCGCTGCGCCGCCTGCTGCGCCTGCCGCAATTCAGGTCGCTGCTCTTCGCGTGAGAGGCGCTCGAGCCGCCGTGCGACCTCTTCGAGCTGATCGGCTAACGCTCGCTGCTGCTGCGCGCTGGCGCCGCCGCCGCCCTGACCTTCGATCGCGCGCCGACGCGCCTGGCTCTCGGCCTGCTGCTCTTGCCGTCGCGCCAGCTCCTTCAGCTTCTCGAGCACTTCGTCGACCTCACGGTCGGCCTGCTGCTCGTTCGCCTGCGAGGCGCTCTCGTACCGGCTAGCCAGCTGATCGATCTCCTGCTCAAAGAGCTCCGCCAGCTCCTGCTGCATGGCGCCGCCGCCC
>DATLLQ010000271.1:0-4288 GCA_035537775.1 Vicinamibacterales bacterium | reverse complement strand
GCTTTCTGAATGCTGGATTCGAGCGCGTCGGGCATGCGGATCATCGGCGCCGCGCCGGCCATCGGGCAGGCGAGGATCATCCGCCGCACTTCGTCCCACGACATCGTGCTGTGCTGCATCTCGAACCAGATGTAGTCGAAGTGTTTGGCGATCTCGCAATAGGCGGCTTCGTCGTAGCGGTCGATGGTGTAGCTGGTGATCTGCTTGTCCTGGAGGAGGAGTTCCTTGGCTTTGTTGTAGAGGGGCCGGGGCGTGCTGGGATTCATCGAGGCCTTGACCTGCCAGCCCCATCCGCGCGCGTCGGCTTTGGCGGGGGTGAGCGTCCCGCCGATCAACTGACCGGCCGGTGCGGCTCCCCCCACCCGCCCGCCGCCCTGTGCTGGAGCCTGTCGGGCGTCAAGCGCTATTGCGAAACTCGCAGCGATCGAGGCAGCAACGGCTGCAGCACGCAGGATTCTCATTCGGCAATCTCCTCGGAGGCGCGGCCATCGCGCGCCAGCCCTCTGGGCGCCGAATCATCGCATATCCGGCCTCGCGCCGGTTCGAATCCCGCCGATCGCTGGAGTCTCTCAGGCCACCTTCCGCCTGGCTTGCTGGCAGAACGCGAGCAGGTCGCGGTTCACGATGTCGGCATGGGTGGCGGTAAGGCCGTGCGGCAGGCCCGGATAGTAGATTTCCGCCACGTTCTTAATGAGCTTTGCCGACTTCCGCGATGAAAGGTTGATCGGGACGATCTGGTCGTCCTCGCCGTGCATGAGCAGCGTCGGGACATCGAACTTCTTCAGATCGTCGAGGAACACGGTCTCCGAGAAGGCCTTGATGCTGTCGTACTCGTTCTTGAGGCCGCCCTGCATGCTCCAGAGCCAGAACTGGTCCAGGATGCCCTGCGAGACCTTGGCGCCCGGGCGGTTGGCGCCGTAGAACGGGGCCGCGAGATCCCTCCAGAACTGCGAACGATCGGCTGCGAGTCCATTGCGCAGCTGCTCGAACAGTTCGATCGGCATGCCGTCAGGATTGGACGGCGTTTTCAGGAGGCCCGGCGGCACCGCGGCGATCAGCACGATCCTCGAGACACGCTTTGTACCGTGGCGGCCGATGTAGCGGGTGACCTCACCGCCGCCGGTCGAGTGGCCGACCATCGTGATGTCCCTGAGGTCCAGCTCCTCGATGAGGGCGGCGAGATCGTCGGCGTATCCGTCCATGTCGTTGTGCCCCGAGGACTGGCTGGATCGGCCATGGCCACGGCGGTCATGGGCGATTGCGCGGAAGCCGTTCTGCGCCAGAAACAGCATCTGGCCGTCCCAGGCGTCGGCGGTCAACGGCCATCCGTGCGAGAACGTGACGACCGGACCGGTGCCCCAGTCCTTGTAATAGATCGTCGTCCCGTCCCTGGTTGTGATCGTGCTCATGGTTGTTGTGCTCCCTGAAATGAAATGGAGTGATGCCTCATCGAGGCTGGAGTGCGGGCTGCTTGAGCCAGTCTTCGAAACGGATCTCGCCGAGCTGAGCCTTGCCAGCGGGAATCAGCGAGCGTTCGCCCAGTTCGGCCCCGAAGTACCGCGCGTGCGGATCAACGACGACCTTGCGGGCGTCGTGGCGCGCGGCGAGACCCTGCCGGATCAGCTCGTCGAAGCGGAACTGCTGGGGACCGGCTATTTCCACCGTGCCATTCAACGGTGCGCCGACGGCAACTCTGGCCACTGCTTTGGCGACGTCATCCGCCGCCATCGGCTGAATGAGGACTGGTGGCAGCCGGACCGTCGTTCCTTCCGTGGCCTCGTCGGCCATGCGTGTGACGAACTCGAAGAACTGCGTCGCCTGAACGATCGAGTACGGGATCCCGCTCACCTTGATCAGCCCTTCCTGAGCGTTCTTCGCACGCAGGTAGGGGCTGTTGGCTATGTGTCCGGTTCCGACGACTGAGAGCGCCACGTAGTGCGCGACGCCTTCGTCAGTGGCCGTGACGATGATGTTTCGCGCTGACGTCGTGAAAAACTCCAAAACCGCCGTTTCTTCGAACGACGGGGAGTTCGAGACGTCCACCACGACCGAGGCGCCGTGAAGCGCCTCGGCGAGTCCTTCGCCTGTGAGCGTGTTGACTCCGGTGCCGGGTGACGCCGCCACAACGTCGTGGCCGTGTTCGTGGAGCCCGGCGACGAGCTTGGAGCCAATGAGTCCTGTTCCGCCGATGATGACCAGTTTCATGACTCGTGCGTGACTGGCAACAGCGGTGCCGACGGGGAAACATCGAAACGCGGGAAGTTTTCCGAATAGCGATCCGACGTCTCACGGAATATGAGTGTCGCGATCAGACGTGCAGGATGGAATGTCGGGCGGCGCTGCAGGAATTAACAGTGCGGGGCGGGCATTTGTGCCCGCCCAGAAAAAACAGGTCTTGACGGACGACGCCGCGTACCGGTACAAAATGTACCATGACAGGACGTCGTAGTTCCGGCGCGCGAGTCCGCGCACCGCTCACCGACCTGGAGCACGACGTCATGCGTGTCGTCTGGACCTCGGGCCCCTGCTCGGTCGAGGCGGTGCATGACGTGGTGTCGCGCACGCGTGACGTGAAGGAAACCACCGTTCGCACGCTGCTGCGCCGGCTCGAGCAGAAAGGCTACCTGGGGCACGCCATCGAGGGGCGGGCCTACATCTACCACGCAGTCGAGCCGTCCCGGAGCCTGGCCGCGCGTGCCGTGCGGCAGATCATCGACCGCCTCTGTCACGGGTCGGTGGAAGAGCTGGTCAGCGGCATGGTGGACGCGAAGGTGTTGACGACGAGCGAGCTGAAGCGCCTCGAAGAGTTCGTCCGCAGCCGCCGGCAGGGAGAGAAGTGATGGACGTACTCGTCGAATCGGCGATCCGTTCAACGCTTCTCGCGGTGGCCGCCATAGCCGTATTGCGCATCATGCGGGTCCCTACCGCCGCCGGCCGTCATGCAGCCTGGACCGTGGTCCTGGCGGGGATGTTGACCTCTCCGCTCTGGACGGTGTGGGGCCCGGATGCGCCGTTGCCGCTGAGTGCTCCGCCGATCCGCGCAACGTCGTCGGCCCTCGGTGCGCCGGCGGCGTGGATTCGCGGCCCCGTCGCTCTGTCGAAGGTTCAGGAGTCCAGCGAGCCGGCACGTGCTGTGGCAGGCGTGCCTGGACCGACGCCTGTCGCTCGCACGATTCCCTGGCGCGCCCTGGCCCTCGGCATTTACGCGGCCGGAGTCGTCGTCCTGCTCGGCCGTCTCTTCGTGGGCACCATGCGCGCACAGCGGCTGATTCGTCAGGCCGTCGAACGCGCAGGGTATCCCACGAGTAACGCTTGTGCGGCACCGGTTACTGTCGGCTGGTTTCATCCTCTTGTGATCCTGCCGGACGGATGGCAGTCCTGGTCGGGCACGCAGCTCGAAGCGGTCCTGCTGCACGAGCGGGAGCACGCGCGGCGCCGCGATCCGCTCGTTCAGTGGCTGGCGCTCCTGAACCGCGCGATCTTCTGGTGCCATCCACTTGCGTGGTGGCTCGAACGCCACCTCGCGCGGCTCTCCGAGGAGGCTTGCGATGCGGCGGTCCTCGCGAGGGGTCACGAGCCATCCGAGTATTGCGAGTACCTGTTGTCGATGGCGCGCGCCGTGACCAGTACGGGTGCGCGCATCGACATTGTTGGCGCGGCGATGCCCGGCTCATTTCTCCCTCAACGCATCCGGCACATCCTCAAGGCTGTTCCGGAAGCACCAATCACTGCACGACGGCTGACGTGGACCGTCGCAGTATGCGTGCTCGCATCGGTCGGCGTGATGGCGGGCACACTGGCCGCGCCAGCCGCGCAGGGCGCACGCCTTCCGGACTACTGGTTCGAAGACGATGAGTGGCACCTCGAGACGGCGCCGCTGATGTCCGGTCAGGAGCTTGCTGCGTATGCGGACATCAAGACCACGGCTGCGCGTGACGCCTTCATCTCCGAATTCTGGAAGCGGCACGACCCCACGCCGGCAACTCCCGCGAATGAGTTCCGCCGCGAGTTCGAACGGCGGGTCAGGTACGCACGTGAACGCTACGCTGATCCTGAATCAGCAGCGATTCCAGGCTATGGGACCGATCGCGGCCGGTGGTACGTGATGTTTGGACACCCGGACGCCGTGCATGTGTCTGGACGCCGTGAGGTGAACGGGATCGTGCGTTCAGCCGGGACGGAGGAGTGGGACTACGGGTCGTTGGATGAGCTCGGACCGAACGTCAGCGTCCGGTTCGACCCGTCTGCAATGTTGGGCTGCACGTATCGAGGTGGAAAGTACCGGATC
>DATLLQ010000270.1:0-13235 GCA_035537775.1 Vicinamibacterales bacterium | reverse complement strand
CTCGAGGGCGAGATGTATCTCGTCCTTCATCTGATGATCGCGGGCCGCCTCCGGTGGAAGGAAAAGGGCGCGAAGGTCCCCGGCAAGATTGGCCTCCTGGCGCTCGACTTCGATCACGGAACGCTGGTTCTTACCGAGGCTGGCACGAAACGGCAGGCCTCGCTCTTCGTCGTCCAGGGGCGCGAGGCGCTTCAGCAGCACGACCCCGGAGGTATCAACGTCCTCGAAGCCGACCTCGACACGTTCGCCCGCGCGTTGCAGCACGACAACCACACGCTCAAGCGCGCCCTGACCGATCCGCATCTGTTCAGCGGCATCGGCAACGCCTACTCCGACGAGATTCTCCACGCTGCGCGACTCTCGCCCTTCAAGCAGACGGGGTCGCTCTCGGGCGAAGAGCTTGAACGGCTGTATCACGCGACACGTGACACGCTGACGGCCTGGATTGCCCGGCTGCAGGCAGAAACGGGAGAAGACTTTCCGGAGAAGGTGACGGCCTTTCGCGACGGCATGGCCGTGCACGGCCGGTTCGGGAAGGCGTGTCCCGTCTGCGGGAGTCCGGTGCAGCGAATCGTCTACGCGTCGAACGAGGCCAATTACTGCGCTACCTGCCAGACAGGCGGCCGTTTGCTGGCTGACCGGGCGCTCTCCCGCCTGCTGCGCGAAGACTGGCCGAAGTCGCTCGAAGAGCTCGAGCGGCGGCGCAAGGGATTGCCCTGAGCGATGTCGAAGGGGCCTGCCCTGACCCGTGTCGATTGCTGAGGCTCGTATCATGTGCGCGTGCTGAGACCCGCGCTCGCGATCGTGCTGCTGCTCCTGGCGCCATCGCTTGTGTCCGCGCAGCAGGCGCCGGAGCTCCGCTGGGGAGGCGACGCCGAGGGCGGTGCTCCGTTTGTCGAAGCCGACCCGTCCGATCCGACGAAGGTCGTCGGATTCGACGTGGAGATCGCACAGCTCCTGGCCCAGGGCCTTGGACGGATGCCGCGGTTCGTCCAGGTCGGGTTCACGAGCCTCGACGCAGCCGCAGCGCGAGGCGATTTCGACATCGGCCTGAGCGGCATCGAGGACAGTGCCGCCCGCAGGGCTCGGCTCGCCGTCACGATTCCCTATTACCAGTTCCGGGAAATCCTCACCGTTCGCGCCGCCGACGGTGCGAGATACCGGACGCTCGCGGATCTAGCCGGGCGCCGTGTGGCCACGCTGGGAGCGACGCTCGCGTACGACCTGCTGCTCGAAGCACAGGCGAAGCACGGTGTCGTTCCCGTGACCTACGAAGACGACGTTCACCCGTACAGCGATCTGGCGATTGGACGGGTGGATGCCGTGCTGCTCGACGAGGTCCTGGCTGAACGCGGCGTTCGCAGAAATCCCGGTCTCATGAACCAGCTCGCTCCGATCGGAGTGGGGCACTACGTGGGTATCCTCTCCGCCGGCAATGCCGCGCTGCGGGATCGAATGAACGACATCCTGCGTCAGGCGATGGCTGACGGCCGGCTCGAGGCGATCTTCCGCAAGTGGAAGTTGTGGAACGACGACCAGCCTGCGATGTATGCGCGATTGACGGCTGGATCGGCGCCGCCGGAACCGGCAAGCACGAGCGCGCCAACGGCAACCAGCAGTTGGGACGCGGCGGTTCGCTATCTTCCTGCGCTGTTGAAGGCTGCCGGTATTACGGTGGTCCTGTCTGTGCTGTCCATGGCCCTGGCGATTGCTCTTGGCGCCGCGCTCGCCACGGGCCGCGTGTATGGGCCGCGGCCTGTCGAGATTGCGTTGACGGCGTGGGTCGAGCTGATACGGGGCACACCTCTGCTGCTGCAGCTTTTCGTGCTGTATTTCGGCCTCGCCGCGGTCGTCCAGCTCCCCGCGTTTCTGGCGGCGCTCGTGGGCCTGGGCATCAACTACGCCGCCTATGAAAGCGAGATCTACCGCGGGGCGCTGCAGGCGGTCCCACGAGGACAGCTTGAAGCGGCGCGCACGCTCGGCTTCAGCGAGATGCAGACGTTGAGGCTGATCCGGGCGCCGCAGGCGTTTCGCCTGGCGCTTGCCCCGATGACCAATGACTTCGTGGCGCTGCTCAAGGACAGCTCCCTGGTCTCGGTGATCACGGTAGTCGAGCTGACGAAGCAGACATCGATCTTTGCCGCGAACATCGGTAGCTGGGTGCTGCCGGGTGCGATGTGCGCCGCCATGTATCTCGTCCTGTCGCTGCCGCTCGCGCGCTTTGCACGGCGAATCGAGAAGGGCTGGGGACGATGACGTCTGTGCTCGAGGTCTTTGACCTCTACGTCGATCGGAAGGGCCAGCCGGTCGTCCAGGGCGTCACGTTTTCAGCCGGCGTTGGCGAGCGCGTCGCGCTGATGGGGCCGTCGGGGGCCGGCAAAACCACCGTGCTTCGGGCCATTGCCGGGTTGGAACCAGGCTCCGCTGGGGCCATCGATGTGAGCCGATCATCCACATCCGACCTCCGGAAGGACCCTTTCGCTTTGCACCGCACGTCGCCGGTCGGAATGGTGTTTCAGTTCCATCATCTCTTCGAGCATCTGACGGCGCTCCAGAACGTCGCGCTCGCACCCGTTCAGGTATCGCGAATACCGAGGGATGACGCAGAGCGCCGCGCGAAGGACCTGCTCGAACAGCTGGGCGTAGGCCACAGAATGCACGCGCGGCCCCATGAGTTGTCTGGCGGAGAAGCGCAGCGCGTGGCGATTGCGCGCGCACTGGCGATGAAACCGTTGCTGCTGCTGATGGACGAGCCGACGGCGTCCCTGGATCCCGCGCGTCGCGATGACCTGGCCTCGACGGTGCGCCGCCTGTCGGAAGACGGGACGACGATCCTCATTTCCACTCACGACACGGTCTTCGCGGCCGCTTGCGTCGATCGCGTACTGCTCCTGCACGACGGCCGCATCGTCCGGGAAGGCCGCCCGGCAGATGTGCTGGCATAAGATCGTTCGGATTCATGACGACGCCGGCCCAACTCGACACCCATGCGCGGTACATCGAGCGCGATACCGAGCGCAAGATCCGCCACCGGAACAAGCTGTATTACCGGTTCAATCACTGGCCGATCTGGATCATCGTGTTTTTCATCGCGCCTGGCCCGCTGACGTTCGATCTCTTCGAGCGCGGGTTCGACAGCCGAATGGCGATCTGGCTCGGCCTGGTGCTGGTGGGAACCGGCATCGCCGGTATACGCGGCCGGCTGCCCGGCTGTGAGCCGGCGCCGTACATCATTCGCTTCACCGAGGATCGGCCAAACCCGTTATATCGGCGTGTGTGCTACACGACGGCGTGGGGCGAGGTCGTGGCGTTCGCGGTACTCAACATCGCGGGTCTGGCCTATGCGGTCGCTACGGGCGATTGGCGCCTCAAGCAGATGTACGAGGTGGCCTACTTTCCGATCGCGGGAACGGTCTGGTTGCTGGGTGCCTTCGGTTTCCTGCCGCGCGTGAAACGCTCGACGAAAGGCGAGGGGCACGAGCGACGCTACTTCTACGGATCCGTGTGGGCGGTCATGATCGCGCAGCCGGTCCTGTGGCTTCTCTGGAAGGTACTGCCGAGGACAACCATCTCCGATGTGACCAAGCTGATCGTTTTTGTCGGGATTCTCGCGTTTGTCGGCAATCTCGCGCGGCTCGGCGTGCTCCCGCGAACGCGGCCGATCGTCCCCGGCGAGCTGGCCGTCTCGGACTAGTGGACTGACGTGGCTGCGCCAATCGACGGATTCACATCGCCGACGCTCAAGGATCTGCGTGAGCGCTGGTGGGACGACGAGTTCACCGAGTTCCTGGTTGAAACGCTGCGGCCGCGCGCCGGCAACCGGATCCTGGACGTGGGGTGCGGTGCCGGTCTCGCCGAAGTCAGTCTCGGACGACAGCACATCTCGCAGGTGCGGCTCGTTGGCGTCGACCTCGTGCTGTCGAAGGTTCGTGCGGCTCTTCACGAGACGCGCTCGCACAACCAGCGCGTCGGATTCGCCGCGGGGGACGCCTGTCATCTTCCTTTCCTCGACGCGGTCTTCGATTCGCTCTATTCCGTCGCCGTGCTCCAGCACATTGCTGACGCTGACGCCGCGGTTGCCGAGTGCGCCCGCGTGACGGCGAAGAACGGCCGGATCGTGGCGGTGGAGCCCGACAATGCAGCCGGATATCTCTTCAGCTCGATTCCGTCTGGTCGTCATGCGTTCGAGGTGGCGAGGCGTTTCTTTGCCGCGGCTGCCGAAGCCAGAAACGACCGCACCAACCCTCGAATCGGGCCCAACCTGCCGGCGATGTTCACCGCGCACGGAATCGAGCCGATCGACGTCCGGCTGTTCCCCGTCTCGAACACGCGGCTGACGCCTCCGTCACCGGACGAGTGGCGCGAGCGGCAGCAGGGCATTCAACGGGAGCTCGAACGCGTGTCGCGCAAGGACGTCCGGGAGCTCGGACGCGAGCTGCAGCACGCGCTCACCACCTACGAAACGGAGGCCTCGGCCGGGCCTGCGTTCGTTGAGATCCAGCACACGATGCTCTTTGCGACGGTCGGGCAGAGAACGTAGTTTCCGAATGGAAGGCTTTGAGGGCTGGGACGACTACGCGCCGTTCTACGACTGGGAAAATGCACAAACGCTCGGCCGGCGCGACGTGCCGTTCTGGCGAAATCTCGCGACGAATGCCGGCGGGCACGTGCTGGAGCTTGGCTGCGGCACCGGCCGTGTGTCGCTCCCGCTGGCGCGCGCCGGTGTGCGGCTGGTCGGCGTCGATCGGTCTGCCGCCATGCTGGCGCTCGCGCAGCGCCGGGTTTCCAGGGGCCGGCTCCACCGCCATTTGAGGCTCGTCCAGGCTGACATCCGCGATCTGCCATTTCCTTCGGCCCTGCCGCAATCCCGTGCCCGGGACGCCTTTGCCCTGGTCATGGCTCCGTACGGCATTCTGCAATCGTTGCTCAGCGAACGGGATCTGACGCGGACGCTGGCCGATGTGCATCGAGTTCTTCAGCCCAACGGAACGTTCGGCCTGGAGCTCGTTGCCGACCTGCCGTCATGGGAGGAGTACCGCAGGCGCGTCAGCCTGAAGGGCTGGCGTGGCCGCCGCGGCGGCACCTACATCACGCTCGTCGAGAGCGTGCGTCAGGATCCGTCACGGCACCGGACGATCTTCGAGCAGGAGTTCACCGAGCGCCGCGGCCGGCAGTCGCGCCTGCATCGGTTCTCGCTCGCGTTTCGGACGCTTTCGGTGCCTCAGATGACCCGCCGGCTCGAACGGGCCGGCTTCGAGATCTCAGCCCTTCTGGGCGATTACCGCGGAGGCCAGTGGGACCACCGCGCCGACGTCTGGATCATTCTGGCGAGAAAGCCCGGGGACAGGTAAAATACCCGGTCCGCTTCTTCTCGTATTTCCGGGGGTTTTTCTCATGTCAGGCCATTCCAAGTGGCACACGATCAAGCACAAAAAGGGTGCCGCTGACGCCAAGCGCGGCAAGATCTTCACGCGCCTCATCAAGGAACTAACGGTCGCAGCGCGTGCGGGCGGGGGGGATCCCGATATGAATCCCCGTCTGCGGACGATCGTCGCCGAAGCCAAGGCGAACAACATGCCGCGCGAGAACATCGAGCGCGCCATCCGCCGAGGCACGGGCGAAGAGCCGGGCGTCTCCTACGAAGAAATCTGGTACGAAGGATATGGGCCGGGCGGCGTCGCATTGCTCGTGCACACCCTGACGGACAACAAGAATCGGACGGTCGGAGAGATCCGCCACACGTTCGGGAAGTACGCCGGCAACCTGGCGGCGGAAAACAGCGTGGCCTGGATGTTCAGCCGCAAGGGCCAGATCGTCGTCGAGAAGGGCAAGGTCGACGAAGAGGCGCTGCTCAACGCCGCCCTCGACGCGGGCGCCGACGATATGAACGACGACGGCAGCGTCTGGGAGATCATCTCGGCGCCCGAGAGCTTCGAGAAGGTCCGCGACGCGGTGAAAGCGCTGGGCATCGAACCGGCCAGCGCCGAAGTGGCCATGGTTCCGCAGAACTACGTGAAGCTGCAGGGCAAGGAAGCGCAGCAGATGCTGAAGCTGTTCGAGGCGCTCGACGATCACGACGACGTGCAGCACGTCTGGGCGAACTTCGACATCGAGGAAAAGGAGATCGAGGCTTCGCTCGCGTGAGAATCTTTGGCATCGACCCCGGCTCCGAGCGCACCGGCTACGGCTGCGTCGAGACCGATGGGCGGCGCCATCATCTGATCGCCTGCGGCGCCATCACCATGGCTGCGGGCGATTCGTTTCCCGCCCGCCTCGCACGTATCCATCGGGAGCTCGCGTCGCTGCTCGAATCGCACCGACCGGAGTGCGTGGCCGTCGAAAGCCTCTTCTACGCTGTCAACGCCCGCAGCGCGCTCAAGCTGGGACACGCCCGCGGTGTGGCGATCCTGGCCGCCGTCGAGGCGGGCTGCGAGGTCGTGGAGTACACACCCACAGAGATCAAGCGTGCCGTGGTGGGCTATGGCCGCGCCGAGAAGCACCAGGTGCAGCAGATGATCAAACTGCTCCTTGGCATGTCGAAGGTGCCCTCGCCGCACGACGCAGCCGACGCGCTTGCCGTCGCGATCTGTCACCTGCACTCGCGGCCGCCGGCCGGCCTGAAGGCCGGCCGCTACAAGCCCGAGATCGTCTCGACTGCGGGAGAGGCCGACCTTCAGGTCGGCCGTAAGGGGCGCAGCTGGCGACAGTACCGGCCGCCCGCCCACGGATGATCGGATTCCTCCGCGGCCGTATCGCAGACAAGCAACCCAATACGCTCATCGTCGACGTTCAGGGTGTCGGCTATGAAGTGCACGTGCCGCTCTCGACGTTCTACGACGCTGGCGAGGTGGGTGCCGAGATCACGCTGCGCATCTACACGCACGTCCGCGAAGACGCACTGCAGCTGTACGGGTTTCTGACGGAGCTCGAACGGCAGCTGTTCGAGCGGCTGATCAGCATCAGCGGAATCGGTCCGAAGCTGGCGATCTCCGTCCTCTCCGGCATGGATCCGCGGGAGGTGCTGAGCGCCGTGCAGCGCGGCGACGTCGCGCGGCTGACCGGCATTCCCGGGATCGGCAAGAAGACATCCGAGCGCATCGTCCTCGAGCTTCGCGATCGACTGGCCAACCTGGCCGGCGGCGTGCCGGTGGACGCGACGCCTGCCAATGGAGCGGATCGTCTTCGCGGCGACCTGCTCTCAGCGCTGCAGAACCTCGGCTATCATCGGCCTCAGGCTGAAAAAGCAGTCGATTCCAGTCTCCAGACCATGCCCGATCCCACATTCGAGCAGGCGTTGAAGGCAGCGCTCCGGGAACTGATGCGATGAGCGAGCGAGTCGTTGCGCCCGTTCGCGTCGAAGAGGACGCGCAGTTCGACGCCGGGCTGCGCCCGCGCGTGCTCGACGAGTACATCGGCCAGGATCGCGTTCGCGACAACCTGCAGGTGTCGATCGCCGCGGCGCGACAGCGCAACGAGGCGCTCGATCACGTCCTGCTGTACGGGCCGCCAGGACTAGGCAAGACAACGCTGGCGTACGTCATCGGCAACGAGCTCGGCGTGCCTGTCTCCGCGACCGCCGGCCCGGCCATCGAGAAGCCAGGCGATCTTGCCGGGATGCTGACGGCGCTCCAGGAGCACGAAGTCCTGTTCGTGGACGAGATCCACAGGCTGTCGCCCGCGATCGAAGAGATCCTCTATCCGGCGATGGAGGATTACGAGCTGGACATCATGATCGGCCAGGGACCGAGCGCACGCTCGGTGAAGGTGCCGTTAAAGAAGTTCACGCTGATTGGCGCGACCACGCGGGCCGGGCTGCTCACGTCGCCGCTGCGCGCGCGCTTCGGCATCGTCCACCGCCTCGACTTCTATACCGTCCGCGACATCGAGGAGATCGTGCGCCGTTCGGCGCGCATCCTGGGCGTTCCGCTCGACGACGAGGCTTCAGTGGAGCTGGCGCAGAGGTCCCGAGGGACGCCGCGTATCGCGAACCGGCTGCTCCGCCGCACGCGTGACTTTGCTCAGGTTCGTGCGCAGGGACGTATCACCACCCAGGTCGCGAAGGATGCGTTGAAGCTGCTCGAGGTGGACGATCAGGGGTTCGACGAGGTCGATCGCACGCTGCTGCGCACCATCATCGACAAGTTTGGCGGCGGCCCCGTCGGCGTGAACAGCCTGGCGGCCGCGATTCATGAAGAGAAGGACGCCATTGAGGACATCTACGAGCCGTTCCTGATTCAGGCCGGTTTCCTCGATCGCACCCCGCGCGGCCGCGTTGCGACGGTTCGCGCCTATCAGTACTTTGGTCTCACGCCTCCGAAAAAGGATCCGCGCCTGTGGTAGTCCCTTCGTTGCGCATGACACGTCGTGCGCGTATTGCGAGCCTTGCGACGTATGTTCCGCCCCGTGTCCTGACCAACGCCGATCTCGAGCGTATGGTCGAAACCAGTGACGAATGGATTCTTCAGCGCACCGGGATCCGCGAGCGCCATATCGTCGATCCAGGCGTGGCCACGTCTGACCTGGCGGTTGAGGCGGCCCGTGAAGCCATCGCGCGCGCCGGGCTGACACCCGACGACATCGACTTCATCGTCGTCGGCACGACGACGCCAGACATGCTGTTTCCGAGCACCGCCTGTCTGGTGCAGGAGCGTCTCGGCGCCAATCACGCGTGGGGCTACGACCTGTTTGCCGCCTGTTCCGGCTTTACCTATGCGCTGACGACGGCTGCACAGCTCGTATCGGCCGGTGGGAGCAGGCACGCACTGGTGATCGGCGCGGACGTGATGTCGAGCATCATCGACTACACCGATCGCGCGACCTGCGTGATCTTTGGAGACGGCGCCGGAGCTGCTGTCGTCGAGGCGACCGACGAAGAAGGCATCGGCATCATCGACTTCGAAAACTACGTCGATGGCAGCGGCGGCGGAGCGCTCTGCATGCCGGCCGGCGGCAGCCGGAAGCCGGCGTCCGCGGACACCGTGGCCAACCGCATGCACTACGTGAAGCAGGACGGTCAGGCGGTGTTCAGGTTTGCCGTTCGGAATACCGAAGAGGCCTGCCGGAGGATTCTGGAGCGGAACAACATCACTCCCAATGAGATCGATCTGCTGGTCTCACACCAGGCCAACCGACGCATCATCCTCTCCGCGGCGGAAAAGCTCGGCGTGCCCGAGGAGAAGATCGTCATCAACATCGAGCGCTTCGGAAACACGACGGCGGCGACGATTCCGCTGGCGCTGAACGATGCCGTGGCCGACAAACGACTGAAGCGCGGCGATCTCCTGCTGATGGTTTCAGTCGGCGCCGGCTTCACCGTCGGGTCGTTGTTGCTGAGGTGGGGTCTCAAGGAATAACTCCCAACTCCCAACTCCCAAATTCCTCCCCCCAAGTCTCGGCTTCAGGATGCGAAACTGAGAACGCCATTTGGGATTTGGGTTTTGGGAGTTGGGATTTGAAGAATCCGGTCACTCGTCTTCGCCGGCTGACGCCCAGTCAGGAGCAGCGCGTCGAGGCGCTTCGACAGGTCGCCAGGCTGCTGGACTCGGCTGTCCCCGTACCGGGCACGTCATTTCGGTTCGGCCTCGACCCGATTATTGGCCTCATTCCCGCCATTGGCGACCTTGTCTCGCCGCTGTTCACCCTGGGGATCATTTTTCAGGCGAGAGACCTCGGTGTCTCGCGCGTCGTGCAGCTGCGGATGGTCTTCAACGTCGCCATTGACGTGCTGACCGGGTTCGTTCCGCTGGTTGGCGACCTGTTCGACTTTGCGTGGAAGTCCAACATCAAGAACATGGCGCTGCTCGAGCGCCATGCCTACGAAGAGCATGACGCCTCGGCAGGTGACTGGACATTCGTGGCCATGTGCGTTGCTCTGCTGGTGGGGATTGCAGCCCTGCCGTTCCTGTTCCTTGGCTGGGCAATCCACCTGATCGAGGGGCTCATTCGCTGACCGTGGCTCGGCGCACACCACAACGATCGCGGAAGCGCGTCGAGCGCACGGTTGAGGAGCGCGGTCGCGTATTCCTGCTGTCACCGGCGAATTGTGGCGGCGTCCGCGCGCGCATGGTCATGTCGCCGGTCGCGCAGTTCACGCTTGCGCGGCAACTGCGGTCGGCCGGAGGAACGTCGCTCGGCGACGTCTTCAGCTTCGTCAGCGGCCTGTACTTCCGCGGCAAGCTTGCCTACGCGCGACGGTTCGCGCGCCCGCCCGACCCCGCCGATCCGGTGGTGGCTGGCGGCGTGCTGGTGATTACGCCCAACGCAGGTCTGCGCTCCGCTGACACACCGATCACGCTCGCGTCGCTCGAAGCGTTTGCTGCCGTGTCCATCGATCTCGCAAATGGAAAGTATCGCCAGCCGCTCGAGAGTGGGGCGCGTGCGCTGCTTGACGCGGTCGGCCCTGACTGCGATGTCGTCCTGCTGGGGAGCATCGCTTCCGGGAAGTACGTCGAGGTCCTGCAGCCGATCTTCGGCGACCGTCTCGTCTTTCCGCCGGCGTTTGTCGGTCGGGGCGACATGAGCCGCGGCGGTCTCATGCTCCGCTGTGTCCTTGCCGGGGTCGAGCTCGAGTACGCACCGATCGCCGGGGCCACGCGCCATGGCCAGCGTCCGCCAAAGCTCGCGCCCATCAAGGGGATTCTTCGGCACGGCACCCCTGAAGGCGTGCCCCACGAAAACAACGTAGGGCGCCCTTTTAAGGGCGCCAGGAAGAAACGCTGACCGTGGCGAAGCCTCCATCCGTCACTCTCCCGACGGACGTCGACAACGTCACGCTCACGGTGGCGCAGTGCGAGGTTCGTCTCACGAACCTTCGGAAGCCGTTCTGGCCGGCGCTCGGGATCACGAAAGGCGCGCTGATTCAGTACTACGTTGACGTCGCGCCGGTGCTCCTGCCGCACATTGCAGACCGCGCGATGGTGATGAAGCGCTATCCGCACGGTGCGGACGGCCCGTTCTTCTTCATGAAACGTGCGCCCGAGCCGAGGCCCTCATGGATTCGCACGTGCCGGATCGTGCACGACTCTGGCAACGTCATCGACTTCCCGGTCATCGACGATGTTCCGTCGCTGATGTGGGTCATCAACCTCGGGTGCATCGACCTCAACCAGTGGTACGCGCGGTGCGATGACGTCAACCGGCCCGACTACGTGCACTTCGATCTCGATCCCGGGGAAGGGGCCACGTTCAGCCAGGTTCTCGAGTGTGCCGTCATCGTCCGTGAAGCGCTTGAAGGGCTGAAGATGAAGCCGCTCGTCAAGACGAGCGGGTCGAAGGGACTCCACGTCTACGTGCCGATCGTGCGCGGTCCCGTCCAGAAGAGCGTGTGGACGTTCGCCAAGGCGCTCGCGGTGGAGCTGGCGTCGCGGCACCCGGCGTTGATGACGTCTGAGTACCGCGTCGCGAAACGGCCTCGCGGCCGCGTCCTCGTCGACTACAACCAGAACGCGTGGGGACGGACGCTGGCCAGCATCTATTCCGTCCGCCCCCGGCCGCAGGCGAGCGTCTCGACTCCGCTGACGTGGGACGAGGTAGCCGCCGGGGTTCGGATGGACGACTTCCGCCTGGACAACGTCCGCGAGCGCATCGCTCGCGTCGGCGACCTCTGGAAGCCACTGGTCTCAGTCAAAGGCCGTACGGATCTCGGGAAGTTTCTGAAGCAATCCTGAGCGGCTCAGTCGCCGAGGAGCTCGCCCACAGGCTTGAGATCTTCGATGTGGTCGCAGTACGCCTTCACCGCGACGAGCATCGGCACGGCGAGCAGCGTGCCCCAGACGCCCCAGACGAAGCTCCAGAAGATCAGCCCGACGAACATCGCCACCTCGTTCGTCCGTGCCGTCTTGCTGGTCAGCCACGGCGTCAGGAGCCACCCCTCGAGGCTGGTGATGACCAGCGATACTCCCGACACGTAGACGGCCATCGCCACCGTTCCGAACTGCAGGAATCCGATCACCGCGGTCGCGAACGCCACGATGAACGGTCCGAAGTAGGGCACGGTGTTGAAGATGCCCGCCAAGGCTCCCCAGAGCGCCGCCTGCTCGAGGCCAATCAGCGACAACGCGATCCAGGTGGCCACGCCGACGACGATGCTGGTCACGACGCGGACGAGAAGGAAGCGCGCGATCTGACGGTTGATGTCGTCGAGGATCTGCACGGTGATCTTCTTTTTTTCGAGCGACGGCCCGGCAAGCTTCACGAGCTTGCGCTTGAACAGGTCGCCCGACGCGAGCAGAAAGAAAACGAAGAAGAACACCAGCGTCGCCTGCCCCGCGAACGCCGCGAGGCTGGTCGAGCCCCAGGTGACGTATTGCTTGATATTGATCGCCGGCTCTTCGATCTGAACGCGGGTGACATTCCTCGGCGCCGGGTTCGAGGGCGCGGCCTGATCGGCCGTTTTCTGCAGCTCCTCGGCGGCCTGCTGCACCTGCTCGATTGGCCCCGGCGTGTCGTCGCGCTGCGTCGCGCGCCGAAGCTTCTGCGCCGCTTCCGGAAGCTGAGCGACCATCGCCGCCGCGTCGTCTGACAGCGAGTACACGCTGTAGCCGAGCGCGCTGGCCGTCAGCATCACGACGAGGGCGGCGGCGATGACGCGAGGCACGTGAATCCGCGTGAACATCGAGACGATCGGCTCCAACGCATAGCTGATCAGGATGCTCAGGACGATGGGGATGAAGGCTTCCTGCGCCCAGTGCAGCAGGTACATCGTGCTCGTGAAGGCGAGAATCGTCAGCGCGACGCTGCGGACGTTGATGTCCGCGTCCATCACTGATGGCTTCGCGTGGGCGCCTTCGGACCGGTGTGCGATGTGACGGACTGGCTCGGCCATCTCACGCCTCTCGAGTCTGCTGTTCGGTGGAGATCACTGGTGCGATCTCGAGGCCGGCCCGCGCCTGCAGCGCTTTGTTGATCGCGACGCCTGCCTTCGCGCCTTCAGCGGCGGCGACGATCGCGAACTGCACGTCGTGCGATGCGTCGCCGACCACGTACACACCCGGTACGCAGGTCTCACCCAGGTGATTCGTTCTGACGGTTCCCTTGCGTGTGAACTCGCAGCCAAGCCGTTGCGCGAACTCGGCCTGCGGCGCCTGTGCGGACGACACGAACACGCCGCGGCACGGGAGGAGATCGGCCCCGCCGAACACCAGCCCGGTCACGCGGCCCGCCTGATGCTCGATGTGCTGAATGCGGTTCGTCCGGACCACAACCTGGCGCGCCGACAGCTGCTGCTCCTGACGGGG
>DATLLQ010000269.1:0-2759 GCA_035537775.1 Vicinamibacterales bacterium | reverse complement strand
CCGTAATCTTGAGTGCGTCGCTCGCCGGGTACCCCGCCTGATCGAGCCAGGGCTTGCCGTTGAACCCGGCGGTTTCGGCGACGAAGGTGTCGCCCTGCCAGCGGCCGACCGAGAATCCGTTCCACGCCGGCCAGTCGACTTCGGGCAGGGGACGGCCGTCGGTCAGAATCTGGCGGAACGTCGTGCGCGATTCGTAGAGGATCGCCATGACCGGCGGCGTCTGGATGATCTTGAACGGCGTCCGCAGCAGCGCGCGAACCGGCAGCCCCGTTGGCAGGCAGCGCGCGCTCGGATCATCCTTGGATTGGGTGGCCCGACGTTCGGAGAAGATCTTCTTGCCCTCCGCCGAGAACGGAACCGTCTCGCCTTTCTTCACCGCCTGCGCCAGATCGAACACGGCCCGCGACGCCTGCCAGATGCCGGAGAGGTCAGGCTTGCCATCCATTGTCTTCGGGGCCGGCGCTGACAGATTCGGCGAACCGTCGGGCAGCCGGGGGATGCCGGGAGTCTTATAACCATGCCACTGCGCTGAGGCTGTGCTGATGAGCGCGATCAGGATCACACCTGGCGCACCAACCGCGAGTCGCATCCGTTGCACTCTTTGCACCGCTTGCACCCCTTGCACCTCTTGCACCTCTTGAACCTCTTGAACCTCTTGAACCTATCTTCGTCCCACCGTGCAGTTCGGTGTTCCCGTTCCGCCTGGCCCTGACGTTCCCGCGAACACGCAGCGGCCATCGGGGAGCTTGAAGGACAGCGCGTTGACCAGGTTCGAGCCGTCTCTCGCCCGCGAGCCGAGGATGGTGACGCGATCGCCGGCCTTGAGCGACGTCGGCTTCCAGCCTTCGCGATAAAGGACGTTCGGCGCTCCGCCTTCAACCGCCCAGTTGACGACCTTCCCCGACTCGTCGGCGACGTCGATGTAGAAGTAGGCGTGCGGGTTCATCCATTCGACTTTCGTGATGGTGCCCTGCAGCGTGACTTGCTTCGTGGCGTCGTATTGGGCGGCAAATGAATGATGCGCGCTCACTGCGGCAGGCGCGAGCGCGATGCAGAGAGCGCCGACAACGCTGAATCGTTTCACGGGAACCTCCTCCGCGGTCGGTCGGAAGAAACTATGGAGGTGGGTACGGATGATGTCAAGGTGCGATATAAGGTGCGGCATGTCAGTGAGATTCGGCATTCTGGCTGGTGTCGCCCTGCTCATCCTTGCAACCACGTCGGCCGTCGCCTGGCAGCCTCCTCCCGGCCAGGGGCGGGGCGGGCGTGGCGGCGCCGGGCAGACAATCGAGAAGATTCGGCCGCTCAAGCCAAACCTCTACATGGTGACCGGCGGCGGCGCCAATACCCTTGTCCGCGTCACGCCCGACGGGCTCATCGTCGTCGATACGAAGAATCCGGGCGACGAAAACTTCAACCGTCTGATGGAAGAGATCCGGTCCGTGTCGAACCTGCCGGTCAGATACGTGATCAACACCCAGCACCATCCGGATCACGTCGGGACGAACCAGAAATTCATCGACGCTGGCGCGACGGTGATTGCGCTCGACGCGCTGAAGACGCATATGGCGGGCGATCCGCGGACGAAGGAGATACCGGGTCTGCCGACACAGACGTTCGCGAAGGACTACACGCTGAAGTTCGGTGGCGCCGAGGTGCGCCTCTATTCGTTCGGCCGCGGCCATTCGGGCGGCGACACGATGGTCTATTTCTCCGATGCGAAAGTGGTGATGGTCAGCGACCAGATGACCGACAACGCGCCGATCGTCGACTTCGCGAACGGCGGCAGCGCCGTGGGCTGGGCACCGATCCTCGACGCCGTGCTCAAGCTCGATTTCGAGATGGCGATCCCGGGACGCGGCGAGCCGAAAACACGCGCGGACGTCGAGGCGTACCGGACGAGGTTTGCCACCGTCGTGACGCGCGCGCGGGAAGCGATCAAGGCGGGCGCCACGCGGGAAACGCTCGCGTCACAGGTCAAGACCGATGATCTCGGCTGGACGTTCAATCCACAGTTCTACGGCTCGCTGTACGACGAGCTGACGAAGTAGCTTCCGCCTCGAGGCGGAAGCCACGATGACGAACAGGTCGCTTCCGCCTTCAGGCGGAAGCCACGGGGTACGGTAAACGATGCGCAACGCACTGAGTGTTCTCGCCGGTCTGTTGGTATTCGCGACCATCCTTCCGTCGCCGTCCGTCGTCGCGCAGCAGCAGCAGAATCCCGGCGCACAGGTCGGCGCTCCCGACGGGCGCGGAGGGCGCGCAGCCGGACCCGGACGCGGTCGCGGCCGCAACGCGGGGCCGCCGGCACCGGCGCCGCGGAACAAGGAAGGGCGCGTACTGCTTGCGGGTGCGACGCCGGCGGACAAGGGCGTCTGGCTGCCAGGTCCGGTCATTCCCGACCCGCTCGGTCCGTCCAAGGAACTGCCATTCCAGCCATGGGCGGGCGCGCTCTTTGCGAACCGCCGCACGCATCAGCTCGAACCGCACGCGCGCTGTAAACCATCTGGTGTCGCACGAGTGTTCCTCACTCCGTACGGCGTCGAGATCACTGAGCTGCCCGACCTGAAGCGCGTCTACATTTTCGACATCGGTGGCCCGCACACGTTCCGGACGATTTACCTGGACGGCCGGGGGCATCCGAAGAATGTGAGTCCGACCTACTACGGCCACTCCATCGGCTGGTGGGAAGGCGACACGCTCGTCATCGACACCGTGGGGTTCAACGAGAGCTTCTGGCTCGATCGCGGAGGCCTGCC
>DATLLQ010000268.1:0-41818 GCA_035537775.1 Vicinamibacterales bacterium | reverse complement strand
TGCTGATCACGATGGGGTGCGGCGATGCATGTCCTTATGTGCCCGGGCCGATTCGCGACGATTGGCCGCTCGACGATCCGAAGGGAAGGCCGATCGAGACAGTTCGCGCCATCCGCGAAGACATTCGACGCCGCGTCGAGTCGCTCATCGCGAGCGAACGATGGCAGCGCTGAAGAGCTATTCGACCGGTGCGCCGCTGCGCAACTGGCGCTGAAACCACGCCACGTCGTGCCAGCGCCCGAACTTCCACCCGATTGAACTGAACGTACCAATCGGTTCGAACCCCATCGACGTATGAAGTGTCACGCTGGCCTCGTTCGGCAGCGTGATTCCCGCGAAGGCGTTGCAGAAACCTTTGCCGGCGAGATCCGCAAACAAAGCAGCATAGAGCGTGCGCCCGATGCCTCGGCGATGGTGATCCCCGGCTACGTAGGCGGACACCTCGACCGACCAGCGGTACGCGGCGCGAGCACGATGCTGGGACCCGTAGGCATAGCCGACGACGACACCGTCGACTTCCGCGACGAGCCATTGCCAACGCGACTGACAGTGTGCGATTCGCGTCGCCATTTCGTCCGCGGGCGGCGCAACGTCCTCGAACGAAATTGCCGTGTGTTCGACGTAGGGAGCGTAAATGCGCGCGACTGCGGCGGCATCGGGTTCCACGGCCGGGCGTACGGTGACACCGGACACAGTTCGATTGTCCATGATCCTGCGCGCGTCGACGATACACGTGCCGAAGGAGCACGCCGAAAGACTTAGAATCCTGGTGTGAGATCGCCGCTGCGGCTGATCGCGCTCGCCATCACAGCTGCGGCGTTGTCCTGGGCAGTCATCGCCGTCGACGCGCAGGACTCCGGCAATATCCCCCTCTCGCATCCTGCCATCCGCTACGGCGAATCGGTGAACGATCCCGTCGCCGTCATGCTTCGCGATCCGGAGCGGCGGGCGAGGCTGGAGTCGGCGGAGCCGGCACGGCTGCTGAAAACGCTGCTCGACGCGCTCTCGATATCAGAGGAATCGCAGATGCTCGTCTTCCTGAGCGGAAGCCTGCAGGGAGGGCGTATCAATGCGAACAACCCGCGGGCGCTTTACTTCAACGACTCCGTGTCAGTCGGCTGGGTTCGCGGCGGTTTCATCGAGATCGCCTCGCAGGACCCGACGCAGGGCACGGTGTTCTACACCGCCGGCGCATCGCGTGAGCTGGTCACGCGCGAGAACGACCGCTGCCTCGGGTGCCACGCCAGCGGGAGGACCGACGGCGTGGCCGGGATGATCGAGCGTATGGGGCAGAGGCAGCCACTTGATCAGCGATGGGGCGGGTGGTACGTGACCGGCCAGCTCGGTCCCGTTCGGCATCTCGGCAACATCGATCAGAAAACGTTCCTGGCAAACCCTGACGCGCGGGCGCCCGAACATCTCTTCACGCTGGACCGCACGTTCGACACGGGCGGCTATCTCACGCCGCACAGCGACGTCGCTGCGCTGATGGTCTTTGAGCATCAGATGCAGATGATGAACCTGCTGACGCGCCTGGGGTGGGAGACACGGATGGCGCAACACGAGGCCCGGCTCGACCCACAGCGTTCGGTGATTCAGGAGACCATCGGCAAGGTCGTCGATTACATGTTGTTCGTGGACGAGGCGCCCATCCGCTCACGCATTCAGGGTTCGACCAGGTTTGCGGGAGTATTCAGCAGCCGCGGCCCGCGCGATCAGCAGGGTCGTTCCCTCTATCAGCTCGATCTCACGGCGCGGCTGATGCGATACCCGTGCAGCTACATGATCTACTCGGAGCAATTCGATCGGCTGCCGGCGGAAGCGAAGACGGCTGTCTACCAGCGGCTGTGGGCCGTCTTGTCTGGCGCTGACCGCGATTCGAAGTATCGGCACCTCTCCGGCCCCGACCGCGAAGCGATCATGGCGATCCTGCGAGCGACGAAACCCGATTTCCAGCCGTAGTCCCGTGAGCCTGCTGACGCTGTTCGGGGTTCTCGCTGTCACGGCCATGCTGGTGTTCTACGCGCTGGAAGAGCGTTCGCCAGTCTTCGTTCTGCTCTTTTCTTGCGCGTGTGCCGCATCGTCGGTGTACGGATTCCTGCAGGGTGCCTGGCCGTTTGCGTGCGAGACGTGACCGAGCTGGATACGACGTTCCGTCCGCGAGTCGATGACTCCGTCCCGACCGGCTCCGGCGGACAAGATGGCGGATTGTGCCTGCGCGGTTTCGCGGAGCGCTACAATGGGGCCGTGTTTCGCCGATTGTGCCTGATGGTGCTCATGTGTCTCGGCCTCCTGGCTGCGGCACACGGCACGGCTCAGCATGCGGTCGACGCTGCTGAGGGTTCGTCGCACACGGTCAGTGTGCTCGCTGATCGTCCATCGGGCGACGGCACATCGGAACGGCACGTGGCGGCCACTCCGGCAATCGCCTGTCCAGCCGCGTCGGTCTGGACCTCCCAGGTCCATCATGCCGTTCTGGCGCGCGCACTGTCTCACACCATGGAACGAGCGTGGCGGTCAGAGACCTCTGCGCGTCCGGTCTCTCCCGCTCTCCGCCCGCCGGTCCAAACACCCCTGCTGATCTGATTCTCCCGTCTCGCTGTTCTTCTTCGCGAGGTGTGTGTGTTCGTGTGTCAACGGGAGTGTCATCATGCGTATTCGACTCAGAGTCCTCATCATTGCGGTGGTTGTCGGGTTGTCCCTGTGGACGATCTATCCGGTGCAGCGGACGATTCCGCTCGGACTGGATCTGAACGGCGGGGTCCAGCTGATCCTGCGCGTCAAGACCGAGAACATCGAGCCTGCCAAACGGAACGAGACGGTCGATCAGGCGGTGGAGATCATCGATCGCCGCGTCAACGCGCTTGGCGTCGCCGAGCCTGTCGTCACGCGGTACGGCAGCGACGATCGAATCCTCGTGCAGCTCCCCGGTGTCTCGGATGTGGAGCAGGCGAAACGGGTCATCAAGGCCACCGCCCAACTGCGGCTGACGCTCGTCGAGGCCGGGCCGTTCTCAAGTCGTCAAGCCGCGCTGCAGGCGTACGGCAACGAAGTTCCAGCACGCCTGGAGCTGCTGCCTGGCCCCGCGGCGCCCGGTCGGACTGATTCGGCGATCTACCTCGTGCAACGGGACGCTCCCGTGTCGGGCACCGACCTGCGGGACGCCAGGGCTTCGGTTGACGAATTCAATCGGCCTGCCGTCGCATTCACGCTGACACCCGACGCCGGGCGACGATTTGGCGAGTTTACCGAGCGCCACCTTCACGGCACACTCGCGACTGTTCTCGATAACCGCGTGGCTTCGATCGCGACCATCCAGTCGCGCATTGACGACCACGGGCGAATCGTCGGCGTCAGCCGTGAGGAGATGCTCGAGCAGGTCATCACGCTCAAGTCAGGCGCGTTGCCAGCGGACATGGAGTTCGCCGCGGACCATGCCGTTGGCGCCAGCCTTGGACGCGATGCGATCCGGTCCGGCATTGCCGCTTCCGCGGGCGGCCTCGCGCTCGTCGGGCTCTTCATGCTCGCCTACTACAGGCGCAGCGGCGTCAACGCCCTGATCTCCATCGTCGTGAACCTGCTCATCCTGGTCGGGCTCATTGCGTTCATTCCCGTCACGATGACACTGCCCGGTATCGCTGGCCTGGTTCTGACGATCGGGATGGGAGTGGACTCGAATGTCCTCATCTTTGAACGCATACGAGAGGAGCTCGCGAGGGCGCGCTCCGTGCGGCTCGCCGTGGCCGCCGGGTTCGACCGGGTCTGGATCACGATTGTCGACACGCACGTCACGTCGCTCATCGCCGCGGCGCTGCTGTTTCAGTTCGGCACCAGTTCGATTCGTGGGTTTGCGACGACACTGGCGATCGGCCTGGTGGCCAATGTGTTTACGTCGGTGTTCGTGTCGAGGACGCTGTTCGAGATCACGGGCTTTTCGCCTGTGCGACCGCTGCTCGCCGGAACGCGCATCCGGTTCAGCCGGTGGGGGCGGCATGCCGTGATCGCCTCGGCGTTTGTCATCGTGGCGGTTCTGACCGCGATGATCGTCAGGGGACTTCCCCTCGGGATCGATTTTGCCGGCGGCACTGCCGCGATTGTCGAGTTCGCGACTCCGTCGGCGACGGAAGACGACATTCGGCGGGCGGTGGCGCCGTTGCCGGGTGACGAAGTGGTGCAGCGCTATGGGCCCGCAGGCGACCGGCGCTTCATGGTTCGCATCCCGCTGGCGAGCGACGCATCAGGCGGCGAGACGATTGACAGCGCTTTGTCGCGACTCACGAACGCGTTAACGAACAGCGGGTTGCCCGCGTTCGAGGTGGTGGAGCGCGAACTGGTGAGCGCCGCCATTGGCGCGGACCTGCAGCGCCGGGGCATTTCAGCCGCGGTCGCGTCGCTGGCGGCAATTTCCGCGTACATCGCCGCTCGTTTCAGATTGTCGTTTGCCGTCGGCGCGATCGCAGCTACCTCGCACGACGTGCTTGTCACGCTCGGGGCTCTGGCGCTTGCGGGCTATGACCTCTCGCTGAACGTGACGGCTGCGCTCCTGACCATCGTCGGCTACTCGGTGAACGACACGATCGTCGTCTTCGACCGCGTCCGCGAGAACGCAAAAGCCATGCGCGGCGAGTCGCTGGCGGCAGTCGTCGATGCCAGCGTCAACCAGACGTTGTCGCGTACGGTTATCACCGCCGGCGTGACGCTGCTGTCGGTGCTCGCCCTGTATCTGTTTGGCGGCGAGGTCATTCGCGGCTTCGCCTTCACGATGCTGGTCGGCATCGTCAGCGGCACCTACTCCACGGTGTTCATTGCGTCCTCCATCGCGGTCCTGCCTGAGCGCTGGAGCCGGTGACACACAAAGTCGGTGGTGTTCAGTGACCGCGATCCCTCGAGGCGGCGCGATCAGCGAAGACTTTAAAAACGCGCTGCAGGCTCACCAACTGGCGACAGCGGTGCAACCAGCACGGAAGATGAACGTGGGCCGCCGGGAGCTGCCGGAAGCGCGTTCTTTCCGCGCCGATGAGCGGGATCGTCGGGCACTGAATACCAGCGACCCATCGTGAAGGTCCGCAGCAAAGGTCCGGCTAAAGCCGGACACTACAGTCGACGGTCGGGGCGCTCAGAGGCAGGAGTGTCGGTTGATCCCGGTAGCGGTGCCTTTGCACCGCCACGGCTCTCCAATTCCAGAAGACTGAACACGTCCGGGTAGGCGTAAATCGTGGCAGCGCCCGACTGCGCCAGGCCGCCAGTATCGGCCGTCGGGCCGTAGTTGCTGTGGATCTCGCGGCCGAGCATCCGCAGCATGGCCATCTGCTGCCCACGATGATGCGCGGTGTGCGCGATTCGTCGCGTCATCACCCAGGCCCGCGACCGTGTCACGTCAAAAAACTTCGTTGCCGCCTCCCACCAGGCGTCGTCTGTCGCCCGAAGGCGCTCGAGCCGTCGCCCGCTGTCCTCGGCGTAGCGCTTCATGAATTCGAGACGCGTCTCGGACTCCGGCAGAGGCGGCGCGTCCACATCGATGCCGAGCATCGACATGAACCAGTTGTTCTCGCTGACGCACTGGTGCACGAACTGCTCGAGCACGCTCCGGCCGCGCGGGTCGTCCTGCTTCGGCCGGACGTGCAGGTCGGCGTCTTGAAACTCGCTCCAGACGCTCAGGACTTTGATTCGTTCGCTGTCGTAGGTGTCGATGAGGAACTCGTATTTCATCGCGAAACTCATGCTTTGGTTCGTTGATAGGTGCCAACGATAGTCCCATCGGTAGTTTCGATTGGTTCGGCTCGCACCCCGCTGGTCATACTCAGTGGTCGTGTTACCCACAAAAACCCTCGATCTAATCTGTTTGGTTGCGTCCGCGGTCCTGCTACTGCCGAGCCTGGCGATCGCACAACAACCGTCCGCAGACGGGACGACCAGGCCGCAACCGGTGCCGCCGCCGACCTATTCGCTATCTATCACCGAACCGTACGAACTCGTCGAAGAGGTCGGCACGACCCGCAGAATCGGGCGAGCCGAAATCGAAGCGCGCAACGCGCGCACGCTCGACGAAGCCCTCAGACTCCTTCCCGGCATCTATGTCAGGACCGGCGGCGACGGCACGCCGCGGATCGACGTGCGCGGCTTCCGCTCGCGGCACGTGCTGCTCCTGATCAATGGCGTCATGGTCAATTCGACAGCCGACGGCCAGTTCGATCCCGCCCGCATCTCGACGAACGCGATCCGTGAGATCAAGGTGAGCTACGGAAACAGCTCGATCTTGTACGGCGACAACGCCATGGCGGCGGTCATTGAAATCACGACCGTTGACGAGAGGCCGGACGCGACCGCGGAGGTAAGCCTCGGCACGCCCGATCAGCAGGGGCTTGGCGGCCGGTACGCACGAACGGTTGGCAAGTGGTCGCTGATGGCAACCGCGACGGGCTACAACACGGATGGATTCCGGCTTGCCGATTCGTTTGCCGCCACGCCGGTCGAGGATGGCGGCCGCCGCCAGAACAGCGATCGCGATCGAGGTGACGTTCGCGGATTCATCGGATATCGGCCCTCGTCCATGCTGTCCGTCTCGTCGGAGTGGTTCGTCGGCACGGGCGGCTACGGCATTCCGCCCAGCACCATCAACGACTCCGCGGACATCTTTGCGCAGTCCCCGCGCTTCGAGCGCGTCGAGGACTATCGCACGGCGTCCGGGCAGGTGTCGGCGGTGATCACGCCCGGGTCGCGGTTCAACGTGCGCGCCTGGGTGTTCCGGAACGCGCAACGCGAGGATCGTAACCGTTACGACGATGGGACGTTTTCGTCGATGGATGATCCGCTGGTCTCCGGGACGTTCGAGTCGCGCGAGAGAACAACCGTGACCGGCGGCAGCGCGCTGGCGCGGGTTGACCTCGAAAGGCTGGGTTCGGTACGCGTTGCGTTCAACCAACGCCGCGAGTCGTTCGACTCGAGCGGCCTGATCCGCGACGTGTCTGTCAGCGGGGGCAGTGGCAGCGGGAGCGGCAGTGGCGGGGGACGTGGAGGCGGCGGGGGCAGCAGCCAGCCGGCCCGGTTCGACGTGCGCTCGTTCGCGATCGATCGTCACGTGGACGTCTACTCGACGGGTGTCGAGTGGCAGGGGCGTCCGGCACCGCGTCTCGGGGCCGTGGTGGGCGTCGCGTCGAACGTGCAGCGGCGGCCGGGCGGCGACAGCGAGTCGAAGCCGACATGGCTCGCCGGCCTGACGTATCAGCCGATCGAGGCGCTGCGGCTGCACGCGTCGGTGGCGCGCAAGATCCGCGTACCCTCGATCGATCAGCTGTTCAACGCCTCGGCAGGGAACCCACTGCTGAAGGCCGAGCGCGCAAATAGTGTCGACGCCGGCGCCGACTACTCGCTGTCAGCAAACACGACCCTCGGCCTCTCGGTGTTCTCGACGCACGCGCGCGATTTCATCGAGCGCACGTCACCCGCGCCGCTCCAGAACCAGGATCGGTATCACTTCAGCGGCGTCGAGATTACAGGTCAGACGAAGAGGGTTCCGCGGCTGGATCTGCGGGGGGCCTACAGCTTCCTGGACTCTGAGAAAGTGACCGCGTCGGAGACGCTCCCGCTGCAGACACGGCCCCGGCATCGTGGCAGCCTCGAATGGGTCTGGGCGCCACTCGCAGGTTCGGCCGTCCGTGGCACCGTGTACATCACGGGCACACAGCTCTACGACTCGCGCGGATCCGTTCAAGTGCAGCACGAAGTGAGCGGCTACACGCTCATGGATCTCGGGTACACACAGACGCTCGCACGGCGCTTTCAGATTGCCTTCGACGTCACGAATCTCTTCGATCACCTGTACGATCAGTCGTACGCGCTGCCGCGCGAAGGACGCTCGGCGGTGCTGACGTTCAGGGTGCGGCCGAACTGACGGCCGCGCGCGGAACAAAGGACGACATGATCACCGGCTGGTTCGACGTTCGCGACGGGTTGGCAGGCGCGTCGCGCTTCCCGTCGCTTGCGCGCCCTAATCACCGCATCTCCGCGGTCGAAGTCGCGATGCTGCTGACGTGCGGCGCCGCATCGGCGGCGACGATTGCCTTCGTGAAGCTGTCGCTCGGGATTCCAGGCCACTCGATCGTGCTGGCGGCGCTGCCCATGGCGCTCGGCATGTCGCTGGCGCCGCGGCGTCTGGCGGGTTCCGTGATGAGCGCCGGCGCGCTCACGACCGCGTCGCTCCTGGTCGCCGGCGGCGCCGGACGCTTCGGCTCGGGAGCATTTGCGAGCCTCCTGCTCCTCGGTCCGATGATGGACGTCGCCATGAGCCGTGCGCGCAGCGGCTGGCGCGTCTATGCGGCACTCGTGCTGGCCGGCATCGCCACGAACCTGCTGGCGCTCATCTCTCGCGCCGCACCCAAGCTGATCGGCATCGACATCGGGCGGCCGTTCGATAGCTGGTGGCTGCAGGCGTCGATCACCTACACGCTGTCCGGCGTCGTGGCCGGGCTCTTCGGCGCGCTCAGCTGGTTCCACTTCAACGACCGCACGGAGCACAGGCCGCCCGCGTGATCTACGTCGGCATCGACGACACCGACATCGTCGGCAGCCCGGGCACCAACCAGCTCGCGCGTGCCATTGTCCGGCGGCTGGGTCGCGTCGCGGCCGGCGCGATCGCATGCCGTCATCAGTTGTTCTTCGATCCGCGTGTTCCGTATACGAGTGGGAACGGGTCCGCGTCGATCCAGTTGCCTCATGGCGCAGACATTCCACGCCAAGAGCTCATCGACACAGTGTGCGAGGAGATGCTCGCGTTTTTTGTTGAGGGAAGCGACCCTGGCTTGGCCGTTGCGACGGCCGCGACCGGCGAGATGGCCGCGTTTGCCGCCCGCGCCCAGAGTGAGGTCGTGAGCCAGCGTGAAGCGCGGGCCGTGGCCGAACAGTCCGGGTGCCACCTCGAGGGCCTCGGCGGCACCAATCAGGGAATCATCGGCGCGCTCGCGGCGGTTGCGCTTGCGGCCGGCGGCAATCACGGGCGCATCGTGCACCTGCAGGAGTGGCCGTGGCCGGACCCTTTTGCCGGCGTGCAGCCGGCTGATGTGATTCGCAGCCGCGGAGTGGAGATTCGCACGTCGTCAGGCGAAGCGTTCACCGGGGAGGTCGTGGACGTTGGCAAGCATCTGCGGCCGAACCTGCGCGGCGGCCGCATCGTGTTGTTTGTCGAGCCGCCGGCGGAAGCAGGGCTCCCGTGGCGCGCGCAGAAGCTGCACTAGGGAGAAGGACATGAGGTCTGTCTTGATCGGCGTCTTCGCGATGGTGCTGAGCGCGACACTGCTGGCGCAGGGGACGCCTTTGCCCGTCGCGGTGAAGAAGTCGTTCGAGCAGACCTATCCCGGCGCCACGATCTCGGCGACAGCCCAGGCGCGCGAGAACAATCAGGCCGCCTTCCGCATCGACAGCATGGACAAGGGACGCCGCCGCGTCCTGCTGTACGACGCCAACGGTAGGGTCATCGAAATTGCCGAGTCCGTGCAGGAGAAGGAGCTGCCAAAGCCGGTTGCCGACGCGCTGCATTCACACCGGCGCGCGATCTTCGTCAGCGCGATGAAGGTCACTCGCGGCGGAAACGTCGAGTACCGGCTCACCGCTCGCGGCAGCCGGAAGACGTCCATGATCGCGAAGCCCGACGGAACCGTCTTGAGCTGGAAGTAGAGCACCTCTGGAGTTCCTTGCCGCTTGGCGCGAGCATCGGCCCCGGCAGGATGTTTGTCCTTCTTATATCTGGGGGACGGATATGAAGAGCTCGCGCGGTGAGGAATATCGGAAACGTCTGGATGCCCTGGGCAACCAGATTGAGCTGTTTCGATATCACTGTGATGCCGCTCGCGCGGACGGGGTAAGGCCACGGCGAGTGCGAGTGGCAGAGTCGCGGCCGCGGATTCGATCGCGACACAAGGGCTAGGACTGAGCACGGTCGGCCACGCAGAGACGCTGGACGTCTCGCGCGGCCGACCAGACATCTACGGCGCAGTGATCCCCGATGCCGCGCTGAAGCCGTACGGCGTCGCCTTGCCGTCGCCTTCCCGATTCACCTTGTGGCACTGGGCGCACGTGGCCTGAGTCGCACCCAGCGCCATCTGCGCTTTCATCGGGTCGCCGGCCTTGAGCGCTGACACGGCGTCCTGGGCCCCGGTCTTCGCCGTCTGCGCCAGCTTTACCGCGTCGGGCTTCTTGCGCTGCGTGTAGAAGGTCTCAATTCTCGCAAAAGCTGTTGCGAGTGCCTCAGCGGCCGGCGTGGCGGCCGCCGCATCGCCGCCTTTCAGCGCCTTCCCCGCAGCCTGCACATTCTGCGCGATGACTTTCATCGTGGCGGAGTGCTCGGCGACGGTGATTGCGGCCGCCGCTCCACCCTGGCGTCCAGCTGCGGGGGCTGCCGGTGCTGGCGCAGCCGCCGCCGGTGCGGGTGCTGCCGCCGGTGCTGGGGTCGTCTGTACCGCGTCGTCCTTGTTTCCGCATCCCCCGAGGGCGAACATCGCAAGCATTGCTGCACAGGTTCCGATTCGCATCATGCCTTCCTCCTCTACTCAGCCCTTCTTAGAGCGGGAGAATATGTGCAACCGCCGTGCCCTGCGGAACGGAATCGAGCTGGAAAACAGCTGATCGGATTAAGATCCAACTGTGCAGCGTTTCGCGCTCGCCGTCGTCGTCGCTCTGCTGACGTTCACCGCGTCGGGCGTTTCTTCGCTCGTCGTTGGCGAGCCTTGCAGCGCGTTCGAGCAGGCTGGCCGGGAAGACGCGTCCTGCCCGCCAACGTGTATCACCTGCGGTTGCTGCGCCCAGGCGGTCGAACCAGCGGCCATGTCTGTGGCTGCTTCGCCGAACGATCCGATCGCTGAGATCCAGGCTCCCGTCCCGCGTCAACCGAAGACTCCCGCCCGCGACATCCTCCACGTACCCAAACGGGTCGTCGCCTAGTTTTCCCTTCTCGATCTCGTTGTGACTCGGGCCGACCTGTCGGCCGGAAGGATTTGCATGGGCATGGGTGTACGGGCCCTCGCCGTGTGCGGGATTGTTTGCGCGTGCGCAAACGGTGCCGCCGCACAGGGGAAGGCCATGACTCTCGCGGAGGTCCTCGCGCGCGCGCGGACACAGGCGCCGCAGATCGTGAGCGCTCGACTGGCTGTCGAGGAAGCGCGCACACGGTTGATCGGCGCGACGCTGCGTCAGCAGACCAATCCGGAGCTGGACGCGTGGGCCGGCAACCGCAGCAATCCGACCGAGCGGTTTACCGACTATGAATTCGGACTGACGCAGACGTTCGAGCCAGGGGCCAGACGCTCGGCGCGTGTCGCGGGCGCGAACGCAGCGATTGCGCAGAGCACGGCCACCGTCGACGAGGCGACCCGAACGGCGCTGTATCAGGCAGCTGGCGCGTTCTATCGGGCGGTCTACGCGACCGAGCGCATCAAGCTCCTGGATGCCGCGTTTAGCCTGGCGACCAGCGTCTACACGGCTGCCGACCGCCGTTACCGGGCCGGTGACATCGCCGTCCTCGACGTGAACATCGCCCGTGCGTCGCTGGCCCGTGTGCGGGCGGACCGCGAAGGTGCGGAGGCGGCTCGGTCATCGGCGCTGGCCGACCTGCGACAGCTCCTCAAGCTGGAAGGGGAGATTGGCGTCGATGGTTCGCTGTCTTCTCCAATGCCGGCGGACCTTGCGGCCGTGCTCCGCGGTGCCTCGCAACGTCCTGAGCTTCGCATCCTCGAAGCCGCGATTCAGGAGGCCGATGCCGAGCGTGCACTCGGCCTGAGCTTCTCGAAGCCGGAATACGGCGCCGGCGTCCGCTACGCACGGGAGGAAGGCGACCAGATCATCCTCGGAGGCCTTACCGTGAAGCTGCCGATGTTTTTCAGCGGACAGGAGCAACGCGCCGCCGGCTCAGCGAGGGGCGCCCGGCTTCGCTCGGACCTCGAGGCCACGAAAGCGCGGATCGACACCGAAGTGCGCATCGCCTTCGACACCTACGGCCGGAGAATCGCGGCGGTCCGGATTCTCGAGGCCGACGCCATTCCGGGGCTCGACGAAAACGAGCAGCTGACGACACGAAGCTTCGATGTCGGCCAGATTGGACTTCCCGATCTGCTGCTCATCCGCCGCGAGATTCTCGACACTCGCTTTCAGTATCTGGACGCTCTTCTGGAGGCTGCGCTGGCTCGCGTCGATCTGGACGCCAGTGCCGCACTGCTGCGATGACTCTCAGGTTGATGACCGTCTGCACGGTGTGCATGCTGCTCGCCGCATGCCGCCAGGGATCTCAGGAGGCGCCGCACACTGAAGCCGCACCACGTGCGGCACAAGCACCACACGAAGAGGCTCCCAACGTCGTCGAAGTCGACGAGAGCGCGCTGCGCGACCTTCGCGTGACCACCCGCCCCGTTGCATCGAGGACCGGTGGGGATCTGGTGGTGCTGCTCGGTGAGCTCTCGGTGGATCAGAACACTTACGCCGAGGTCGGCACTCCCGTCGCTGCCCGTGTCGTTCGACTGCTGGCGAACGCCGGCGATTCGGTCAAAGCCGGGCAGACGCTCGCCGACATGTCGAGTCCCGAGTTGAGCCGCGAGCGCGCCGAGTACTTGTCCGCAAACGCCCGCCTTCGGCTTGCGGAAGCGGCGCTCGAGCGCAAGCGTGCTCTCGCGGCCGAGAAGATTGCGCCGCTGCGGGAAGTGCAGGAGGCGGAGTCTGCCGTTGGCGAGGCCCGGGCGGCGGTCCGTGCGTCGCGTGCGGCGATCGCCGCATTCGGGACGGAGCCGCCCGCGGACGATGGCGACGGGGCGACGTCCGCGACGTTCGTGCTACGCGCGCCCGTGGCCGGGGCAGTGATCGAGAGGAACGCGGTTGTCGGCCAGCTGCTCGATCCCGCCGTGCCGGCCTTCCGGATCGGCGACCTCGCCACCTTGTGGCTCACCGTTCACGCATTCGAGCGGGATGCCGTGCGCCTCCAGCAAGGTGTGACGGCGCGACTCTCGTTTCCTGCACTTCCCGGTCAGGACTTCCAGGGAACTGTCGCGGTGACGGGACGCCAGGTCGACAAGGAGTCGCGGACGGTACCCATCCGCATCGACGTGCGCAACAGACAGAACCTGCTGCGGCCCGGCATGTCGGCGTCGGCGACGCTGCCGGCGGGCGAGGCCAATGCCGTGGTTCTCACGGTGCCCGTCGCGGCCGTTCAACGCGTCCGGAACGAATGGAGCGTCTTCCTGCCCAAGGATCCGAATCATTTCGAAATCCGGCGAATCGGACGCGGCCGCGATATCGGCGGCGAGGTCGAGGTCCTTTCCGGGTTGGCGGGGGGAGAGACCGTCGTCGTGGACGGCGCTTTTCTGCTGAAGGCACAGGCAGAGAAGGGCGAAGCCGATCATGACCACTGAGGGACGGCCATGATCGAGAACCTGATTCGCAAGTCGTTTCACGCGCCCCTTCTGAGCGCATTGCTCGTCGCGGCGGGAACCGTCGTCGGAGCGTTCTGGATTCAGGACCTGCAACGCGATGTATTTCCGGACCTCTCGGCGCCGGTGTTCAACGTCATCACGCAGAACCCGTCGATGGGGGCCGAAGAGCTCGAGACGGCCATTGCGATACCGCTGGAAGTCGCGCTGGCCGGCCTGCCCGACGTCAGACGCGTGCGTTCGAACTCTCAGCTCGGCGTGGCCCAGGTCACGATCGAGTTCGATCCGGGCGCCGACTACTACCGGTCCCGGCAGTTTGTCGCCGAGCGCGTCTCTCAGGCGTCGGCGCAGCTGCCCGCAGGGACCGACCCTCCGCTGATTTCGAGCCTGACCGGACGGCTCAACGAAATCTTCGAGTTCACGCTGGAAGCCGATCCGGGCGCGGCGGATCTGATGACGCTGCGCGATCTCGCGGAATTCGAGGTGAACAACCGGCTGCTTGCCGTCCCGGGTGTCGCCGCTGTCGAACGGCTGGGAGGCTACCTTCGGCAATTCCAGGTGCAGCTCGATCCGGAGCGCATGTCCGCGCGTCTGGTCAGCCTCGACGACGTGATGCATGCGGTTGAGGAGTCGAACCTCAATGCTTCCGGCGGAATCGTTGCGCAGGGTTCAATCGAATGGACCGTTCGCGCCATTGGCCGCGCCCAGACCGTCGATGACCTCCGCAGAACCGTTGTCGCAACCAAGGGAGACGTTCCGGTTCTGCTGGGCGACGTCGCTGATGTCCGGGAGGCGGCGGCCGTCAGGCGCGGCGTCGCGCACCGTCTGAAGGGCGAGGTCGTCAGCGCCCGGATCGTCAAGCAGTTTGGTGCGGACACGGTCGCGGTCGCGGCCGGCATCCGAAGCGCCATTGACGATATCCGCCGTACGCTGCCTGACGGCGTGCAGCTGCGAATCGTGTACGACCAGTCGGAGCTGGTGTCGTCGGCGCTTGGCGGCGTCGGCCGCGCGGTCATGCTCGGCGGTGTGTTCGTCGTGCTCGTCATTCTTCTGCTGCTGGGCAACTTCCGCGCCGCGCTCGTCGTGACGCTGACGATTCCGTTCTCGATTGCGCTGTCCGGCCTTTTGCTGAAGCCGCTGGGCATCGGCCTGAACACCATGACGCTGGGCGGGTTGGCCATCGCTGTAGGCCTGCTCGTGGATGCCGCGATCATCATGGTGGAGAACATCCTGCACCGGTTGCGCGGGGCCACGAGCCGCCGCGAACGGCGCGAACGAGCGCTCGGCGCGGCCCTCGAGGTGTCCCGTCCGATTGCCTTCGCCACGCTCATCGTCATCGTGGTCTTCCTGCCACTCTTCGGCATGTCCGGCATCGAGGGCCGGATGTATCAGCCGCTTGCCGCGGCGGTCATCGCGGCGATGGTGGCCGCGCTGATCCTGGCGCTGACACTCGTGCCGATCACCGCGGCGCTGGTGCTGCGTCCGCCTTCGCGAGAGGGCGACGAGGATGTCGCGCTGCTGCGGACAGTCAAGCAGTGGTATCGCCCGGCGCTCGAGGGATGTCTCCGGCATCCCCTCGTGGTCACCGTCGCGACGTTGATCGTCGCTGTTCCGATCATCGCGTTCGGGCTGCGTATCGGCAGCGACTTCATGCCGCAGCTGGATGAGGGGGCGTTCCTTCTCCAGACGGTCCTTCCCGCTGAGGCCGCGCTTGACGAAGTCGATCGGTTGAATCACAGGGTCGAAGACGTGCTGCGGCAGGTGCCGGAGGTTGAGGACGTCGTGCGTCGAACCGGCCGTGCCGAACGAACGGAAGATCCGATGCCGCACACCGTGTCCGACGTGCTCGTGGTACTGAAGGGCGATCGAGCTCGCGACCTCGCGTCGATCGAGGCGGACATGCGGGAACGGCTCGACGGGATGCCTGGAATCGCAGTGCTGTTCACGACGCCCCTCGGCATGCGTATCGACGAAGGGCTGGGCGGAACGCCCGCGGACCTGTCGGTGAGGATCTTCGGTCCGGATCTCGACGAACTCTCGCGTCTTGCCGAGCAGGCAGAGGACCTCGTTCGCGACATCCGCGGCATCGAGGACCTTCGGGCGGAGCAGCTCACCGGCCTTCCGCAACTGCAGATTGCCGTCAGCCGTGAGGCCACGGCGCGTGTGGGGTTGGCCCCTGGAGACGTGATCCGCGCCGTCCGGGTGGGCCTGGTCGGGGAAGAGCAGTCGCAGATCTGGATCGGTCAACGGCGGTTCGACCTCGTGGTCCGCCTGCGGGACGACCGGCGCGACAACTTCGACGCGATTCGCGCGCTGCTCATCGACGGCCACGATGGACGCAAGATTCCGCTCGGGCAGCTCGCTGACGTAACGCAGACGTTTGGTCCGGCAGCGATCCGCCGCGAAGCCGGCATGCGGCGAATTGCCGTCGAGGCGTCGGTGAGCAGGCGCGACCTTGGCAGCACCGCCGCCGAGGTCAGACAGGTCCTCGCCGACAAGCTGGACCTGCCCGCCGGCTATTTCTTCGATCTCGGGGGGCGCGTCGAAAGCCAGGCCCGCGCATCCCGTTCGCTGGTATTTGCGATCAGCGCGGCACTCTTCGGTGTCTTCGTCCTGCTGCTGATCGCCTTGGGTTCGGCGGTCGAGGCGGCCTTGATCCTCGCGACTGTGCCCATTGCCTTTGTCGGCGGAATCGTCGCGCTGCTGCTCGTCGGAGAGACATGGAACGTGTCCTCACTGGTCGGTCTCATCGGGCTGTTCGGCATCGCCGTTCAAAACAGCCTGGTGCTCGTGACCCAGACGCGAGGGCTGATGGCTGAAGGGAAGTCGCTGCCAGACGCGGTGCGCGAGGCCAGTATCGGCCGCGTGCGCCCGAAGCTGATGACGGCAGGAACCGCGACACTCGGCCTGCTCCCGATGCTCGTGCTCCAGTTACATGGGACGGAGATCGAACGCCCGCTGGCGGTCGTCATGATCGGCGGTCTCGTGACGTCGACGCTGTTTACTCTCCTGGTGCTGCCGACGTTCTACATGCAGGTCCATGGATGGATGAACCGGCGGACCAGCCTGCATGAAGCATGAGCCCGCCGGTGTGATGTCCCGAGCAATCCAGCTTAAGGGCTATACGGAGTCATCCGCGCCCGGTACGTGATTGTGTCACCGCCGACGGTCCTCACCTCGAATACCACCGGCTCGAAGCCGGCCGCCCGAATCTCGATCTGATGCGACCCTGGCGTCAGGTCGAGGATCTGAAAGACGCCGTCGGAGTTGTCATTGATACCCGCATACGCCCCGTCGACGTATACCTCTGCGTCGCGAGGCACATCGACGAGTCGCAGCGAGGCGTAACCGCCCCTGACATACTCACCGGTGTACGCGGACGACGATCCGTAGTACGCCGGATAGCTAGAGCTGTACGGGTAGTAGTCATAGCTGTACGGGTAATAGCTGTAGCTGTACGGGTAATAGCCGTTCCTGTACCTGTATGGGTAGTAGCCGTTCCTGTACCTGTACGGGTAGTAGCCGTACCCGTATCTGTAAGGACGATACGCTCCGGCGCCGACACCGACACCGACGCCAACGGCGAATCCGGAGCCGCTGAAGTGCCTGCGCGACGGGACGAACGCATTGTTTCGGGCCAGTGGCGCCCTGAAGTTTCCACCCTGCACCGAGCGGCCAAAGACCGTGCGACCGGAATTGATGTGCCTGCCGGCACCAGCGTAGACGCCGCCGCGCTGCATACCGCCACTTGAGACGCGACCGCCGCCGCGCTGCATGCCGCCACCTGAGACACGACCGCCGCCGTGCCAGCCTCCTCCATGTCCGCCGCCGCGATGCTGGGCTATCGCCGGGGTCGATGTCAGTGCCATTGCTGTGATGAGTGCTATGGCAAAGGAGCCGAGATGTGTTTTCATCGCTCCCTCCACTGTTAAGAAGTGCAATAGCCGTTCTATCGACGGACGTGCCTTTGTTCCGAAAACTCTCCAAACGAGGATTGCGGTCGACAGCTGAGTGGACGTTCCGTCCCCTGCGACAGACACCCGGGTAGCCGGTCAGGCGCGCCACCATTGGCTGTGACAGAACAACGAGCGCGCATCAAGGCGGGAGCGCGAGACCCAGCAGAATCAAGAGGTTGACGGCCCCAGATTCCATGCCGTCGTGCCGGTGCGCGTCTTGCCTAGCCTCTCCGCATGCAGACGTTTCAGTCCCCGGCGCCCTCGGCGCCCGCCGCGAAGAGAAGCCGTGACGAGGTGATCCGGCCGTTCCGCGTCAAGATGACCGACACCGAACTCGCCGACCTGAAGGGGCGTATTGCGGAAACACGCTGGCCCACCAGGGAGCTGGTCGAGGATCGCTCGCAGGGCGTGCAGCTGGCGACGCTGCGGGAGCTCGCCCGCTACTGGACGAACGACTACGACTGGCGAAAGTGCGAGGCACGACTGAACGCGCTGCCGCAGTTCACAACTGAGATCGACGGCGTGGATGTTCACTTCATCCATGTCAGGTCACGGCATGACAACGCGTTGCCGCTGATCATGACGCACGGCTGGCCCGGCTCGGTCATCGAGCTGATCGAGACCGTCGGTCCACTCACCGATCCCACGTCGCACGGTGGCGCCCCCGGCGATGCATTCCATCTGGTGCTGCCGTCATTGCCCGGGTACGGTTTCTCGAGCGAGCCGGCCACGCTCGGTTGGAACTCCAGCCGCATCGCCAGCGCGTGGGCAACGCTGATGAAGCGCCTCGGCTACGCGCGCTATGCCGCGCAGGGGGGCGACGTCGGCGCCGACGTCACGGACGCCATGGGGCGGCAGGCGCCTGAGGGGCTGATCGGCATTCATCTCACGCTGCTCGCGGGAGCGTTGGGCATCGCCGATCGACTGCCGGTGCAATCCGAAGAGGAACGCGCGGCGCACAACGCGCTCGAGACGTTCAAGAGGAGCGGGTTCGGATACTTCCTCGAGCAGTCCACCCGGCCACAGACGATCGGCTACTCACTGCTGGACTCTCCCGTCGGGCTCGCGGCCTGGATGCTCGACCACGACACCGACAGTTACTACAAGATCACTCGCGCATTCATCGACGGCGAACCGGTCGGCCGTCTCACGAGGGAAAGCATCGTCGACAACATCACGCTGTACTGGTTGACGGGCACCGGCGCCTCCGCCGCCCGGTGGTACTGGGAGTTCGGACAGGTTCTGGCGGCCGGCAAGGCTCCGCCGCCGGTCTCGGTTCCCGTCGGCTTCACGACGTTCCCCGGTGAGCTCTGGGCTGCGCCGCGCAGCTGGGTGGAGATGGTCTATCCCGGCGTCGCCTACTTCAACGAGGTCGAGCGCGGTGGACACTTCGCGGCATGGGAAGAACCGGCGCTCTTCGCGTCGGAGCTGCGGGAGGCGTTCCGGCCGCTGCGAAGCGTGCACTGATAGACGCGCTATTGATCCTGCTGGTGGGGAAGTTCACGATACCTTGAACAGCGCCGATGAACCCGCAGGACCACTGGAACCGGATCTATCGCAGCAAGGGCGAACGAGACCTGAGCTGGTTCGAGGAGCTGCCGTCCGTGTCGATCGAGCTCCTCGAGGCGGCCGGACTGTCGGAGGACACCTGCGTCGTCGACGTCGGTGGTGGCGAATCCCGGCTCGTTGATGCGCTGCTGGCGCGCGGGCTGGACTGCCTTGCTGTGCTGGACGTGTCTGGGGAGGCGCTCGACCACGCCAGGGCGCGGGTCGGATTCCAGGCGCATACCGTGATGTGGCTCGAGGCTGACGTCACTGCGCGATGGGATCTGAAGCCAATGGATATCTGGCACGATCGCGCCGTATTTCATTTCCTCATTGGCTCTGGAGACCGCGCCAGATACGTCGCGCATCTGCGTGAGACGCTGAAGCCGGCTGGCAGCGTGATTATCGCCACGTTCGCCATGGACGGCCCGGCGACTTGCAGTGGTCTCCCGGTCGCGCGCTATTCACCGGAAACGCTGGCTGTTGAACTGGGCGAAGCCTTTCAGCTCGTCGAAAGCCGGCCGTGGCGACATGTCACGCCCTGGGCCACGTCACAATCGTTTCAGTATTCACGTTTCCGCCGGGTCGCATGACAATCGACGCGCGTCTTACGCCATCCACTGGGTAGCGGGCGCGTCGGCGCGGCACGCGAGGCAGCGAATCGGCGCCTCCGGGCTTCGCTCCTCGCGCGGCGCCAGGTAGATACCGGCGCCGTTTCCGCAATGCGGGCACTTCGGCTCAGGAGCCGCCCGCGGCAGCCATCCGGCGATCTCCAGTATCTCCCTCGCGGCGGCCGTCACCCCGCGCGCCTCGTTGTCCACCTCGAAATCGTGCAGCGCCGCCGAGTCCAGTTCCTCGTCCAGCAGCACCACACGTTCGACGAACTCGCGCTGCAGCATGCCTGGCTCCCGCTGGCGGACCCTCTCCTGCATCGTGGCGATTCGCGCCCGCACGCGGCAGATCAGGATGTGCGCGTGCGGCAGGGCGCCGCGAACTTCCGCCAGACGCGCCGCAGACTCGATGGCGCCGGCGATGATCAGACGTGTGACGCCGAGCGCTGCGTAGCTCTTCCACAGCAGCGCGAGGTTCAGTTCCGAGACGCTGATCGACTCAGGCGGCAGGTGGCCGATCGAGAGCGCGTCGAGGTCGATCGCGGCGTGCACAACACCCGCAGCGCCCAGCAGATCCGACGCCTCGGCCATCAGCGTCGTCTTGCCAGCGCCCATCGACCCTGAGATCACCAGGACGAGAGGTTCCATCAGGGGCCGCTGGAACTCTAAGAGTGCAGTGCTGCCCTTTCAATAATTCAAAGAGATTAGGTGTGGGAGAATTGAGGCATGGCGCGCCTCTTTGTCGGTTCTCTGCTAGTTGTGTTCGTTGGATGTCTTGCCACCATGACCGCACAGCGATCACAGGCGGCGAGCGTCGAGGTCTACAAGAGCCCGACCTGTGGCTGCTGCAGCAAATGGGTCGATCACCTGAAGGCCGCTGGTCTCACGGTGCGGACCACCGACACTGAAGCCGTCGACGAGCTGAAGAACAAGCACGGCGTGCCGAAGCAGGTGCGCTCCTGCCATACGGCATTGGTCGGTGGCTATGTCATCGAGGGACATGTGCCCGTGGCCGACGTCCAGCGGCTGCTCAAGGAACGTCCGGCGATAGTCGGAATCGGTGTTCCAGGAATGCCGATTGGTTCTCCGGGCATGGAAGTCGCCGGCATGAAGCCGCAGGCGTTCGACGTGATCGCATTCGCCAAGGATGGATCAACGCGAGTCTTCGCCTCTCACAACAAGTAAGTCATCGGCGCTCGGCTGCCGGAGGGCGGACGTGCTCTGCGCCTCCGTCCTCGCACACGAGACGACGGCAAGCGCGGATACACAACCAATGACGAGAGTCCGCATCCTGTCTCCATCGGAGAACGCAGCACACTGATGAGCGCTACTCGACCGTCGCGTTGAACGCCGCGCTGCCTTTGCCGGCCGGCCCATCCCATTCGAGCTTGAGCTGCCAGCCGCCGGACATGCTGAGGTCTGTTTCTGCGGTGTAACGTCCCGGCACATCCCCTCGGTTGAGAAAGATGCTGCCCTGCATCGCAGGCAGGCCCGCCATCGGCATCGTCGCGGCAGCCTTCACAGTTCCGACGTCCACAAGGGTATCTCCACGACGGAACTCGATCGTGAGGGCATCTTTGCCGTTCGAAAGCGTCCCGTCATTCGAGAGAAGCACGACGTTCAGTCCGCCTGACTGAACCCGTGCGATCTCGAGCAGGTCGCTCTCCGCCCCTCGTTGTGAGCAGGACGTAACCGCGAGAACAAGCGCGAAAGCGGCGGCCGAGCCCGGTCTCGTGCAGCAGATTCTGGTGGATGTCATCGTTCCTGATTCTGACATCCAGCCTGACGAATTCTTCAGGAACTCTTCAGGCTGGTCAGGCGATGTCAGACGCTAGCATTTCCGGATTATGTCGCGATTCATATCGACGTTCTCCGCTGTTCTCATGCTGTTCGTGCTGCAGGCTTCGCCGGCCCTGGCGCAGGGCACAGGCTCGATTGCTGGGACCGTGGAGGACGATACCGGCGGTGTGCTGCCAGGCGTCACGGTCAGCGCGACGATTCCGGGATCGCCGAAGACACCCGAGACAGTGACTGACGCGTCCGGCGCGTACCGGCTCGAAGGCATTCCAGCGGGATCGGTGGAGCTCACGTTCCGGCTGATCAACTTCAGCAGCGGGCGTCGCATGGTCACCGTCACCGCCGGAGCAACGGCCACCGCCAACGCCCGCATGGTCGTCGCAGTCAGCGCGGACATTGTCATCACGGCGCCGCGGACGTTCCGGAATCTCGCCGAGATCGAGAACCCCGCGGAGAACCTGGTGGGCATCGCGTCGGCCGGAAGCGAAGGAGCCATCACGGCGACGCAGCTTGCGGTACGCCCGGTGAATCGCGCGACCGAGGTTCTCGAGACTGTGCCCGGCATGATCATCAGCCAGCACAGCGGCGAGGGTAAGGCCAACCAGTACTACCTGCGCGGCTTCAACCTCGATCATGGCTTCGACTTTTCTCAGTCGATCGCCGGCCTGCCGGTGAACATGCCGACGCACGCCCATGCCCAGGGTTACGCCGATGCGAACTTCCTGATTCCCGAGCTGGTCAGCGGCGTGCAGTTCCGCAAGGGGCCGTATTACGCTGAGAACGGCGACTTCTCGTCTGCGGGATCGGCGACGATCAATTACTTCAACGTCCTCGATCGGCCCGTCGCCACGCTCACCGGCGGCTCGTTCGGATACGGGCGCTTCCTCGGCGCCGCCTCACCGAAAGTGGGCGCTGGCCACCTGCTCGCCGCGTTCGAGTGGGAGCGCGACAACGGTCCGTGGGTCAGCCCCAACAACAAGGACAAGTTCAACGGAGTGCTCCGCTACAGCCAGGGCGACCAGCGCAACGGTCTGTCGCTGACGTACATGGGCTTCCGCAACCACTGGCACTCGACGGATCAGATTCCGCAGCGCGCGGTTGATGCCGGACTGATCAGCCGCTTCGGGTTCATCGAGGAGAGCGACGGTGGAGAGACTTATCGCCACGCGGGCATCCTCGACTGGCAGCGTTCCGGAGGGAACGATTCGACGCGCCTCACGGCGTACGCACAGCGTTACGGTGTGCAGCTGTTCCACAACTTCACCTACTTCATGAACGACCCGGTCAACGGCGACCAGTTCGAGCAGTTCGAGGAACGGTGGACGACGGGAGCGAAGCTCACGCACCGCCGGTTGGTGCGCATCGGCGGCAAGGCGACCGAGAACGCATTTGGCGTCGATATTCGCAACGACTCGGTCGGCGGTCCGCTAGGCCTGTATCACACCGTTCAAACCGAGAGGATCGCAACGATCAGGGCGGATGAGGCCGATCAGACGTCGGTCGGGCTGTTCGCTGACTCCGAGATCGAGTGGGGCCGCAGGCTGCGGACGACGTTTGGCGTCCGCGGCGACATCTACCGGTGGAAGGTCGCGTCGGACAACTCGCTGAACTCCGGCAAGGACTCCGGCGGCATCGTGAGCCCCAAAGTGTCAACCGCGTTCGGGCCGTGGGGTGGCACAGAGTTCTATGTGAACTGGGGTCTCGGGTTCCACTCGAACTCCGGCCTGGGAATCAACCTGACGGTCGATCCGGTCACTGGCGATCCGGTCACCGCGGCACCGCATTTTGCCCGGGCGAATGGCGGAGAGGTTGGCGTTCGCAGCGTCGCGATCAAGGGCCTTCAGACAACCGCCACGCTCTGGTATCTGAACTTCGACTCGGAGCTGATCTACGTCGGCGACTCGGGCAGCACGGAAGAGGGACCTGCCAGCCAGCGCATGGGCGTCGAGATTACGAACTACATCTACCCGAACAAGTGGACGACGATGGACCTGGACCTGTCCTTCTCACGGGCGCGCTTCAGGGACGTGCCCGTGGGAGAGGACTTTGTACCGGGTGCGCTCAACCGCGTCATTTCCGCCGGCTTCTCCGTGAATCCGCCGGCCGGAGTCGACCGTGGGCCGTTTGGCAGCGTGCGGTTGCGACACTTTGGTCCCCGGCCGCTGATTGAGGACAACAGCCAGAAGTCGAAATCGACGTCGATTCTGAACGGGGAGCTCGGCTACCAGTTCACGAACCGCGTGCGGCTGGTGGCGGAAGGGTTCAACCTGTTCAACTCGAAGGTGTCGGACATCGACTACTTCTTCGAGTCGCAACTCCAGGGCGAGCCCGCACCGGTGGAAGACCTGCACTTCCATGCCGCCATCCCGCGGTCCGGGCGCGTCGCGCTTCGCGTGTCGTTCTAACTGATCCGGACCTGCCTACAGCCGAGCTGACCTCGGCACGGATCGTGAAATCTTCCAGACCCGTGCTGCATGGAGTAACAGAGCCATGCGGCATTAAGGGAGATTTTCATGAACGTCACCCGATTACTGATGCTTCCGGTCGTGGTTCTGGCGATCTCATGTGATCGCAATGCCACTCCGGATACCACCTTTCAGCAGTCGAACGAACTGTCCGCCCAGGCGCCCGTGCCGACGTCAGGCGCGGTCGGCGAGTCGCAGCCCGCGCAGGCTCCTCCCGCTCCGCGGACAGAGAAGAAGGCTGCTCCCGCGACGCCGGTTGCCGATCAGGCCAGGGCCACGGGCGTCAACGCCGACGCGGCCGTTCTCCAGGACTTCAAGAGCCGCATCGACGCGTACATGACGCTGCGGAAGGCCGCCGTCAAGGGTGCCCCGGCGCTCAAGGAGACGACGGACCCCACGAAGATCAAGGCGGCCCAGGATGCGATGGCGACGGAGATCCGCGCGGCTCGCGCCAACGCGAAGCATGGCGACATCTTCACGTCCGAGATCACGGCGAAGTTCCGCCGCCTGCTCTCTCCCGAGTTGAAGGGCGACGACGGCCGCGACGCGAAGGCGATCATCAAGGACGACGCCCCGACGAATATTCCGTTCAAGGTGAACGCGAAGTACCCGGAAGGCGCGTCCGTGCCGACGGTGCCGGCGAACCTGCTCATCAGCCTGCCGACGTTGCCGGAGCCGCTGCAGTATCGAATCATCGAGAAGCATCTTGTTCTCGTGGACGAGGATGCGGATGTCATCCTCGACTACGCGCTGAACGTGATCAGGTAGGGCCGGAGGGACATCATGCGTCGTCTACTGTTCATCGCTGTATTGATTGCGGGCCTGACGCCCCAGCTCGCCAGCCAGGAACTCCGCCTGCCCAACAAGGACGGTTCGGTGAAGTTCGGGGTGCTCGGCGATACCGGCACCGGCGGATCCGACCAGGTGGCGGTCGCCAAGGAGCTGGCCACATGGCGGACGCGGTTCAAGTTCGACTTCGTCGTCATGATGGGCGACAACCTCTATGGCGGCGAGAAGGCGCGGGACTTCCAGAAGAAGTTCGAGATTCCATACAAGGCACTGCTCGACGGCGGCGTGAAGTTCTACGCGGCGCTCGGCAATCACGACGATGCGGCGATTCAACGGAACTACAAGCCGTTCAACATGAACGGCGAGCGCTACTACAGCTTCAAGCCGCAGAATGGCGTGCGCTTCTTTGCGCTCGACAGCAATTACGTTGATGAGAAGCAGCTGGGCTGGCTGGATAAGGAGCTGGCCGCGAGCGGGTCCGAATGGAAAATCATGTTCTTCCATCACCCGCTGTATTCCTCGGGAGAGACGCACGGATCGGCCGACCTGCAACGCGGGCTGCTCGAGCCCGTGTTCATGAAGTACGGCGTCAACCTGGTACTCGCCGGGCACGAACACTTCTACGAGCGCATCAAGCCGCAGAAGGGGATTGCGTACTTCACGCTTGGGTCATCGGCGAAGCTTCGCCGCGGTGACCTGCAGAAGAGCGCGCTGACCGCCTACGGCAACGACACCGACTACACGTTCATCCTAATGGAGATCGTCGGCGACGAGCTGTACTTCCAGACGATCAACCAGAAGGGGACGACGATTGATGCCGGCAGCGTGCGACGTGTCGGCAAGGTCGAGCCCACGACGACGCGCACGGCACAGCCCGTCGTACCGCAGGCGAAGCCGTCACCGGCTCAGCCGGGGCCGCGCCAGGAGAAGAAATAGGGTCCGTAGGGCGCCCTTTCAAGAGCGCCTCGCGCAGTAGAATCCGGCCATGCGCAGGTTCATTGTCCTCAGCATGGCCGCTCTTCTGTACGCTGGGTGTTCCCGTGATGAGGCCCCGCCGCCTTCATCCGAGCCCGAGACCCCAGCGGTCTTTGCCGCGGGCCGGCTGTTTGTCACCAACGAGAACGGCGGAGACATCACCGTGGTCGATGTCGCCGCGGCGAAAGCCGTCGCCACGATACCAGTCGGCAAGCGCCCGCGCGGTATCCGTCTGAGCCCGGACGGATCGACGCTGTTCATCGCGCTCAGCGGATCTCCGAGCGCGCCGCCGGGCGTTGACGAAAGCAAGCTTCCACCTCCCGACAAGAAGGCCGACGGCATCGGCGTCGTCAGCGTCGCTGAGCAGCGCCTGCTGCGCGTGATCAAGGCGGGATCGGATCCGGAGCAGACGGCGGTCAGCACCGACGGGACCCGCCTGTTCGTCGCCAACGAAGACACCGGCGAGCTGACGGTTGTGTCCGTGGACGACGGCCACGTGCTGGCGACGTTCAAGGTGGGTGATGAGCCGGAAGGCGTGGACCTGCGGCCAGACGGCCGCGTCGTCTATGTGACGTCAGAGGAAGACAGCCAGGTCACGGCGATCGACGCCATCGATCTCAAGCTTCTCAAGACCTTCAAGGTCGGGCCGCGGCCGCGCTCAACGGCGTTCCTGCCCGACAGCTCGCGCGCGTACGTCACGGCGGAAAACGGCTCGGGCGTGTGGGTGGTCGATGCGATGAAGAACGCCGTGCTGGATGTCATCAAGCTCACGGGCGAGATGGTCCGGCCGATGGGATCCGTGGCGTCGCCTGACGGCGCGCACGTCTTCATCTCGACCGGACGCGGCAAGAACGTGGTCATCATCGACACGAAGACGAACCAGCCGGTCGGGTCGATTCAGGTGGGGGACAGGCCGTGGGGGATTGCGGTATCGCCGGACGGGAAGACCGTCTTCACCGCGAACGGCCCGTCCAACGACGTGTCGATCGTCGATGTCGAGAGCCGTTCGGTGAAGGCGACGGTGAAGGTCGGAGATCGCCCCTGGGGGGTCGTGTTCGTCCCGTAAGGATCCGCTAGGTCCGCCTGAAGGCGGACACTACTTCTTCGCCGGCTCGGGCTGAGTGGGGAACTGCGGGATGACCTCGTTCGGGTACCAGTAGGTCTTGTGGCAGTTTTCGCACGCGTGCTCGATCGTCTCGCCGACCTCGAAGATCTTGTCGGCGTCCTTGGCGTCAGCGGCCTTGGCGGCAAGCATCGCGGCGTTGTGCAGCGCCTTGGCGTGCTCGTAGAACTTGCCAGGGTCTGCCTGGATCAGCTTGTCCATCTCCTCCGGCTCGAGCTCGACGCCAGGTGTTTCCGACTTCTCGCCCGGCCGGGCAACGCGCCGTCCCGGAATCATCAGCAGGTTGGCGGCCTCGGCCAGCGTAATCGCGCCGGCCTTCACCCGGGCCCACTCCTCGTCGGTGGTCGGCCGCGTTTCGATCAGGCCCTTGTCACTGGCAACGGTGGTCACGGACAGCCAGACGACGTCGGCGTTCGTGTCCACGACGTTCAGCATCAGGTCCTTGATCGTCGTGTCGGCGACGAACGGCGGCAGGTTGCCTGAGGACTCTTCCTTCGACTCCACGGCGCGCTGGCATCCGGCAGCGGCGATGGTCACGAGCAGCGCGGCAAGGCAGGCAAGGGTCTGGGATGGTCTGCGCATTCGGGAATCTTAGGACAGTGGCCGCCACCTGTTTCTGAACTCTTCGTGAATTCTTCGTCAGGTTCGCGCGGCTCCGAACCTGAAGTAAACTGCCAAGGTTTCCAGCGATTTCAGGATACTTCAGGGAGCTATTCACGACCATGCGTTGGGCGGCGGCACTCATCACTCTGGCATTTGCGGTTGCGCTGACGACAGCGACGGCCGATGCGCAGCGGCGCGGCGGGGATCCGAAGCTGGCGGCGCGAAAGAATCCCGTGGCGGCGAACGCCGCGTCCATCAAGTCGGGGCAGGCTCTGTATGCGAAGAATTGCCGGCACTGTCACGGCCTTCGCGGGAGGGGCGATGGTCCGCTGGCCCCGAAGGATCCGAAGCCGGCCGATCTTACCGATGCGAAGTGGGACCATGGATCCAGCGACGGTGAGATCTTCGCTTTGATCTGGAACGGTGCTCCGGCCCCGAAATCCGAAATGAAGGGGATGAAGGGCACCCTGACGGAAAAGAACGTCTGGGAGATCGTCAACTACATCCGCAGCATCGGTCCGGCGCCGGCCGGAGCCGCAAAGGCCAAATAGCGAGGGTGCGGAGCGCTCTCGTCGTCAGCGCGCTGATACTGGCCGGCAGCCTTGGTTGCCGGATGCTGGACACAACACCACAGCCTTCGGCTTCGAGCACCCCGGCGCTGCCGGGCCAGAGCAGCGGTGTGTTCACGACGGCGCGGGCCAGCGTCGGCGAGGCGCTCAGCGACTTCGTCGGCAGCCACGAAAAGACGCCGGAGCAGCCGGTCGAGTTTCCGCACAACGTTCACTTCGGTAAGAAGATCGGCTGCACCGAGTACTGTCACGAATCGGTGACGACAGGTCCGGTGGCCGGCCTGCCGAGCGTGCGCACCTGCATGGTCTGCCACAACGCCATTGCCGTCGATCGCGCGCGCATCAAGCAGATCACGGCGATGCGCGATCGAGGCGAGGACTTCGTCTGGCGCCGCGTGTTCGACTACACGCCGCAGGCGCACGTGAAGTTCAACCACGCGCCGCACATCCGCGCCAACGTGAACTGCACGACGTGCCACGGCCCGATTCACGAGGGCACCGTCGCCAGCCGGAACGTCGATCTGAACATGGGCTTCTGCGTGAACTGCCACAACGAGCGCAAGGCGCCGGTGGACTGCCTCACATGTCACTTCTGAGACCCTGATGGACCGCCGATCCTTCATCAAGCTCACCGCGGTCTCGGGTACCACGGCCGCGCTCGCGAGCTGCGGCGATCCGGACCATCAGCTCATTCGCTTCGTCCCTGACGAGGACATCATTCCTGGCCAGGCGGTCTGGAAGCCGAGCGTCTGCCCGTTGTGTCCGTCCGGTTGCGGTCTCACGGTCCGGGTGATGGACGCCGATGCCGACGTCGTGCGCAACGGCAAGGCGGGCCTCCTTCATATCCTGGCGGCGAAGAAGCTGGAGGGAAACCCGAACCATCCCGTGAACCGCGGCGGCCTATGTGCGCGCGGCCAGGCTGGGATTCAGGTCACGTATCACCCCGATCGCATCACGCAGCCGCTGAAGCGGAAAGGGAATCGGGGCGATGGTGCATACGAGGCGATCACCTGGGAAGCGGCGATTGCCGAGGTCGTCTCGAAGCTGAACGAGGCTCGTGCCGCCGCGCCCGAAGCCGTCGCGTTCGTCGGCCGTGGCGGCGAGAGTCACCGCAACACGTTGATCGCCGCGTTCCTGTCGCGCCTGGGCGCCCCGGCGCCGGTCACCTATGAGCTGTTTGGCGACGACGTGCTGCGGGCGGCGAATGGCATCAGCTTCGGCAACGAGCAGCTGCCGACGTTCGACTTCGCGAACAGCCGCTACGTCCTGAACTTCGGGGCCGACGTCCTCGGCACGTGGGATGCGCCTGTCGCGCATGCCCGCGCGTACGGCGAGATGCGGCAGGGGCGGGTGGGCGTGCGCGGACGATTCGTCCAGGCCGAGCCCCGGATGTCGCAGACCGGCGCCAGCGCGGACGAATGGGTGCCTGTCCGTCCGGGGACGGAGGGTGCGCTCGCGCTTGGCCTGGCGCACCTGATCCTCAAGAACGGAACGAACGCGAACGGTACGCGTCCGGATCCGCGCGCGGTCTCGTCGATCGAAGGCTGGAGCGCCGGCCTTCCCGACTACGCGCCGGACGCCGTCGAGAAGATCACCGGCGTCTCGGCGTCGCGCATCGAGCGCCTGGCGCGCGAATTCACTGGCGAATCCGCGGTGCCTGGGATGCGTGCACTCGCCGGCGTGGCGGTCATTGGCGGTGCGGCGCTGGCGCACACGAACGGCCTGTTCAATGCGCTGGCGGTCAACGCGCTCAATGCGCTTGTGGGGAGTGTTGGCTCGCCCGGCGGACTGTCGTTCACGCCTCAGTTCGATGTGGCAGCCGCGGCGACGCTGCCGGGCGTCGCTCGTCAGGGGCGCACGCTTCAGCAGCTGGCGTCGTTCCTGCTCTCGGAGCAGGGCGCCGACACCCGGGCACTGATGCTTGACGGCGTGAACCCGGTGTTCACGGCCCCGCGCGCCTGGAAGGTTCGCGACGCGCTGAACAAGGTGCCCTTCATCGTCAGCTTCGGCAGCTTCCTCGACGAGACGAGCATCCTCGCGGACCTGATCCTGCCCGATCACTCGTTCCTCGAAACGTGGAGCGAGGCTGTTCCCGAGTCGGGCTCTGCGATCGCTGTCGTGAGTGCGGCGCCGCCGGTGATGAAGCCGCTCCATGAGACGCGCGCGACGCCTGATGTGCTGCTCGAAGTCGGCCGCGCGCTCGAGAAGCCGCTCGAGCTGCCGTGGCAGACGTTCGAGGAGATGCTGACGGCGACATTGACGCCGCTGCCGGCGATGACCGACGGCAGCGACACGTGGACCGACGTGCAGGAAAAGGGCGGATGGTGGGGGACCCTGCCCGCTGCGGTCCGGCTGAAGCCGGACACCACGAATACGGTCCGCCTGAAGGCGGACACTACGTCGACCCCTGAATTCGACGGCGATGCCGGCCAGTACCCGTTTCACTTCCTGCCGTATCCGTCGAATCAGTTCCTGGATGGATCGCTGGCGCACCTGCCGTGGCTGCAGGAGATGCCGGATCCGCTGACGTCCGCGATGTGGAGCAGCTGGGTCGAGATCAATCCGGCCACCGCGGCGAAGCTTGGGATCGAGCAGGGCGATGTCGTCGACGTGGCCTCGCCGCACGGGACCGTTCAGACGGCGGCGTATCTCTCGCCAGGCATCGCGCCGGACGTGCTGGCGATGCCGGCTGGGCAGGGGCACACGACGTTTACCCGGTATGCGAGTGGCCGCGGCGCCAACCCGGTGGACCTGCTGGCGCCGCTCACGGTATCGACGACGGGCGCGCCCGCATGGGCGGCGACCCGCGTCAAGATCGCGCGCGTCGGCAAGGCGGATGGGCGGTTGATCTTGTTTGCGGGTGGAATGCGGGAACACGAGGAGCACGGACGCTGATGCCGAACTGGGGAATGGCCGTCGATCTCGATCGCTGCACGGGGTGCGGCGCATGCGTGACGGCGTGCCACGCGGAGAACAACATCTCGACGGTCGGCGCCGAGCAGGCGTCGCGCGGGCGTGCCAAGCACTGGATCCGCGTCGAGCGCTACTGGGAAGGCGACTTCCCGGACGTCTCGCTCAAGTTCCGGCCGGTCCTGTGCCAGCAGTGCGACAACGCGCCGTGCGAGCCGGTCTGCCCGACCTACGCCAGCCATCACACGCAGGACGGCCTCAACGCCCAGGTCTACAACCGCTGCATCGGTACCCGCTACTGCGCCAACGCGTGCCCCTACAACGTCCGGTTCTTCGACTTCTTCAACCCGTCGTGGGACAAGCCGCTGCACCTGCAGCTCAACCCCGACGTTTCGCTGCGTGAAGTGGGCGTGATGGAGAAGTGCACGTTCTGCGTGCAGCGCATCAAGGCCGCGACGATCGAGGCGAAGGCCACCGAACAGGAGCTGAAGGATGGCGATCTGCAGACCGCGTGCGCGCAGGCGTGCCCGTCGCGCGCGCTCGTCTTCGGCGACCTGAACGATCCGGAAAGCGACGTGTCGCGGCTGTCACGCTCGCCGCGCGGCAGCAAGCTGCTGGAAGACCTCGGGACGAAGCCGAAGGTCACCTACCTGTCGAAGCAGGCGTGAGACTCCGATGACCCATCCTGCCCACCAGCAGATCAATCGCGACCTGCTCCGGCCGCTGATGCAGACCTCGTGGCGCTTCTATGCGCTCGTGGCGCTGCCGGCCGCACTCGTGGTGGCGGGCCTCGTCAGCTGGTTCACCCAGATGTTCTTCGGGTTCGGCATCTCGGGGATCCGCTGGCCGATCTTCTGGGGCTTCTACGTCACCAACTTCGTCTTCTGGATCGGCATCAGCCACGCAGGTACGCTGATCTCCGCGATTCTCCGCCTGGTCAACGCAGGCTGGCGTCGTCCAGTCACGCGTTGCGCGGAGGTCATCACGGTCTTCGCCCTGATGATCGGCGCGATGTTCCCGATCATCCATCTCGGCCGTCCGTGGCTGGCGTTCTGGCTGTTCCCGTACCCGAGCGAGAGATTGATCTGGCCGAACTTCCGGTCGCCGCTGGTGTGGGACTTCTTCGCCATCAACACCTACCTGACCGGCAGCCTGCTCTTCCTGTATCTGCCGATCATTCCGGACTTCGCCGTCGCGCGCGACCACGCCACGGGACTGCGCCGCCGGATCTATGCGGCGCTGGCGCTCGGCTGGCGCGGGACGCCGAGGCAGTGGCACCGGCTCGAGACGGCGATGCAGATCATGGCGATCGCCATCATCCCGGTCGCCGTGTCGGTCCACACGATCGTCTCCTTCGACTTCTCGATGGCGCCGGTGCCGATGTGGCAGACGACGATCTTCGGGCCGTACTTCGTCGCCGGCGCGATCTTCAGCGGCATCGCCGCGCTGCTGCTGGCCATGGCCGCACTCCGCAAGATCCTGCACCTCGAGGCCTACCTCCACCCGGTGCACTTCGAGAACCTCGGCAAGCTGCTGCTGGTGATGGCGTTGCTGTGGGGCTACTTCGTCTTCAACGAGCGCCTGGTCACCTACTACGGCAACGGGCCGGCGGAGATGGCGGTGTTCTGGCGCACGCAGCGCGAATCGTTCGCGCCGCTCTACTGGACGATGGTGATCTGCAACTTCGTGCTGCCGCTGAGCCTGATGGGGATCAAGCGCTTCCGCACGATCACCGGCTGCGTCATCGCTTCAATCGGCGTCGTCATCGGCATGTGGCTGGAGCGGTTCCTGATCATCGTGCCGGCGCTCGGCCACAAGTACCTGCCGTACAGCTACGGCATCTATCGTCCTCAGCCGGTTGAGATCATCATCACCGCCGCGACGTTCGGCGCGATGATCCTGCTCTACGCGCTCTTCTCCAAGCTGGTCCCGATCATCTCGATGTGGGAGCTGAAGGCCGGCGATCATCCGCCGGCGGATCTGATTCCACCGGCGACAGAAGAACATCCTCTCGGGGAGCTGCGGCTGTGAAGGCTGTCTACGGACTCTACGCTGACGGGCATGCAGCGCAGCAGGCGGTGAACCGCCTCCGCGCAGCTGGTCTTGGCGACGCGCAGATCACGATCCTGTCCGCGCAGCCGATGGAGGACTTCGAGTTCGGCCACATCGACAAGCGCAGCTGGATGTGGTGGATTGCCTGCGGCGGCGGACTGATCGGAATGGCGACGGGGTTCAGCCTCACGTGGCTGACCGAGACGTCCTGGCCGATCAACGTCGGCGGCCTGCCGATTTACGCGTGGTGGCCGAACCTCATCATCATCTTCGAGCTGACGATGCTCGGCGCGATCCTGGCCACGGTCACCTCGCTGGTCGCGTCCGCCGGCCTTGGCCGGAGCCGGGGGTTGTACGACCCGGAAGTCAGCGACGGCGCCATCCTGGTCGGCGTCGAGGATCCGGCAGCCGACAAGGTCGGCGATTTCCGGCAGGCGCTCGAGAGCCCCAGCGGAGCGCGGGTCAAGACCATCTAGTCCGGCTCGTCAGGTCCCTTGGACCCCTCCGACCGTTCTGCTACGATCCGCACCGACAAGTCAGGCCCTTTCGAAGGAGCGACCCGTGCGAGCAGCAACAGTCGTCCTCGGCGCCATTCTTATCTCGTCATCGATCGCGGTTGAACGCCTGGTTGCCCAGTCGGGCGCTGGCGCAAAGCCCGCCACACCCACAGCCACCGCAAAGCCCGTCACGGCCAAGCCGGCGCCGCGCACTCCCTGGGGAGCGCCGGACGTGCAGGGCACCTGGGACTACAAGACCATCACGCCTCTCGAGCGGGCGCAGCAGTATGGCGACCGGCAGTTCCTCACCGACGAGGAGGTGAAGACGCTCGAAGCACGGGCAGCCAAGCGGATGGACGAGCCGCCGCCCGACGAGGCGCCGGCCGGCACGGTCCACGCGGCGTACTGGACCGACCCGGGCAGGAACGTTGACGACGATCGGCGCACATCGCTCATCATCGACCCGCCGAACGGGCGCGTTCCGCCGACCGTTGCGGCAACGGCTGCTGGCGGCCGCGGCGGCGCCGGTCGCGGAGGCGGCGGCGGTGGCCGCGGTGGTGGCGCCCGTCCGGGTGGACGCGCCGACTCGTGGCTCGATCGCAGCCTGCTCGAGCGCTGCATTACGTGGGGGCTGCCGACGGCGAGCCTTCCCGGCCTCTACAACAACAACATCCAGATCGTCCAGAGCCCCGACCACGTCGTCATCGTCCACGAGATGGTGCACGACGCGCGAATCATCCCGCTCGACGGACGCAAGCGCATCACCGGCACGACGATGCGTCAGTATCTCGGTGAATCGCGAGGGTGGTACGAGGGCGACACGCTGGTGGTCGAAACGACCAACTTCAGCAACAAGACGAGCTACCGCGGTTCGAACACGAACTTGAAGCTGACCGAGCGGTACCGCCGCATCGACGAGCGGCGGCTCGAGCTGCTGCTGACGATCGAGGATCCCACCGTCTGGACCGCGCCGTGGACGGTGAAACTGAACATGCGGCCGACCGAAGGCGATCTCGTCGAATATGCGTGCCACGAGGGGAACTACGGCCTGCGCAACATCCTCGAAGTAGCGCGTGACGAAGAGAAGGCGGCTGCGGCAGCCCAGAAGAAGTAGGAGGACCGATGCGAACCTTTGGCATTCTCGCTGGCGCATGTGCCGCACTGATCGTCTCGCTGGCGATACCTGCCGGCGCTCATCACTCGTTCGCGGCGGAGTTCGACGCCAATCAGCCGGTGACGCTGCGCGGCACGGTGACGAGGATGGAGTGGATCAATCCCCATTCGTGGATCCATCTCGACGTAAAGAATCCCGACGGCACCGTCAGCAAATGGATGATCGAGGGAGGCACGCCCAACACGCTCACGCGGCGCGGCTTCACCAAGGACTCCCTCAAGCAGGGCACCGAGATCACGGTTGAGGGCTACCGCGCCAAGAACGGCGCGCTTCGCGCCAACGGCGCGGATCTGATCCTGCCGGACGGCCGCCGGCTGTTCATGGGCTCTTCGGGCACCGGAGCGCCGAAGGAAGCCGGCGACGGGCAGTAAAGTCTCCAGATCCCTGTTCGCATCTTCAAACGGCCACCGTCGTCCGACGGTGGCCGAAACGTTTACGCGGCGTTTGCGCCGCGGTATCAGCAGCGTCACGTCTGCCTCATAGCCTGAGCCTCCCTGTCTCTGGAGGCCACATGATCGAAAACAATGAGTTTGATCGCCGGACGTTTCTCCGTCGCGGCGCCATGGGTGCGGGCGCAGTCTGGGCCGCTTCGTTTGGGCCGTTCATGGCGCGTCGCGCCGAAGGCGCTGCTATTGCGAGCCCGTATGGGCCCATCGCTCCCACCGTGGACGAAGTCACGGGGCTGATGCTGCTCAGCCTCCCGGCCGGATTCCGGTACCGTTCGTACAGCTGGACCGGCGATGTCATGGCGGACGACGTTCGTTGTCCGAACCTGCATGACGGCATGGCGGTGGTCGACGCCCAGGGCAACTCGGGGCGCATCATTCTCGTGCGTAATCACGAAGGCGGCGGGGGCACTCCATACCTGAACAAGCCGTCGATTACGTACCGCAACGACGCGGCAGGCGGCACGACGAATCTGATCTTCAACCTCCGTACAGGCGAGTGGGAAAAGGACTGGTCCACGCTCGCGGGCACGAACCGGAACTGCGCCGGCGGCGTCACACCGTGGGGCACCTGGATCACCGGTGAGGAGACGACGGATGCCGGCCATGGCTGGTCGTTCGAAGTCGACGCACAGAAGGGCGACCCCACGCCGCTGACCGCACTGGGGCGCTTCTCGCACGAAGCGATGATGGTCGACCACAACACCGGCTACGTGTACGAGACCGAGGACGCCACGCCGTCCGGCTTCTACCGCTTCATTCCGAATGTGAAGGGCGACCTGAAGCATGGCGGCAGGCTGTACATGCTGAAGGCGCTGCAGGGCCCGGCGCAGGACGACTTCGGCCCGCTCGGGACCATCGGGCAGACCTGGAACTGCCAGTGGGTGCCGATCAACGACCCTGAGGCGAAAACGACGTCGTGTGTTCAGCAGGGCATCGCCCAGGGCGGCGCGAAATTCCGGCGGCTCGAAGGCTGCTGGTGGGGGACGACGAAAGGATATTTCCTGTCCACCAACGGCGGACCGGTCTCCGAGGGACAGGTGTTCGAGTACGACCCGTTCAACGAGACGCTCAAGCTGATTTACGCCTCGCCGACGGCGAACGACCTCGACAATCCCGACAACATGACGGTGACGCCGCGCGGCGGGCTGCTGCTGTGCGAAGACGCGGCTGGTGGAACGAACATCGCGGCCGAGCGGATGGTTGGCCTCACGCTCGACGGCAACACGTTCACCTTCTGCGAGAACAACGTCGAGCTGACCGCGAACCTGATCGCGATCGCCGGCAAGACGGTCGCGCCGGGCAATTACCGCAGCCAGGAGTTCGCGGGGGCCTGCTACAGCCCCGATGGCAAGTGGCTGTTCGCGAACATCCAGACGCCAGGGATCACGTTCGCGATCACCGGGCCGTGGGGCAGCGGACCGCTGTAAGGGCCGTACACACGAAGGGCACCCTCTGGGTGCCCTTCGGCGTTCTGTTTCGGGTTTCCGTCAGGTCCGGTCGGGATAGACGTTGAACAGCCGGCCATTCCACTTCACGCGCTCGGTCTTGACCTCGTACGTCTTGGAGTCGCGATGGCGGTGGCCCTCCACCGTCACCTGCGCGCCGACGGGGATCATGCCTTCCTTGAGCCCCGCTGACGACACTCGGTTTCCGGCCGACAGGACGATGTTCCACACCTGACCCTCCGCGCGGAGCCGCATCGTTGCGTGCGGGCCGGACAGGCTTAATGGTGTGTCGAGGGTGCCGGTGAGACTGAACTCATCGGTGCCGTAGTTGCTCCACCCGTGATGGGCGGCGAGTGGAAGGGTGAACAGGAGACAGCCGACTGCAATGGCGGCCGTCATGCATCGTCGAACCTCGACCATTACCAACCTCCAGCCGCTAGTGTAGCGGACCTGGCTGGTGGACTACACCTCAGCGTTGCGGTCGATCAACACGGCGATCGCATAGACGATCACGAACGACACGGCGACGGTGATGCTGACGATGATCGCTAGTTGCACAGGCGAACTCCCAATTCCCAACGCCCAACTCCCAACCTTCCGCTCATCGAGCTCTTTGGAAGTTGGGAGTTGGTTGTCAGGGGGGTTATTAGAACGCGTTGCCGAGGAACGGCAGCATGCGGCCGAAGTACATCACGAGGACCCAGGACAGGATGGCCGTTGCCCCGGCGATCTTCACGCGCAGCGGCGGCTCCTTGCCGGCGTCAACGTGCCACGGTCCCTCGAACACGGTCGTGTACAGCAGGCTCAGGCCGGCGACCACCAGGAAGACGATCTTCCAGAGGAACGAGACGTTCAGGCCGTACTGATCCGGTGTCGCCGTCGTGAATATCATCCCGGTCACGACGTTGATCGCGAGGCCGAGCGCGGCCCACGGCAGCATCCGGTGCACGGCGGAATACGGAACAGCCCGCATGAAGCCGAGCAGGCGCAGGTTGGCGATCAGCACGATGCCCAGAATCAGCCACAGGCCGATGAAGTGCAGCGCCTCCGACGCCGGCCACACCCAGACCTTGTCCGTGATCCACCGGCCGAGCCCACGTCCGCTGATCCAGCCTGGGTCGGTGTCCAGTTGTGCATCGGTCGCTGCCTGCGCGTCGGCTGCCGCTTGCGCTTCCTCCCCCGTCTGGTCGCTGACGATGATCTCCGGGTGACGGATCTCGCCGCCGAGGCTGGCCGTACGGGCGGCCGTGGCGAATGAGAGCACCGACAGCACCACGACGCCTGTGACCAGCGTCGTCGGCCAGCGGCCGCTGCGCCGCCATTTCCACAGCGCCAGCCAGGAGAACGCTCCCGCGAGCTGGAGCAGCGTGAAGGTGAAGATCGCGGCATCCCAGTGCGCGTCCACGAACGTCTGCGAGACGTCCGGTGTGGTGAGAAGTGACTGCTGCGCGCCGACACCGCTCATGTACGCGGGGAAGGTCAACAGCGCGACGACGTACGTGGCTTCGAGGGCGATGCGCTTGAGATCGTCGCTCTTGCGGACGAACGCGATGATGAGCAGCGCGATGGCGGCGGCGCCGCCGATCGTCGGGATGTGATTCAGCAGCAGGTGGAGGTGCGGGACGTTCATGTTCATCGGTCAGCCTCAGAGATACGCAATGAGGCGGCCCGCAGTCGTCGCCCCGATCCACAAGCAGAGGGAAACCACCGCCAGCGTCCGCGCGTTCGGCGGCAGCACCCCGCTGTCAATCGACGGATTCCGGAAGACGCGGTTGCGCATCATCTGCATCGTCACGACACCCAGCGCGACGAGGAGCAGCTTGATGTAGAACACCGGCTGATGAAGCCTGGTGACCGGATCGGTCAGCAGCAGCGCCAGTCCCGAGAGGGCGCTGACGGCGAAGCCGAGCCACATGATTGGAAAGAGGCGGCCGAGCGGCCCGAGCGGGACGCCACGCCCGAAGCCGAGGATGCGCAGGTCAACGCCCGCGTTGAGTCCGGCAATCGTTCCGAGGCTGAGTGTGTGGAGAAACAGGATGGTCGGATAACCCAGGAGAGAACCTGACTCGCCGATGAACCGGGCTAGCGCGCTCTGCTGGAGAGACTCCAGAAATGGATCCATGCGTCCTCAGTGAAAAGTGTCCGCAGATTGTATATCTTCAGCGCACGTCCGAGCGGACGACCGAAATCTGCGCCTGTGGCAGGTCCAGCCGCAGCAGGCGGCCGCGATCGGTCCAGAGATCCACACGCGTTGGCCGGGCCCGAATCTCCATCAGTACAAAGTGGCGCGCGGAGATCGGGCCAGAGGCCGTCTGGAGCCGCTCGGTGGCGACCGATTCGACGATCGCCCGGGTCTCGCCGATTGGAGGGATGAACAGCGGGAGATCGGCGTCAGCGGAACCGCCCGACAGACGTGCGGCCACCGCTTCATAGGCGCCATAGGCGCGGTCGGGGAGCAGGATCGTGTTCGGCGATGCGCTGTGCGAACGGAATCCCGCTTCGCGGGAACGCACCACATCGACCTGGGCCGTCGTCCGCCCCACCGCGACGTGCACGATCACGTCGTCCGGCTGCTTCATCTCCATCGTCATCCAGCGTCCGAACCATCGCTGGTCGTAGAGCAAATCGAGGTTGACGATTCGTACGGGCACGGCCCCTTTCGTCTGCAACGTGCCCTGGATGCGCCAGCCGCTGTCCGACCGCGTCACGCTGGTGTCGAGCGTTCCGGTTCGCTGGCCCTTCTCGTAGACCACGAACGATGCTTTTCCTGACGGCTGACCGTGGACGCTGCACGTCAGAAGGATCACAATGCCGGTTACAGCCCGCCACATCCGGAGGATCGTCATGCTGTCTTTCACCCGGGGTCAAGTCGCGACTGGACTAGAATTCGCCGCCATGCGCCGATGCCTTCTGCCGCTGCTCGTGCTCCTGGCTGCGCTCGGGGCCGTTCCGGGTGCTCAGGATGTAAAGGGGGCGGTAGTGATTGTCGGGGCCACTCTCGTCAATCCGACCAGTGCGGTTGTTCCGAATTCAATCATCACGATTGGCGGCGGACGGATCGTCTCGGTCGTGCCGCTTGCCCCGGGGACTGCAACGACGGGATCCCTGGCCGGGGAGATCATCGACGGCCGCGGCAAGTTCGTGATTCCGGGACTTGCCGACATGCACAACCACCTCGGCGCCGGCGGCATGAGCCTTGGCCCGCAGCGTGAGAACTACGTCGGTAACCTGGGACGGCTGCTCGCGGTTGGTGTCACCACCGTGTTCAATCCTGATGGCGGCGTGAATGAATTCACACAGCTCAAGACAGCCGCCGCCGCGGATGCCGCGCCCGTGGCGCGATTCTTCGGGACCGGACCGGCGATCACGGTTCCGGGCGCATCGCTGGGCCAGCAGGGCCTGACGCCGGCGACGGCCGCCGACGCGCGTGCCGTCATCCAGAAGCTCAAGTCTGCCAACGTGGACGCAATCAAGATTCACCGCGACGATCTCGCGTGGGCCTCGAAGAGCACGTTCCAGGTGATGCCGATGGACGTGCTGCAGGCGGTCGTTGACGAGGCGCACCGGCTGGGTCTTCGTGTCTACGTTCATGCGCCGCAGCTGGTGCGCGCCAAAGAGGCGCTGCGCGCCGGCGTCGATGGCCTGATGCACGGCATCATCGACGAGCCGATCGATCAGGACTTCATCGCGCTGATGAAGAAGAACAGCGCCGTGTACGTGCCGACGCTGGGAATGTTCGAGGACGTTGCGGACGTCGGGGCGTTTGCCAAGCGTCAGGCGCCATTCTGGGACCAGCTCGGGCTCCAGCCGCCGGGCATCTACCAGACCTTTACCTCGCCGCAGGGCACCAAGATCTTTCAGTCGCTTCTGAACAACTCGGCGTACACGAAGGAACACCTGCCCATGCTGCGGACCAACATGCAGCAGGCATTTGCCGCGGGCATCCCGATCGTCATGGGCAGCGACACCGGCTTCTTCGGCGTCCTGCTCGGCGTGGCCTCGCCGATGGAGCTGGAGCTGATGGTCGAGGGTGGCTTGAAGCCGATCGACGCCTTGCGCGCCGCCACCATCAACGCGGCGCGGATGATCGGAAAGGAAAAGGACCTGGGATCGGTGGAGGCCGGCAAGATGGCCGACCTGCTGGTTCTCGACGCGAACCCGCTCGACGACATCAAAGCCGTCCGCCAGATTCACAGAGTCGTGAAGGGTGGGGTCGTGCACGACCCCGCGGGGCTGGCGAGGTAAGTTGGCTAGTTAGCTAGTTGGTAGTTCGTAGTGAACTACCAACTCACTACGAACTAGCCAACTACCAACTATCCAACTAGGCCGCGGGCTGCGTCGCAGCCTTGACCTTGTCCTTGTTCTTCGCCAGCCACTGATCGAACGACTGGAGCTGCGGGTTCAGCTTCCGGGTCTCGTCGATGCTCCGCGCGGCATTCACTTCCTTCGCGAAGTCGCGGTAGGTCTGGAACATGTTTCCGTATTCGTCGGCTCCCGGGAAGCCGAAGCTGCGGAACAGGTCGGCGTCCACCGCGTTGAACTGCACGGGGCTGATTCCCAGGCCCTTGGACAGCTTCTCGCTCATCTCCTGGAAGCTGAGGCTCTCGCCCGCGATGCCGACGGTCTTGCCGATGTACTGCTGGCCGGCCTTGAAGACCCCGAGTGCCGCCTTGCCGATGTCCTCTCCGGCGATGGCGGGCAACTTGGCGTCGCCCATCGGGAACGTCCAGCTGTAGACGCCCTTGTCGTCCTTCTTCGGCGCCAGCCCGAACATGTAGAGGTTGTCCCAGTAGAACGACGTCACCAGATAGGTGACGGGGAGCCCCTTGAAGTACTCGTCGGCTTCGGCCTTTGCGTCGAAGTGCGGCACGCGGTACTTGCCCTGGAGCATCGGCATCCGCTTGTCGTCGGGCGACATCAGCTTGCGCGTGTCCTCGAGCGTTGACCAGATGACGTGCTTCACGCCGGCGGCCCTGGCGGCGTCGGCGATGTTCTTCGCCTGCGCCTTTTCCTTCTCACCAGAGAAGTGTTCCCAGAAGTTGGTGACGCCGTACGCGCCATACGCGCCGGCAAACGCCTTCTTCAGGCTCTCCACGTCGTCCAGGTCGGCCTGGACGACCTCGGCGCCGGCCGCGGCCAGCTCCTTCGCCTTGTCCTTGTTCGCATCGCGCGTGATCGCGCGCACGGTGAAGCCGCTGTTCGGATCCGCGAGGATGGCGCGGACGAGCCCGCCTCCCTGCGTTCCCGTCGCACCGGTGACGGCGATGATTTTCTTGTCTGCCATGTATCGACCTCGCTATTTCGTGCCCATTAATTCGCCGCGGACCGTTCGCGCGCCTTCTGCGAGGGCCTTCAGCTTCATCTTCGCCACCATGCGCGCCAGCGGCTTCATGCCGCAGTCCGTGCTCAGTGTCAGCTTCTCCGGCGGCACGCCCGCCGCCAGCACTTTTCGGAT